>DASSKO010000051.1:0-27184 GCA_035690425.1 Nocardioidaceae bacterium
CGCTCGAACGCCTCCGCGGAACTGTAGGCAGCATCAGCCAGCAGGTCCGCGAAGCCGGCACAGGCTGTCAGTCGGTCATCGAGTGCCTCCACCTCTCGGCGCAGGAACACGTCATCGGGGTCAGCGTCGTCAGCCAGATCCAGCACCGTCGCGGCCGGATGAGCGGAGAGGTCCTCTCCGGTGATGACCTTGAGACAGAGCAAAGCCGCCAGTCCTTGGTTGACGACGGTGTCGTCCAGGGTCCCGAGCCCGGTCGGCTTGGCGAAGCCGGCCGCGTCGGCACGAAAGTCCGGGTTGTTGCCTCGGCCGGTCCTCTCCAACCATTCGACTACCGCGGCAACGTCGAAACGCTCCTCGCCTCGGACCCACGAGACGGGCTGAGGAAACGGCCACGCGGTCGCCTCGCTGCGTCTGCGCCACATGGTGACGACGGGTCGCTGCACGTGACACAGCGCCGCGACGTCGGCAAGGCTGAGCTCAAGTGCCAGTGGCTGTGTCATCGCTCCGCTCCCCTCACCGTCGTACCTGTGGCCTTGGCTTGAGACCCTAGGGCAACCCAACGGACACAGTGCAGAAGTGCTCGATAACGGCTCTTATCAAGGCCACGCTAACGACGCTGGCTCGTTGGCCCAGCGTCGTTAGCGTGTGGGGCGACCGGGCATCGGTCCGGTAACGATCCGCGGGGGTCGATGCCGGGCTTAGGTATGGTCATCGGGTTCATAACCTGATGGAGCGAACGGAGTGACCTCGTGACGGAATCGCAGAACCGCCGACTCAGCCGCCGCGACCTGCTGCGCTACTCAGCCGCCGGGCTCGTGGCCGTCGGGAGCAGCTCGCTGCTCGGAGCCTGCAGCAGCACAGAGCCGGGCACGGGCGAGTCCACGTCCGGGCTGATGGAACGGGCCGAGTCGGGCGAGCCGATTCGGATCGCGATCGGCAACGAGCCGCCGTACACAAAGCTGACGGCCGACGGCGAGCTGACCGGTGCCGCACCCGACGTGGCCAAGGCGGTGCTGGACCGCATGGGCATCACCGAGGTCGAGGCCGTCGAGACCGCCTACGACTCGATGATCCCCGGCCTCACCGCCAATCGTTGGGACATGGTGGCGGCCGGCCTGTTCATGAACACGTCACGGTGTGACGCGGTCCTCTACTCCTCGCCGGTGATCGTGTCGACCGAGTCGTTCGCGCTGCCGCCGGGCAATCCGAAGAACATCTCCACGCTCGAGGACGTCAAGAACTCCGACGTCACGGTCGCCGCACTCGCCGGCAGCTTCGAGCTCAAGACCGCCAAGTCGCTGGGCGTGCCGGAGAGCAAGCTGCAGACCTACCCGCGGGCACCAGACGCCCTGCAGGGCCTCGACGACGGCCGCGTCGACGCGATCCTGCTGCCGACCCTGTCGCTGCAGGCGCTCAAGGAGCAGCAGAACGGCGACTTCGAGATCACCGAGCCGCTCGAGGCCTTCCCCAAGACCGGCTCGGGCGCGGCGTTCCGGCCGTCGGACAAGGAGTTCCAGGCCAAGTACAACGAGGAGCTGAAGGCGTTCAAGAAGACCCAGGAGTTCGAGGACATCCTGGCCAAGTGGGGCTTCGACGCCGACGCCGCCCGCGACGCGACCACCGAGGAGCTCTGCAAGACAAAGGGCTGACCACTTGCACACGAGGGCGAGAGCCGGCACCTGAGCCGGGTGCCGGCCCGCTCTGGCAGCACGTGGCTCAGGCCACCGGGGAGGTCTCCAGCCGCCGCTCCAGCCGGCGCAGCAGCAGTGCGGTCGGATAGCTGGCCACCAGGAACACCAGTCCGGCCATCGTGAGGGGTTCGAGGTACTCCGACGTGTCGTTGCCGATCGCCCGCGCGGTATGCACCAGCTCGGGCACGGTGATCAGAGCGAGGAACGGCGTCTCCTTGAACATCGAGATCGCGTAGTTGCCCAGCGACGGCAGCACGTTACGCACCGCCTGCGGCAGGATGACGCGGCGCCAGGTGCGCGCCGGGGACAGGTGCAGCGAGGTGCTCGCCTCCCACTGCCCGACCGGCACCGCGTCGATCCCGGCTCGGTAGACCTCGGTGTAGTAGCACGCGTAGTGCACGCCGAGGCCGACCACGCCGGCCGTCATCGCCGACAGCGTGAGGCCGACGTCGGGCAGCACGTAGTAGAGGAAGAAGAGCTGGATCAGCAACGGTGTGCTGCGGACGAACTCGATGAACACTGTGGTCGCTTGGGACAGCACCGGCGTCCGCGCACGACGTACCAGCGTGAACACCAGGCCGAGGATGGCGCCCAGCGCCGTGCCCAGGACGGTCGCGACGAGCGTGAACTTCGCGAAATGCTCCAGCAGCTCCGGCAGGGTGCTCAGCGCATAGCCCCAGTCCCAGATCGCCTCGTTCATCGCCGCGCCCCCTCGTGCTCCAGGCTGCGGGAGCCGACCAGCTGTCGGAGCGCGCTGCCCAGCCCTTCGTGCTGCCCGAGCCGTGCCTTGGCCCGGATCTCGGCGACTCCGAACAGGAACGTGAAGAAGTAGGCCAGCACGAAGTAGATCACCAGCAGGGTGATGTAGATGGCGGCGACGTTCCCGCCGGCGAACCGAAACGCCTCACCCCTGTTCAGCAGGTCGACGACCGTGATCGCGTAGAGCAGCGGGCTGCTCTTGAGCAGCTGGATGAACAGATTGTTCATGGCCGGGATCATCAGCGCCACCGCCTGCGGCCAGATCACCCGCCGCATCCGCTGCCAGCGCGACAGGTTGAGGGCGACCGCAGCCTCCCACTGCGGCCCGGGTACGGCGTTGATCGAGCCGCGCACCACCTCTGCGCCGTAGGCGCCGTAGTTGAGACCCAGCGCGAGCACGCCGGCGAACAGCGGGTCCAGCCTGATCCCCAGCAGCGGCAGCGCGAAGAACAGCCAGAACAGCTGGATCAGCAGCGAGGTGCCGCGGAAGAACTCGATCACGACACGCGCGACGCCCCGGACCGCGATGTGCTCGGACCGCGACATCAGCCCCAGCACCAGCGACAGCGCGAACATCAGCAGCGCCCCGAGGACGGTCACCAGCACGGTGACCTGGAAGCCGTCCCACAGGTTGCCGGTCCAGTCGAGCAGGGTTGGTGGACCGTTCACCTCACACCCCCGATCGCCGTGGCACAGATCGTGCAGGTCGTCGTTGCGCGGTCATCGGATGCTCCGTCTCGTCGGCTCAGTCCCCCGGGCTGGACAGTGACCTTAGTCGAGGGCAGCGACGGGGCCCCCGTCAGCGGCCGCCGGTCTCGGCCGCCGTCGGTGCGGCGGCCGGCGCGATGTCACCGCGGTAGTGCGCCCCGGCGAAGTCGATCGCGTGCACCCCTGCGTACGCGTGGGCGCGGGCTTTCGCCTGGTCTGTGCCTACCCCGGTGACCGCGAGCACCCGCCCGCCGGCCGTCACCAGCTCGCCGTCGACGACCGCCGTACCCGCACAGAAGACGTCGACGTCGGCCATCTCCTGTGCGACCTCGATGCCGGTGATCGGGTCTCCCGTGCGGGGCGACTCCGGGTATCCCTGCGCCGCCAGCACGACCGTGACAGCGGAGCCGTCGCGCCAGCGCGGTGCTCCGAGCTCATCGAGGCGGCCGGTCGCGGCGGCGTGCAGCAGGCGGAACACCGACGACGACAGCAGCGCCAGCAGCGACTGCGTCTCGGGGTCGCCGAACCGGGCGTTGAACTCCACCACCCGGACGCCGCGCGCGGTCAGGGCGAGTCCCGCGTAGAGCAGCCCGGTGAACGGCGTGCCCCGGCGGGCCATCTCGTCGACGGTCGGCTGGAGCACCTCGGCCGTGACGTCGTGCACGAGGCCGGTGGGCGCCCATGCCAGCGGTGCGTACGCCCCCATGCCGCCGGTGTTCGGGCCGACGTCTCCGTCGCCTGCGCGTTTGAAGTCCTGCGCCGGCAGCAGGGGTACGACGGTGCTGCCGTCGGTGACCGCGAACAGCGACACCTCCGGGCCGTCGAGGAACTCCTCGATCACGACGCGGCCGCAGAGCCGCGCATGCGCCAGCGCCTCGTCGCGGTCGGAGGTGACCACGACGCCCTTGCCCGCGGCGAGACCATCGTCCTTGACCACGTACGGCGCGCCGAACGCGTCCAGCGCCGCCTCGGCCGCCGCGGTGGTGTCGCAGATCCGAGCCGTTGCGGTCGGCACGCCCGCGGCGGCCATCACGTCCTTGGCGAAGGCCTTCGAGCCCTCCAGCCGAGCGGCGTCCGCGCCGGCGCCGAAGCAGGCGAGTCCACGCTCGCGTACGGCGTCGGCGACGCCGGCGACCAACGGCGCCTCCGGGCCGATGACCACGAGGTCGGCGTCGAGCCGCTGCGCCAGGTCGGCCACGGCAGTGCCGTCGAGCGGATCGACCTGGTGCACGGTGGCGCAGCCGGCGATGCCCGGGTTGCCGGGCGCGACATGCACCTCGGCCACCTCGGGGTCACGGTGCAGCGCGAGCGCGAGGGCGTGTTCGCGTCCGCCGGATCCGATCACGAGTGCCTTCACGCCGCCGAAGCCTAACGCCCCGCCGGATTGGCACGGGGTGGCCCCGCGACGGACCTATTGGCACGGGGCCACCCCGTGCCAATCCGGGACTGGAGGAACGGCGCCCAGTGGAGTCAGTCCGGGGCCCTCAGGCCACGCTTGAGCGCGGTGGCGATCTGGGCGACCCGCTGGCCTTGGAAACGAGCCGCCTCGGTCTCGACCCTCCCCGGACCGCCGGCGCCGCTGACGTGCGAGGCACCGTAGGGGTTGCCGTGCTCGAACTGGATCGGGTCGGCGTACCCGGGACCGACGATCACGCCGCCCCAGTGGTAGAACGCGTTGTTGATCGACAGGATCGTGCTCTCCTGCCCGCCGTGGTTGGTCTGGCTCGACGTGAACGCGGAGTAGACCTTGTCCACCAGCTTGCCCTCCGCCCACAGCGGACCGAGCTGGTCGATGAACTGCTTGAGCTGGCTCGTCATCGCGCCGTAGCGGGTCGGTGACCCGAAGATCACGGCGTCGGCCCACAGCATGTCGTCGGGGGACGCCTCGGCCAGATCTTGGGTCGCCTCGGCGTGCGCCTTCCACTCCTCGTTGGCCTCGATGGCCTCTGCCGGGGCGAGCTCTGCCACCTTGAGCAGCCTGGTCTCAGCGCCTGCCTTCTGCGCACCGTCGACCTCGGCCTGGGCGAGTGCGTGCACGTTGCCGGTCGAGCTGTAGTGGATGACAGCCACGTTCGTCGTCACGAGAATCTCCTTGAAGGTTGAACTTCGCGGACGACTCCGATCCTGCCCACCCCACCGGGCTGTCATGCATCACGGACGGCGGGAGGCCGGGCGAGCAGCAGGCCCCGACGACCGCAGCCGACCCGCTCAGCGCAGCTCGCGCAGCACGATGGTCTCGTCCCGCCCGGGCCCCACTCCCACGGCGGAGAAGGGCGCGCCCGACATGCTCTCCAGCGCGCGCAGGTAATCCTGCGCCGCCGCAGGCAGGTCGCCGAACGCGCGGCACTTGGAGATGTCCTCGCTCCAGCCCTGGAACATCTGGTAGATCGGCCTGGCGTGGTGGAACTCCGACTGCGTCATCGGAATCTCGTCGTGGCGGACACCGTCGACGTCGTAGGCGACGCAGACCGGGATCTGCTCCCACCCGGTGAGCACGTCGAGCTTGGTCAGCACGAAGTCGGTGACGCCGTTGACGCGGGCCGCATAGCGAGCCATCGGAGCGTCGTACCAGCCGCACCGGCGCGGGCGGCCGGTCGTCGTGCCGAACTCTCCGCCCGCGGTACGCAGCGCCTCGCCGTCGTCGTCGACGAGCTCGGTCGGGAACGGCCCCTCGCCGACCCGGGTGGTGTAGGCCTTCACGACCGCGATGACCCGGTCGATCCGGTTGGGCGGCACCCCAGAGCCGGTGCAGGCGCCCGCCGCCGTCGCGCTCGACGACGTCACGAACGGGTAGGTCCCGTGGTCGACGTCGAGCATGGTGGCCTGTCCGGCCTCGAACAGCACGGTCTCGCCACGCTGGAGGGCGCGGGTCAGCTCCAGACCGGTGTCGCAGACCATCGGCCGCAGCCGATCGACGTAACCGAGCAGCTCCTCCACGACCTCGTCGACACCGATCGAGCGGCGGTTGTAGACCTTGGCGAGCAGATGGTTCTTCTGATCCAGAGCACCCTCGATCTTCTGCCGCAGGATGCCCTCGTCGAGCAGGTCCTGGACCCGGACACCCACCCGGTTGATCTTGTCGGCGTACGCCGGACCGATGCCGCGGCCGGTAGTGCCGATCTTGCGCTTGCCCAGGAATCGCTCGGTGACCTTGTCGAGAGTCCGGTGGTACGACGCGATGACGTGCGCGTTGGCCGACACCCGCAGCGCGGAGCAGTCGACGCCGCGGGCCTGCAGGGCATCGATCTCCTCGAACAGCACACCGAGGTCGACCACGACACCGTTGCCGATAACCGGGGTGCAGCCTGGCGTCAGGATGCCCGACGGCAGCAGGTGCAACGCGTACTTGTCACCGTCGACGACCACCGTGTGGCCGGCGTTGTTGCCACCGTTGAACTTCACCACGTAGTCGACGTCCTTGCCCAACGCGTCGGTCGCCTTGCCCTTCCCCTCGTCGCCGAACTGGACGCCGACCAGTACGATCGCAGGCATCTGCCGCACCTTCCTGTCACGGCGGCCCCGACCGGCGGTGCGGTCGAAAACCACGTCACTGGAGACCTCAATGGCGAACCCCGCGTGCAAGCGCATCGCGGGGCTCTTTGCGACGTAACGATAACGGATCAGGCTGTGGTGCCGGACATGTATGGTCACGCCGTGGACTCGCTCCTGCTCATCACCAACGCCGAGGCCGGCACCTCCGATGACGAGGCGCTGCAGTCGGCGCTCGCGGTGCTGCGCTCGGCGGCCGACGTGGAGGTCGCCCGGACGTCGAATCCGGGCGAGCTCGACGGTGTCCTGCATCGACGAGGTGGTCGCCGGATCGTGGTCGCGGGCGGTGACGGCAGCCTCCATGCCGTGGTCGCGGCGCTGCACCGGCGCAACGAGCTGAGCTCGACGACCGTGGCGCTGGTGCCGATGGGCACCGGCAACGACTTCGCCCGAGGCTCCGGCATCCCACTCGACACCGAGGAGGCTGCCCGGCTCGCAGTCACCGGCGAGGTCTACAAGGTCGACCTGCTGGTGAACTGCGTGGGCGAGGTCGTCGTCAACGCCGTACATGTGGGGATCGGCGCGGAGGCGGGACGTGCCGCGCACAAGTGGAAGAGCCGGCTCGGCAAGCTCGGCTACGCCTTCGGGGCGCTGATCGCGGGGTTCAACACCGGTGGCCTCCGGCTGCATGTCCAGGCCGACGGCGAGGTCGTGGCCGACTTCGCCCGGCCGATCATCCAGGTCGCGCTCGGCAACGGTTCGCATGTCGGCGGCGGCACCGAGCTGCTCCCCAACGCCCGGTTGGCCGACGGCAGGGCCGACCTGGTGATCAGCTACGCGACGAGCCCGTGGGCGAAGCTCGGCTACACGGTGCAGCTGCTGCGGGGGCTGCACCAGGAGCGCGACGACGTGCTCGCGCTGCGTGCCGCGTCGATCCGGATCAGCGGGCAGGACTTCTACTGCAATGCCGACGGTGAGGTCTACGGCCCGGAGATCGACCATTCGTGGCACGTCGAGCCGCAGGTGCTGCAGATCGTGCTCCCCGACTAGCGCGTGCTTCCCCGACTAGAACACCTGGGGCAGAACACCAGCACGATGGGGGTCGACTAGGGCATCATGGTCAGCGAGGTGGCCGCGATGCCGGAGTCGAAGCAGGGGACGACTCCGGCACCGTGGCCACGGTCGGTGTCGGCTCGGTGGATGCGGTGAGCCAGGATGGGGGCATGACGCATCCGAATCTCATGCCCGAACCGCCCGCGACGCTGCTGCCCGTCGACCCTGCGGCCGGGGCGCTCGCCAACGGCCAGGATGCCGTCGAGGTCGCCCGCGCGCACCCCGAGTCGTCGCTGGCGTGGGCCACCCTGGCCGAGGCGGCCCTGTCCGCCGGCCGCGACATCGAGGGCTACGCCTACGCACGGGTCGGCTACCACCGGGCGCTCGACGCGCTCCGGCGCAACGGCTGGAAGGGACACGGACCAGTGCCGTGGTCGCACGAGCCGAACCGTGGGTTCCTGCGTGCCCTCGCGCTGCTGGCCGCGGCCGCCGACCGGATCGGCGAGACACCGGAGGCCGAGCGGTGTGCGACGTTCCTGCGCGACTCCAGCACGGAGGCGGCGGACGCGCTGAGCTGAGCGGGGCACAGCCGGGCGCGTCAGGAGACTGTGGTGCCGGCGGAGCTGAGGTTCTCGCAGGCCTGCACGACCCGGGCCGCCATCGAGGCCTCGGCTGCCTTGCCCCATGCGCGGGGGTCGTAGGACTTCTTGTCGCCGACCTCGCTGTCGACCTTGAGCACCTTGTCGTAGCCGGCGAACATGTGCCCGGCCACCGCTCGGGTGAAGGCGTACTGGGTGTCGGTGTCGACGTTCATCTTCACCACGCCGTAGTCGAGCGTCTCGCGGATCTCCTCCGGCAGCGAGCCCGAGCCACCGTGGAAGACGAGGTCGAACGGCCGCGCCCCCTCGTCCAGCCCCATCTTCTGGGCCACGGCCTGCTGCGCCTCGCGCAAGATCTCC
This sequence comes from Nocardioidaceae bacterium, assembly GCA_035690425.1. Classification (GTDB taxonomy): domain Bacteria; phylum Actinomycetota; class Actinomycetes; order Propionibacteriales; family Nocardioidaceae; genus DASSKO01. The sequence goes on from DASSKO010000051.1 coordinate 8,660, forward strand.
GGGCGGAGCTGGACGTTGCCGGGCTTGTAGACCCCGTGCACGTTGCCGAACGTCAGCGCTGCCATGTAGCGGCCGCGGTCACCGATGCCGAGCACCTCCGCGGCGCGTACGGCGTCGCCGGGGGCGGAGTAGAGCTTCTCGTCCATCTCGCCGACGATGCCGTCCTCCTCGCCGCCGACGATCCCGATCTCGATCTCGAGGATGACGTGGGCCGCCGCGGCCTGGTCGAGGAGCTCTCTGGCGATGGAGAGGTTCTCCTCCAGCTCCACGGCGGACCCGTCCCACATGTGCGACTGGAACAGCGGCTCCTGGCCGGCGGCGACCCGTTCCCGCGAGATCTCCAGCAGCGGACGGACGAAGCCGTCGAGCTTGTCCTTGGGGCAGTGGTCGGTGTGCAGCGCGACATTGACCGGGTAGTTCTTCGCCACCTCCCGGGCGTAGGCGGCGAACGCCACCGATCCGGCGACCATGTCCTTGACCGTCGACCCCGACAGGTAGTCCGCACCGCCGGTCGACACCTGCACGATGCCGTCGCTGCCCGCCTCGGCGAAGCCGCGCAGCGCCGCATGCAGGGTCTGGGACGACGTGACGTTGATGGCGGGGTAGGCGAAGTGCTCACGCTTTGCCTTGTCGAGCATCTCGGCGTAGATCTGCGGGCTGGCGATCGGCATCGAAGACTCCTGAGCGAGTGCGTGCTGTCCTGGGAACTGTCAGGCAGACAGTATTGCCCGCCGTCGCGAGCACCGTCGATGCCCCGCCACGACGCACCGACGCGCGGCCGTGGCGACCGGCTCAGACCGAGCCCGCGACCTTCCAGGCCGCCACCTGCACGGGGTCCCAGACGCTGGAGAACGGCGGCGCGTAGGCCAGGTCGGTCATCGCCAGCTCGGCCACGGTCATCTGCTGCCACAGCGCCATCGCGCACACGTCGATGCGTTTGGCCGCTCCCCTGCCCCCGACGATCTCGGCACCGAGCAACCGGCCCGTGCCGCACTCGGCCACGAGCAGCACATGCATCGGCTCGCTGCCCGGCATGTAGCCGGCGATCGTCGTGGTCTCGACCGTCTCCGACACCGTCTGGAACCCCGCAGCGGCGGCCTGTCCCCGGGTCAGCCCGGTGCGGGCGACCTCGAGGTCACCGACCCGCGTGATCGCCGTACCCACGGCTCCGGGGAACCTCGCCCAGCCGGTGGTGTCGCCGCCGGTGACGTTGATGCCGATCACCCGGCCCTGCTTGTTGGCATGGGTGCCGAGCGGCAGATGGCGGTGCTGGCGGCTCACCCGGTGCCAGACCTCCACGCAGTCGCCGCCGGCCCACACCCCCTCGGCCACGGCCATCCGGTCGTCGGTGCGGATGCCGCCGCTGGCGCCCGTGGGCAGGCCGGCCCGGGTGGCGATCTCGGCTGCCGGCGCCACGCCGATGCCGAGCACCACCAGATCCGCCGGGTACGTCGCACCGCCGGCGACGACGCCCGTCACCCAGCCGTCGGCACCGGAGTCGAAACCGGTCGCCTCGGCTCCGCAGACCACCTGGGCACCGAGCCGGTTCAGCGCAGCGCGGATGTGGGCGCCCATCCTCGAGTCGAGCGAGGTCATCGGCTCCGGACCGCGCTGCACGACGGTGACGTCGAGCCCGCGGGCGCACAACGCCTCCGCCATCTCCACGCCGATGTAGCCGGCACCCACCACCACCGCCCGCTGCACCTCACGGGCACCGCAGAGCACGTCGAGCACCCGCTGGCCCTCGTCGAGGTTCTGCACCCCCAGCACGCCGTCGGCGTCAACACCCGGCAGGTCGGGGCGGATCGGGCGGGCGCCGGTGCCGATCACCAGGTCGTCGAAGTCCAGCCACTCCGGCGCGCTGCCGCGCAGCACCTGCACCCGCTGCCGGTCGAGGTCGATCTCGGTCGCCGTGACGCCGAGTCGGACGTCGATGCCGCGGGCGCGGTGCTCCTTTGCCGTACGCGCCACCAGGTTGTCGGCGCGCTCGACGTCTCCGGCGATCCAGTACGGGATGCCGCAGGCCGAGTACGACGTCCAGTGCCCGCGCTCGACCACCACGGTGTCCAGGGGGTAGGTGGCGCGACGCAGTGCCTGCGAGGCCGCGGACATGCCGGCGGCGTCGCCACCGATGACCAGCAACCTTCGCCCCACGCCCCGACCCTAGATCAGTCCGCGCAGGGGGTGGCGTGGGAGCGGACCCAGGCGTGCATGGCGATCGCGGCCGCCGCCGAGGCGTTGATCGACCGGGTCGACCCGAAGTGCGCGATCGACAACGTCGACCCGCACAGCCCACGGGCGGCGTCGGACAGACCCGGGCCTTCCTGCCCGAACAGCAGCATGCACGAGCGGGGCAGCCGAGCGCTTTCCAGCGGCACCGACCCTGGCAGGTTGTCGATGCCGAACGTCGGCACCCCCGCCTCCTGCGCCCAGCCGGCCAACTCCGCCAGCGAGGAGTGGTGCCGGATGTGCTGGTAGCGATCGGTCACCATCGCGCCACGGCGGTTCCACCTGCGCCGCCCCACGATGTGCACCTCGGCCGCGAGGAACGCGTTCGCCGTACGCACGATCGAGCCGATGTTGAAGTCGTGCTGCCAGTTCTCGATCGCGACGTGGAACGGATGGCGTCGCTGATCCAGGTCGGCCACGATCGCGTCCAGCCGCCAGTAGCGGTAGCGGTCGGCGACGTTGCGCCGGTCACCCTCCGCGAGCAACGCCGGATCCAGCCGGTCGTCGGACGGCCACGGCTGCGGGTGCGGCCCGACTCCCACCTCGACGCCGGGTACGGCGTACCCCTCCGACGGCTCCATCATCAGCCGGGCTGTCGATCCCGCCAGCGCCGGAACAGCCGTGAGCCGACGAAGTAGGCCACCGCGACCAGCACCGCGATGATCACCAGGTTGGACACCGGCGACACCCAGGCCTCGACCTGGTGCCAGTTCTCGCCGAGCGTGTAGCCGGCCAGCACGAAGATGGTGTTCCAGATCAGGCTGCCGGCCGTCGTCAGCAGCAGGAACCGCAGCAGTGGCATCCGTTCGATGCCCGCCGGGATCGAGATGAAGCTGCGGAAGATCGGCACCATCCGGCCGAAGAAGACGGCCTTGCCGCCGTGCCGGGCGAACCACTCCTCCGACTTGGTGACGTCGTCGAGCTTGACCAGCGGCAGGCGTACGGCGATCAGCCGCATCCGCCGAGCCCCCAGCAGGGCCCCCAGCCAGTACAGCACCAGGGCGCCCACCACGGAGCCGAGCGTGGTCCAGAAGATCGCACCGCCGAGGGTGAAGTCACCCTGACTCGCGGTGAAGCCGGCGGCCGGCAGGATGACCTCGCTCGGCAGCGGCGGGAAGAGGTTCTCCAGCGCGATCGCGACACCGGCGCCCGGGCCACCGAGGGTCTCCATCAGGTCGACGGCCCAGCCGGCGATGCCGCCGAGCTCCTCGGAGTCGGTCGATGTCCCCGCCGCGGCGGACGCCGCCACGGACACCGCCACCGGCACTGCGGCCCAGGTCACAGACCCAGCTCCGCGAGCCCGACGGCGCAGCGGTACGGCACGCCGGCGGCCTCGACCGACTCGCGAGCCCCGGTGTCGCGGTCGACGATCACTGCGACCGCCACCACCTCGGCGCCGGCCTCGCGCAGCGCGGCGACCGCGGTCAGCACCGACCCGCCGGTCGTGGAGGTGTCCTCGACGGCGAGCACCCGCCGGCCAGCCACGTCGGGGCCCTCGATCCTGCGCTGTAGACCGTGCGTCTTCTCGGCCTTACGGACCACGAAGGCGTCCAGCGCCGGGCCGTCGGCGTGCAGCATGGACAGCGCGACCGGGTCGGCGCCCATCGTCAGCCCGCCGACGGCGTCGTACTCCAGGTCGGCCGTCAGCTCACGCATCACCCGGCCGACCAGCGGCGCCGCCTCGGCGTCGAGCGTCACCCGCCGCAGGTCGACGTAGTAGTCGGCCTCGGCTCCGGAGGACAGGACCACGGTGCCGCGCACGACGGCCTTGTCCTGGATGTGGCGCAGCAGCGCGTCCCGGTCGCTCATAAGGGCGGACTCTACTTGTTGGCGGGCGGGCGCCCCGGAGTCGGCACAAACCAGGTGACCCGTAGCCGCTCACCCTGCTAGGAAGGCGCCATGACGCTGCCTATCCGTCCCGTCTCGGTGGACGAGTACGACGCATTCGCCCGGGTGATCGAGCATGCGTTCGCCGGGCCACCCGATCCGGACGAGGTACACGCGGTCGAGCGCGACCTGCTGGAGTTCGACCGCACGCTGGCGGCCTTCGACGGCGACGAGCCGGTCGCCACCGCGGCGGCGTACTCGTTCCGGATGACCGTGCCCGGCGGCACCGCCCTGCCGACCGCAGGCGTCACCTGGGTCGGCGTGCTGCCCACCCACCGCAGGCGGGGTCTGCTGACCCGGCTGATGCGCCGCCAGCTCGACGACATCCGTGCCGCGGGCCGCGAACCGATCGCAGCACTGTGGGCGTCGGAGTCACCGATCTACGGGCGATACGGCTACGGCCTGGCCAGCTCAGCGATGACGATGGCGGTGCCGCACGGCCACCACCGGCTGCACGACGTGCCGGGCACGGCCGACCTGCGGGCGCGGCTGGTCGACACCGGCAAGTCGGTCGACCTCGTGCAACCGGTCTACGACCGGCAGGTGATGCGACGCCCCGGCATGCTGGCGTTGGAGACCGACACCTGGCGCAACGCCCGGATCTTCGACCCGGAGAGCCGGCGTGACGGCGCCTCACCGCTGCGCACGCTGCTGGTCGAGGACACCGCCGGCCGGCTGCGGGGCTACGCCCGTTACGCCACCAAGCAGAGCTGGGACCGGTCGGGCCCGGCGGGCACCGCGGTCGTGCACGAGCTGGAGGCGCTCGACCCGGCGGCGGCCGCGGCGGCCTGGCGTTACCTGCTGAACCTCGACCTGATCACGACCACCCGGATGCGTAACCGACCGACCGACGACCCGCTGCGCTACCTGCTCGTCGACCCGCGGCGGGCGCAGCCGGAGCTGGGGGACGCGCTGTACGTCCGCGTCGTCGACGTCGTGACGGCGCTGCGGGCACGCACGTACGCCGTACCCGTCGAGTCCGTCATCGAGGTCGCGGACCCGTTCTGCCCGTGGAACGCCGGCCGCTGGCGGTTGACGGCCTACGAAGCAGAGGTCGAGTGCGAGCGCACCGACGCTCCGGCCGACATCAGCCTCGACGTACGAGAGCTCGGCGCGTGCTACCTCGGCGGCACGTCGCTGCACGCGCTGGCCGACGCCGGCCTCGTCACCGAGCACACGCCGGGCACGGTGAGCCGCCTCTCGGCGGCCTTCCGGCACGAGCCGGCGCCGTGGTGCCCGTTCGTCTTCTGACCGTAGGGTCGCCGGATGGGAGAGCCACGACTGAGCAGCCGCCTGCACGACATCCCACCCACGATCTTCGGTCGGATGTCGGCACTGGCCGTGCGCACGGGTTCGATCAACCTCGGCCAGGGCTTCCCCGACTCTGACGGATCGCTGGAGATCCGGCAGGTGGCGATGGACGCGATCGCCGAGGGCCGCAACCAGTACGCCCCCGCACACGGCGTGCCGGAGCTGCGGCAGGCGATCGCGGACCACCAGCGCCGCTTCTACGGCATGGAGCTCGACCCCGAGGCCGAGGTGCTGGTGACGACCGGGGCCACCGAGGCGATCACCGCGACCATGCTGGCGCTGGTCGACCCCGGCGACGAGGTGGTGGTGCTGGAGCCGTACTTCGACTCCTACCCGGCGGCGATCGCGATGGCCGGCGGCACCCGGCGGGCGGTCACCCTGCACGCCCCGGACTTCCGCCTCGACCTGGACGAGCTGCGCGCGGCCGTGACGCCCCGCACCCGGCTGCTGATGATCAACTCCCCGCACAACCCCACCGGCACCGTGCTGACCGACGCCGAGCTGGCGGGCATTGCCGAGATCGCCATCGAGCACGACCTGCTGGTGGCGACCGACGAGGTCTACGAGCACCTGACCTTCGACGGAGTCACCCACCGCCCGCTCGCGACGTACCCGGGGATGCGTGAGCGCACCATCACGATCTCCAGTGGCGGCAAGACCTTCTCGCTCACCGGCTGGAAGATCGGCTGGGTGTGCGCCCGCCCGGACCTCGCGCACGCGATCTACCTCGCGAAGCAGTTCATGACCTTCACCTCCGGCGCGCCGTTGCAGCCGGCGATCGCCCACGGCCTCGGCCTGTCCGACGCGTTCTTTGCCGAGCTGAGCGCGACGCTGCAGGCCAAGCGGGACCGGCTGTGCGCGGGGCTGGAGGCCGCGGGCCTCGAGGTGTTCCGGCCGCAGGGGACCTACTTCGTCACCACCGACATCCGCTCGGTCGGTGGCACCGACGGGCTGGACTTCTGTCTCTCGCTGCCGGAGCGCTGCGGTGTCGTCGCGGTCCCCAACCAGGCCTTCTACGACCACGTGGACATCGGCCGGCCGCTGGTGCGGTGGGCGTTCTGCAAGACCGACGCGGCACTCGACAGCGCGATCGAGCGACTGCAGCACCTCTGCTGACTGTCGTGCCGGTGCCTTGGCAGCGGATCAGCCGACGAGGCGTGCGGGGCAGACCGTCACGCCGAACGGCGCGGTCGCGTGGTACTCCTGCTCCCCGGCGACGCTGCCGACCTCGAGGTACTGGCTGGCGCGCAGTTGCCAGACGGTGAGGGCGGGGCCGCCGGGGTCGACGACCCAGTACGACGGACAGCCGGCCGCCTCATAGCGCGCCCGCTTCAGCGTGAGGTCCACCCGGCGGGTGCTGGGGGAGAGCACCTCGACGGCGAGCACCGGTGCAACCGGGAGATCTCGCTCGGTGAAATCGGCGCGCCGGGCAACGAGAATGTCGGGCTGCAGCACCGTGTCGTCGGAGATCGCGACGTCGAGCGGCGCGGTGAGCACCTGGAAGTGGCGCGGGCAGGAGGTCATCAGCAGGTAGAGCAGCTCGGCCACGACCATCTGGTGACGGGGTGACGGTGCCGGCGTCACAATGAGCGTCCCGTCGATGAGCTCGTAGCGGTGCCCGTCATCGGGCATCGCCTCGAGGTCGCGCCGGGTCAGCGCTCGTCCCCTCGGCAGCGTGGTCACGGTCCCCATGGTGCCTCCTCCCGGTCGTGCACACCAAGCATCGCCGCTGCTGCGTCCGCGCGCGAACGGTTGTCCACAGCGACCGTGCCGCGGTAGACGTCGGCGCGTAGCGTGGAGGGCATGAGCGAGACCACGGTCGCATCCTTCAGTCTGGAGGAGCTCCAGCTCGCGACCCGCAACCGCGGGATGCCGCTCGAGGCGCTGCGCTACGACCTCACCCCGACCGGGCTGCACTACCTGCTGGTGCACTTCGACATCCCCTACACCGATCCGGCGACCTGGCAGCTGCGGATCGGCGGCAACGTCGAGCGGCCGCAGACGCTGTCCCTCGACGACGTGCTGGCGCTGCCCTCGCGCACCGAGGCCGTGACGCTGGAGTGTGCCGGTAACGGGCGGGCGCAGATGAGCCCGCGTGCCTTCAGCCAGCCGTGGCTGAACGAGGCGATCGGCACCGCGGAGTGGACGGGCACCTCACTGGACCACGTGCTGCGGGCGGCCGGCGTGCGCGACGACACCGTCGAGGTCGTGTTCACCGGTGCCGACCACGGTGTGCAGGGCGACGTCGAGCACGACTACGCGCGCAGCCTGCCGCTGCGGGAGACGGCGCGCGAGGAGGTGCTGGTGGCGTGGGCGATGAACGGTCGACCGCTCGAGCCGCAACACGGTGCGCCACTGCGGCTGCTGGTGCCCGGCTGGTACGGCATGACCAGCGTGAAGTGGCTGACGCAGATCGATGCGGTGACGACGCCCTTCGACGGCTTCCAGCAGACCGGCACCTATCGGTTCAGGACCGACGAGGACGACCCTGGGGAGCCGGTGAGCCGGATGCGGGTGCGCGCGCTGATGGTGCCGCCCGGCTTCCCCGACTTCCCGCACCGGCGCCGCGTGCTGCCCGCGGGTACGACGACGGTGCGGGGCCGGGCCTGGAGCGGGACCGCCCCGGTCGTCTCGGTTGAGGTGGCCGTCGACGGCGAGTGGCAGCAGGCCGAGGTGGCACCCGCGCCGAGCCGCTACGCGTGGGCGGAGTGGCGCTGGAGCTGGGAGGCCACGCCCGGCGAGCACGTGCTGGCCTGCCGGGCCACGGACGCGGACGGGCACACCCAGCCGGACCAGGCAGCGTGGAACGTGGAGGGCATGGCCAACAACCGCGTGCAGCAGGTGCCGGTCACGGTGCGCTGAGCAGCATCTGCGGGGCAAACCTGCGATCTCGCCGCGAGGGGACGCGAGGGACCGTGCCCGCACCTCACCGCGAGGGGTTGTTCACCCGCACCTCACCGCGAGATCGCAGTGTTGCCTCGGTCACCAGGGCTTGTGCTGCTGCCGCTCGGGCGGGGGCGGTGGGCCGTAGCCGCCACCGTACCCACCACCGGGCCCGCCGTAGCCACGGGGCGCGGACTTCGCGGCGTACCACTCGCCCGTCCTCGGGACCAGCAGCAGGACGACGACCACCGCGACATAGGCGATGGAGAAGATCACGGCCAGCTCACCCGCCAGCAGTGCGACCAGCTGCAGCAGCCCATAGAGGGCCCCCATCGCGATCAGCGTGTAACGGGCCCACTTCGCTCGTCGCCAGGCGAACACCGACACCACCCCGACGATGACGCCCCAGACCAGCAGCGCCACGCCGACGACCTGCAGCACCACCGTGATGTCGCCGGCGGTGAACGCGGGATCGTCGAGCTCGGCGGTGAACGCGTCGAGCACCTGGTCGCTGCTGGCGAAGGCCAGCGCACCAAGCCCGACCAGCACGAGGAAGACGACGCCGACCCAGGTCATCACCATCGCGCCCACCACGGTGCCGGGGCGCTTGTGCGGATCGGCGGCGAACGGGTTCGGCGCGCCGTAGTAGCCCGGCGGCGGTCCGTATGGCCGCTCGTACGGCTGCCCGTAGGGCTGGCCGTAACCCTGCGGCCGACCATGTCCCGGCGGCCGACCGTAGGTGTGCGGCCCGGACGGCTCCTGCCCGTAAGGGTGCGGCTGCCCGTAGCCCTGCGCAGGGCCGGGAGCCTCGGGCTGGCCGTAGGTCTGCGGCCCCGAGCTCTGCTGGCCGTAGTCGTGCGGCTGCCGGCCTTCGGGCTGTCCGTAGCCGTAGTAGGGGCCTGGCCGGGATGCCTGCTCCTCCGGCGCCTCCTCCGGTTGCGGCGCCTGGCCGTCGGAGCTGTCATCGTTGCCGTCGGACCAGGGGTCTCGAGGCGTGTCACCGGACATGGGTTCCTCCCTGAACCAGGCGCGTACGTCGTGTCTCCACAGCAGCGCGGCGGCGTAGGTCGTGAACAGACCCACCAGCAGCCCACCCCATCCCACCAGCAAACTGAGCAGCGGGATGGTGATACCCGTGATCGACAGACCGATGCGAGCCGGCCGGTGACCCCGCACCACGTAGAACGCCAGCACGACTCCGACCACACAGCAAGCGGCCAGCACCATCGCCGCGACCTGCACCGCCTGCACCAGCTGCGCCGCCGACACGCCGGTCTCGACCAGCTGCTGTTCCGCGAGCTGACGCTCGAGCTCGCGCAGGGTCGATGCCGAGCGCAAGGTGCCGAACGTGGAGAAGATCACCAGCAGCACGGCAATGGAGCCGCCGGCCGACAGCACCGCCGACCTGACGACAGCGTCGGGTCTCCCTCGACGCCGGCCGGACTGCTCACTCACCACGTCATCCCCTCATGCGGTGCCGACCGTCAGCGCGTCGCCGTCCCCGGCCCGGTCGACCGTGACCGCGGAGCCGTCGACGACGTCTCCGGACAGCAGTGCCCGGGCGAGCTGGTCGCCGATGGCGCTTTGCACCAGCCTACGCAGTGGCCGGGCGCCGTAGACCGGGTCGTAGCCGGTCGCGGCCAGCCAACTGCGTGCGGCGTCGGTCACGTCCAGCGTGATCCGGCGCTCGCCGAGCCGCGCCGCGAGTGCCTCGACCTGGAGGTCCACGATCCGTGCCAGCTCGTGGGTGCCGAGCGCGTCGAACAGCACGATCTCGTCGAGCCGGTTGAGAAACTCCGGCTTGAAGGACCGCCGCACCACGCTCATCACCGAGTCGCGCCGATTCTCCGCGTCCAGCGTCGGGTCGGAGACGAACGCCGAGCCGAGGTTGGAGGTCAGGATCAGGATCGTGTTGCGGAAGTCCACGGTCCGACCCTGGCCGTCGGTGAGCCGGCCGTCGTCGAGCACCTGCAGGAGCACGTCGAACACCTCGGGGTGCGCCTTCTCCACCTCGTCGAGGAGTACGACGGAGTAGGGCCGGCGCCGGACGGCTTCGGTCAGCTGCCCGCCCTGGTCGTATCCGACGTAGCCGGGAGGCGCCCCGATAAGGCGTGCTTCACTGTGCTTTTCAGCGTATTCGCTCATGTCGATGCGGATCATCGCGCGGTCGTCGTCGAACAAGAAGCCGGCCAGCGCCTTCGCGAGCTCGGTCTTGCCGACGCCGGTGGGGCCGAGGAACAGGAACGACCCGGTGGGCCGGTCGGGGTCGGCGATGCCGGCGCGGGCACGGCGCACGGCGTCGGACACCGCGGTGACAGCGGCGGACTGGCCGACCAGGCGCCGGCCCAGCTCGTCCTCCATCCGCAGCAGCTTGCCGGTCTCACCGGCCAGCAGCCGGCCGGTCGGGATGCCGGTCCAGGCCGAGACGACCTCGGCGACCTCGTCCGGGCCGACCTCCTCGCGCACCATCGGGTCGATGCTCTCCGCGGTCTCGGCGGCCTGCTTGAGCTCGGCCTCCAACGCCGGAATCTCGCCGTAGATCAGCCGGCTGGCGGTCTCGAAGTCACCGTCGCGCTGAGCGCGCTCGGCGTGGCCGCGCAGCTCGTCGATCCGTGCCTTGATCTCGCCGACCCGATTGAGGCCCTGCTTCTCCTTGCTCCAGCGGACCTCCAGGGCGCGCAGCTGCTCCTCTTTGTCGGCGAGCTCCTCACGAAGGCGGCCGAGACGGTCCTGGGAGGCGGCGTCGGTCTCCTTGTCCAGAGCGAGGTCTTCCATCCGCAGCCGGTCCACGGCGCGGCGCAGCTCGTCGATCTCGACCGGTGAGGAGTCGATCTCCATCCGCAGCCGACTGCTGGCCTCGTCGACCAGGTCGATGGCCTTGTCGGGGAGCTGGCGACCGGTGATGTAGCGGTTCGACAACGTCGCGGCCGCGACCAGGGCGCCATCCTCGATGACCACCTTGTGGTGCGCCTCGTAGCGCTCCCGCAGACCCCGCAGGATCGCGATGGTGTCCTCGACGCTGGGCTCCCCGACGAAGACCTGCTGGAACCGGCGCTCGAGCGCGGCATCCTTCTCGATGCTCTCGCGGTACTCGTCGAGCGTCGTGGCGCCGATCATCCGCAGCTCACCGCGCGCCAGCATGGGCTTGAGCATGTTGCCCGCGTCCATCGCCGAGTCACCGATGGCGCCGGCGCCCACGACCGTGTGCAGCTCGTCGATGAACGTGATGACCTGCCCGTCGCTGGACTTGATCTCCTCGAGCACGGCCTTGAGCCGCTCCTCGAACTCACCGCGGTACTTCGCACCGGCCACCATCGCGCCGAGGTCGAGGCTGACCAGGGAGCGGCCGCGCAGCGACTCCGGCACGTCACCGGCCACGATGCGCTGCGCCAGACCCTCGACGACGGCGGTCTTGCCGACGCCGGGGTCGCCGATCAGCACGGGGTTGTTCTTGGTGCGGCGGCTCAGCACCTGCACGACGCGGCGGATCTCGGAGTCGCGGCCGATCACCGGGTCGAGACGGCCGTCACGTGCCTGCGCGGTCAGGTCGACGCCGTACTTCTCCAGCGCCTGGTAGGTGCCCTCCGGCTCCTGGCTGGTGACCCGGGCAGAGCCGCGCACCTGGGTGAAGGCGGCCTCGATCGCCTCCGCGGTGGCCCCGACCTCGCCGAGCAGGGTCTTGACCGGGCTGTCGACGGTGGCGAGCCCGACCAGCAGGTGCTCGGTGGAGACATAGTCGTCGCCGAGCGCCGTCGCCCGGTCCTGTGCCGTCTCCACCGCCTGCACGAAGCCGCGCCCGGTGCTGGGCGTGCTCACCGTCGAGCCGGTGGCCGCGGGCAGCTTGGCGGTGGCCGCGGCAGCACGACGGCGTACGTCGGCCGGGTCGGCGCCGACCGCCTGCAGCAGCGCGGGCGCCGTACTCTCGGGCAGATCCAGCAGCGCCACCAGCAGGTGCGCCGGCTCGACCGCCGGGTTGCCGGCGGTGTTGGCCTGCTTGACCGCCGCCGCCACGGCCTGCTGGCTGCGGATGGTGAGCTTGTCGATGTCCAAGGCGACCCCCAAAAGTATTCATCCGATGACTACACCCGATGCAACAACAGTAAAGTTGAGTCCATTCCACTCAACTCTGCGCCAGCTTGCCACGCGGGTCAATCCGTCTGCATGTAGTTGGGGTAGGAACCGGCGTCCCGCAAGGAGGGCCTTGACCTCGTCGACGCCCGGTCCGACGGATGACCGTGCAAGCAACTCACGCGTCGCCGGTACGAGGCACATGAGCGAGTACCAACACACAGCGTCCTGCAGATGCTCAGTCGAGGTCGAACGCGGCGCGGATCGCCTCCGCCAGTCGGGGCTCTTGACGGGGCAGGAAGTAGCCGATGTGTCGACCCAAGGCGGAGGCCGGGATGGTGACGATATTGTCGCAACATTGTCGCAACCAACCACGCTGCCGTCGTCGAGACCGTTGTCCGGACCGACCGACACCTCGGTCGATAGACCTCGGACGGTGCTCGTGATCGGGGCGACCGTCACAGGTGCGGTCGAACCAGCTCGCGCGTCAGGATGAGTACAGGTAGTCCGGAACACGTTCATCGGGCCCACCCTGCCGACCGGCTTCGTCGGATCAGGGCTTCCAGACCATGAGGACGACCACCGCGACGAGCAGGACCGAGACGATCCCCGAGGACGCAGCGACCCGGCGGTAGTGGTTGCCGGCGGGGGCGGGCGAGCCGGTAGGGGCGTTCAGGTGTTCACCAGCTTGGCGCAGGGTTGGGACGACGGCCAGCAGGCTGAGGGCCAGGGCGAGCGCATACAGGACCAGGGAAATTAGGACCCACGGCGTCGTGACCGACAGGTCGTACTTCGGATCGCTCATGCCCAGTACCGCGAACCCGAGGACCACGACGAGGAGCGAGGCCCAACTGGTGGTCGCGGTGGAACGGGCCAGCGCGGTGGCGTGGGTTCCGTGCCCCGCCCGCAGTGCCTGTATCGCGGTCATCGGCAAGATGGCCATCGGGCCGATGATGAAGACTGCGGTGAGCACGTGAAGTGCGTTGAGTGCGGTATCCACCGTCTATCTCCTTAGTGGTGTTGGGAAAGGTGGTGCCCGGCGAGGGCGGGGGTACGGAAGTGTCCATCTTCGATCTCGGCGATCTGGTCGACGGCCGTCAGGTGGGAGCGGTCGTGGGTGACCAGGACGGTGGCGGTGGCCAGCTGGTGGGTCAGGGTGGTGATCAGGTCCAGGATCGCGGCGCCGCGTTCGTGGTCCAACGCGCTGGTGGGTTCGTCGACCAGCAGCACGGCGGGGTCGTTCATCAGCGCACGGGCGATGTTGACGCGCTGACGCTGCCCACCGGAGAGCTGGTGAGGTCGGCGGTCGGCTTGGCCGATGAGGCCGACCGCGTCCAGGAGGTCCATGGCTCGGGATCGTGCCGCACGCGGGGAGCGGCCGTCGAGGTGGGCCATTACCTGGAGCTGTTCGGCGGCGGTGAGCGACGGCAGCAGGTTGGGCTGCTGGAAGATGGTTCCGATCCGGGTGCGGCGCAGTGTGGTCAGCTGGGCTCGGCTCATCCCGGCGGTCTCGATGCCGGCGATGACGACGCACCCGGTGTCGGGGGTGATCAGTGTGGCTGCGACCGCCAGGAGGCTGGACTTGCCGGAGCCAGAGGGGCCGATGAGGGCTGCGATGGTGCCGGCGGGCACGTCCAGGGTGACGTCGTCCAGTGCGGTCAGGCGGGTCGCGCCGTCGGGGTAGGTCAGAGTGATGTTGGTCAGGTGCAGGCTCATCGGGCGCTCCCTAGGGCAGTGAGTGGGTCGACGGAGGTGATGCGACGGATGGACAGGGCGGCTCCGGCCGCGCCGAGGGCGATCATGATCAGCGCGGGGACGGCGATGGTGCTCAGGTTCAGGACGAACGGCACGGCCGCCCCAGTGGCGCCGATCGCGGCGCCGACACCGGCGGCGATCGCCGCGCCGGTTGCGGTGCCGAGTACGAGCAGAACCACGGCCTGACCGAGGGCGTCGCGTAACAGGTAGCGGGTGGAGGCGCCGAGTGCCTTCAGGACGGCGACGTCGCCGCTGCGCTGGATGGTCCAGACGGTGAAGAAGGCGCCGATCACCAGTGCGGAGATCGCGAAGAGGAACCCGCGCATCAGCTGCAGAGACCCGTTCTCGGCGGTGAAGGAGCCGATCGCGGACAGGGCGTCGTCGCGGCTGACCGTCCGGGTGCTCAGCTCGGCGTCGGCGGCGGCCAGGTCCGAGGTGGAGCTGGTTCTCAGCGCGATGACGGTGGCGCGGCTGTCGTCGGGTCCGTCGCTGAGGTACTGGAAGTCGGCCAGGCTGGTCCAGATCACCGGGGTGTGGCTGTAGGAGGCGTCACCGGCGACGGCGGCCACCCGCAGGTGCTGCCCGGCCAGTGTGATGCTGTCCCCTGGCTGGGCGTGCAGGTCGTCCGCTGCGCCGGTGGACAGCACGACGCTGCCGTCCTGGAGCTGGCCGGCAGCAGGTGCCAAGCCCGAGCCGGCCTCGACCCCGAACGCGGACACGCTCGCGGTCCGGTCTCCGGCCTCGGCGCGGGTGGTGGTGATGCCCAGCGGGTCGGCGCTCGTGATGCCGGGCACTCTCGCCCAGGCCGTCCACGTCTGCTCGCCCACACTGGAAGTGGTGAACGAGGGATCGCCGCCGGCGGCGGGAGCCGAGAAGACGAGGTGATCAGCGGGCAAGTCGGTGATGGCCGATGTGCTGGCCCTGGCCAGACCGGCAGTCAGGCCGGACACCAACCCGACCAGGATGGTGATCAGTACGACGACGGTGCCCATCAGGGCGAAGCGACCCTTGGCGAACCGCAGGTCTTTCCAGGCGACGAACACAGGTTCAGGCCTTCCTTGGCTAGAAGTGCCGGACCCAGTGCCCGGCAGCAGTTCCCAGCCTCGCCGCGGCGGGGGTCGGGCACATCGCTCCGCAGACTGGTTCGCTGAGTCCACTGGGTTCATGGCGCGCTACACCTTTTGGCCGATGCCGCCCGTTGTCGTGGCCGCCTACGCTGGGGGGCCGTGAACCCTCGCTCCCTGACTCCGGTGCTGCGCATGGTGGGCGGCCTCCTGCACCTGCTGGTGGCCGCACTGCTGGCACTGGCTGCGGCTCGGGCCGTGAGCCAGGGCTCCCAGGCCGCAGCGGTTGTTGCGGTCGCCATGCTGCTGGCCGCCATCTACGCCGCCGGTCCTGCCCTGCCGCTGGTGCGCCGCTCCGCCGCTGCCGCGGCGACGTGGCTGGCGGCGGTCGCCATGGTCTGGCTGGTGCTGCTGTACTTGACCCCGGACGGCATCTGGCTGGCCTTCCCGCTGTACTTCGTACAGCTCCACCTGCTGCCCACGCGCTGGGGGCTGGCCGCCGTCACGGCCACCACCGCGGCAGCGATCGCCGGCTTCGGCTGGCACCAGCACGAGTTCAGCGCGGCGATGTTCATCGGTCCGGTCCTGGGCGCGGCCGTCGCGGTGGCCACCGTGCGCGGCTACCAGGCGCTGTACCGGGAAAGCGAAGCCCGCCAGCGCCTCATCGAAGAGCTCACCGCCGCCCGCGCCGACCTGGCCGCCGCCGAGCACGCCGGTGGTGTCCTGGCCGAACGCGAACGCCTCGCCCGGGAGATCCACGACACCCTCGCACAGGGCCTGTCCAGCATCCAGCTCCTGCTGCGTGCCGCCGAACGCGCGCTCGCCGACCGGTCCGATGCCGCGCTGGGGCACGTCCAGCAGGCCCGCCAGGCCGCGGTAGACAATCTCGCCGAGGCCCGGCGCTTCGTCCGCGACTGGACCCCGCCAGACCTGGAGACGGCCGGATCCCTACCCGTAGCCTTGCAGCAGTTGTGCGCCACCACTGCCGCCGCCTCCGGACTGGCCGTGCAGGCGCATATCTCCGGCACTCCAGCAGAGTTGCCCCCCGCCCACGAGATCGCGCTGCTACGCATCGCCCAGTCCGCCCTGGCCAACACCGTCCAACACGGGCACGCAACCCGCGCCGAGCTGACCCTCAGCTACATGGACACCGAAGTCGCCCTCGACGTCGTCGACGACGGCACCGGGTTTGATCCCGACCTCGTCGTACCCCCGGGGCAGGGACCAGCCGGAGCCGGATTCGGCCTGGCCGCGATGCGCGCCCGCGCCCGCGCGGTGCAAGGCACCTTGGCCGTGGAGTCCGCCCCCGGCCAGGGCACCGCCGTCGCCGTCACCGTCTGCTGCCGAGCCCATGACACCCGAGCAGCCACGTCATGATCCCGGTCACCGTTCGGCTGTTGCTCGCCGACGACCACCCAGTCGTGCGCGCCGGCCTGCGCGCGGTCCTGGAAGCCGAATCTGACTTCCAGGTCGTGGCCGAGGCGCCCACCGCCGAGCAGGCTGTCCAGCTCGCCGCGGAACTGGACGTTGACGTCGTGCTCATGGACCTGCAGTTCGGCGCCGGCATGGGCGGCTTCCAGGCCACCGCCACCATCACCGCTCGCCCCGACGCTCCAAGGGTGTTGATCCTGACCACCTACGACACCGACGTCGACATCCTGGCCGCCATCGAAGCCGGCGCCACCGGCTATCTGCTCAAGGACGCCCCGCCGCAGGAACTCGCGGCGGCGGTCCGCACCGCAGCAGCGGGCAAGTCCGCACTAGCCCCCGCCATCGCCCAGCGGTTGATGGACCGCGTGCGCGCCCCAGCCCAGACGCTCAGCCCCCGAGAGACCGAGATCCTGCAACTCGTCGCCGAGGGGCTTTCCAACCAGCAGATCAGCCAGCGCCTGTTCCTCAGTCGGGCTACTACCAAATCCCACCTCGCCCACATCTACACGAAGCTCGGCGCTGGCTCTCGCACCGCTGCCGTGGCCACCGCGACCGCCCGCGGCCTCATCCGCCGCTGACCAACCTCGGTGGCGTCCAGGTCGATGGTCGGCGAGTCCAGCAACCGCTCACGACACGGTGATGCCGTCCGGGCCGGCCACGGCACGTCCGGCCAGGATCCTCGACCGCAGCTCCACGCCCACCCGCTCGGCAGAACCGACGTGCGAGCAGCCGACAGACAGACCTCGCAGGCGTTCAGAGCGGGGCTGTACCGATGGCGGGGTCGAGACGAGCTCTGGGCTTCGAATACTGCGCTACATCGGCTCGCGTTGGACGTGCGGCATGCAGGTCGATGCAGCACCGCGGTAGAACCCTGGCCAGCTGAAGCGCTCGGCCTGCTCGGGCTTGAGCTGGAACGACCTGATGCGCTCACCGACGACTCGGCTGCCGCCACGCGTCGTCACCACGGTGACGGTGTAGATCATCGGCTCGTCGGCCGAGTTGGTGATCTGCCCCTCGGCCTTCCAGCGACCGTCGGCCTGCCGCGCACAGGAGAAGCCCGCCAGGTCGGCCGGCGCCACCTCGATCCGGTCGGCCGTCTGAGCACCCGCGCTCGAGGAGCCTGCCGTCACAGCAGCCTGCTCCGCCGACACCGACTCGTCGCCGCCCCCATCGCCGCCGGCCCCGTTGTCGGAGCCGCCCACACCGCATCCGGCCAGCACGATAACGCCGACCAGGCTCATGGGCAGCATCGAGAACCGGAACGACGTACGCACGGCTCACAGTCTCGCGGCCCGAGAGCCGCATTCGCGGTCGACGCGCCGAAGGGCGTAACCTACGGAACCGTAGGTTACGTCAGCGGAGGGAACTCAGCATGCCTGCACCGATCACCCAGCAGCAGTTGCTGCTCGACCTGGAACCAGTCGTCGAGGGCGAGCTCAACCGGCACATCCCCGTGGCCAAGGAGTGGTTCCCGCACGAGTACATCCCGTGGAGCGAGGGTCGCACGTTCGATGGGGTGCTGGGCGGCGAGCCCTGGTCGGAGGACCAGTCGCCGATGTCCGACGTTGCGCGCTCGGCGCTGATCGTCAACCTGCTCACCGAGGACAACCTGCCGAGCTACCACCACGAGGTCGCCGTGCTGTTCGGCCGCGAGGCAGCATGGGGCGACTGGGTGCACCGCTGGACGGCCGAGGAGGGCCGGCACGGTACGGCGATCCGCGACTACCTGTTGGTCAAGCGCGCGGTCGACCCGGTCGAGCTCGAGCGGGCCCGGATGACCCACATGAGCCAGGGCTACCAATCCGCGCACACCGCGGACCTGATCAACTCACTGGCGTACGTGTCGTTCCAGGAGCTGGCCACCCGCGTCTCACACCGCAACACCGGGAAGGCCACC
>DASSKO010000052.1:0-6068 GCA_035690425.1 Nocardioidaceae bacterium
ACGACGCGGTGGTGGGCGAGGTCGGACCGGAGATCGCCGAGCGGCTGCGTGACCTGACCCTGCAGGTCTACCGGCGGGCCGAGGCGCTCGCCAAGGAGCGGGGCATCCTGCTCGCCGACACCAAGCTGGAGTTCGGCTCCCGCGCCGACGGCACGATCGTGCTCGCCGACGAGGTGCTCACCCCGGACTCGTCCCGGTTCTGGCCGGCCGACGAGTGGCAGCCCGGCCGTCCGCAACCGTCGTACGACAAGCAGATTGTCCGCAACTGGCTGACCTCTCCCGCCAGCGGCTGGGACCGCGGCTCGGGCACCCCACCCCCGCCGCTTCCGGAGGAGGTCGTGGCGCGCACGCGGGCCCGCTACATCGAGGCCTACGAGAAGCTGACCGGCCAACGGTTCTAGAAAGGGGTACGACGTGCTGAACCTGTCCCTGTTCCTGGAGGACTCCGCCCGCTCCCACCCGGACCGGGACGCCGTCGTGCTCGGTGACACGCGGCTGACCTACGCGCAGGTGGACGGGTTCGCCAACCGGGTCGCCAACCTGCTGTGCTCGCGCGGCATCCAGCCCGGCGACAAGGTCGCGCTGTCGTGCCCGAACCTGCCGTACTTCCCGATCGTCTACTACGGGATCCTCAAGGCCGGCGCGGTCGTCGTACCCCTGAACGTGCTGCTGAAGGGCCGCGAGATCGCCTACCACCTCGGCGACTCCGACGCGAAGGCGTACTTCTGCTTCGAGGGCACCCCCGACCTGCCGATGGGGGAGGCGGGGTATGCCGGCTTCGAGCAGGCGGACGGCTGCGAGCACTTCTTCCTGATCACCGCCGACCCGGCCGCCGCCTCGCCGATCGAGGGCGTGCAGACCCTGGGCCAGGCGGTCTCCGACCAGCCCGCGACGTTCGAGTCGGTGGCCACCGAGGCGACCGACACCGCGGTGATCCTCTACACCAGCGGTACGACGGGGCGACCGAAGGGCGCGGAGCTGACGCACTCCAACATGGTGATGAACGCGATCACCAGCAACCGGCTCTTCGACACGGTCGCCAGCCAGCACGACACCCACCTGCTGACCCTGCCGCTGTTCCACTCGTTCGGGCAGACGGTGAACATGAACGCCGGCTTCGCGGTCGGCGCCACGATGGTGCTGTTGCCGCGCTTCGAGGCCAAGCAGGCGCTTGCGCTGATGCAGAAGGAGGACATCACGTTCTTCGCCGGCGTGCCGACGATGTACTGGGCGCTGCTCGGCGCGCTCAGCGACGACGTCGACGTGCAGCGGATCGCCGGCAACCTCCGGCGCGCGGTCTCCGGCGGATCGGCACTGCCGATGGAGATCCTCAAGCAGTTCCAGACCAAGTTCGGGGTGCAGATCCTCGAGGGCTACGGGCTGTCGGAGACCTCCCCGGTGGCCACCTTCAGCGACCCGGACCGGGACCCCCGCCCCGGGTCGATCGGGGTGCCCATCTGGGGGGTCTGGACGAAGCTGGTCGACCCGGACTGGAAGACCATCGAGGGCGCCGACGAGGTGGGCGAGATCGCGATCCGCGGGCACAACATCATGAAGGGCTACTACAACCGGCCGGAGGCCACCGCAGAGGTGCTGCGCGACGGCTGGTTCCGGACCGGCGACCTTGCCCGGCGCGACGAGGACGGCTTCTACTACATCGTCGACCGGGCCAAGGACATGATCATCCGCGGCGGCTTCAACGTGTACCCGCGGGAGATCGAGGAGGTGCTGATGACGCACCCCGCTGTCTCGCTGGCCGCGGTCGTCGGCGTGCCGCACGAGAGCCACGGTGAAGAGATCAAGGCGTTCGTGATCCTCTCCGAGGGGACCTCGGCATCGTCGGAGGAGCTCGTCGCCTGGGGCAAGGAGCAGATGGCGAGCTACAAGTACCCCCGCATCGTCGAGGTGGTCTCCTCGCTGCCCATGACCGCGACCGGGAAGATCCTCAAGCGCGAGCTCTCCTGACCGAGTTGTCAGTAGGTGACCCGCTTGTAGCCGGGTCAGCTAGTGACAAGTCGGCGACTAGACTGAGCCGCGCCGGATCCCCCGTTTCACAAGGAGCCTTTCGTGGCCCGTGTCGTCGTCGACGTCATGCTCAAGCCTGAGATCCTCGACCCGCAGGGCAAGGCCGTCCAGGGCGCGCTGCCCAGGCTCGGCTTCGAGGGCATCTCCGACGTACGCCAGGGCAAGCGCTTCGAGCTCCAGGTGGACGGCGAGCTGACCGAGGAGCGGCTGGCGCAGGTGCACGAGATCGCCGAGAAGCTGCTGTCCAACCCGGTGATCGAGGACTTCACCGTGCGCGTCCGATCCGGGCAACCCGACGGGCATGCGGACGGGGACGTGGACAGGGCCGGCGCGTGAAGGTCGGCGTCGTCACCTTCCCCGGTTCCCTCGACGACGTCGACGCCCGCCGCGCCGTGGTGCTCGCCGGCCACGAGGCCGTCGCCCTCTGGCACGGCGACCACGACCTGCACGGCGTGGACGCGGTGATCCTGCCGGGCGGGTTCTCCTACGGCGACTACCTGCGCTGCGGGGCGATCAGCCGGTTCTCCCCGGTGATGACCGAGGTGGTCGCGGCCGCGGAGCGCGGCATGCCGGTGCTCGGGATCTGCAACGGCTTCCAGATCCTCTGCGAGTCGCACCTGCTGCCCGGGGCGCTGATCCGCAACAACCACCAGAAGTTCGTCTGCCGCGACCAGCGGCTGCGGGTGGAGAACAACGGCACCGCGTGGACCTCGTCGTACGACGGAGGGGCGGAGATCACCGTCGTGCTCAAGAACGGCGAGGGCAGCTACGTCGCCGACGAGGCGACCCTCGACCTGCTCGAGGGCGAGGGCCGGGTCGTCGTGCGGTACCTCGACGTGAACCCGAACGGCTCACTGCGCGACATCGCCGGGATCACCAACGAGCGCGGCAACGTGGTCGGCCTGATGCCGCACCCCGAGCACGCCGTGGAGGACCTGTGCGGCCCCGGCACCGACGGGCTCGGGTTCTTCACCTCGCTGCTCGCGCCGGTCGGCTAGCGAGAGGGGCCCCGAGGAGCCTCGGTGGGTAGAGGCCCCTCGGGGGTCTGTCAGCCGGCCGCTCGCTCGACCCGGCCGACGAGCCTTCGGGCCTGCCTCGTCAGCGCCTTTGCGCGGCGCACGTCCAGCGGCTGGCCGGAGAACTCGGCGTTCTCGAGCATGCTGCCGATCTGGTTGGCGAGATGGTTGCGGCTCTCCAGCCAGGAGCGCAGCCGGTGCTGGGTCTGCTCGTAGTACGAGTCGTCGCCCGTCGTACCACTGACCAGGGCCCTGGTCGACACCGCGAGGCTGGCCCGGCCGAGCCCGCCGAACGGCGCGTCGAGCTGCTTGTACGCCGCCCCCAGTCGGCGCAGCGCACGCGCATGGGTCTGCAGGCCGCGCGGCGCCATAGCCCGGTCGAGGATCTGGGTGATGGCGCGGCCGTCATGCGCGTAGTCGTCGCGCAGACGCAGCAGGTCCAGCATCGTCGGCCGCACGTCGGTGTGGTCGGTCCACACCTTCCCGGTCTGCCCGAGGTTGCGCACCCCCGGGCCGACGAAGCCCAGCCAGGTGTTGGCGATCTCCGGCTGGATGTCCCCGTGGTTCCAGGCGTACGCCGAGTTGATGCAGGTCTCGCAGGTATCGCTCGGGTAGTCGGTCAGGAAGTAGTTCGGGTCCCCGAAGAACGCGAAGCTGGCGTTCCGGTCCGGGTCGCCGGTTGTGTACATGTGCAGCAGCTTCATCTCCGCGTGCCCGGCCATCCGCACCATCAGCGGGTCGGTGTTGCCGGTGTACGGGTTGACCGCGGTCAGGCCGGAGACGGCGCGCTCGAACGCCCGGGTCGACGGGTCGTTCTGGCCCGGGTTCCCCGACAGGTAGAACGTCGGGGCGTCGTCACCGTGCACCGTGAACTTGGTGGTGATCTCCGGGTGCTGGTTGGCCATCAGCGTGTCGATGTTGGAGTTGATCTCGCCGATGTGGCCGGACCAGTCGCACGGCACGGTCACGCCGTCGCACCCGGGGTTGTTCGGGGTGCTGCCCACGAAGGGGTCGCCCTCGTCGACGGTGAACACGAACAGCGTGTTGTGCTGGTTGATCCCGTCGTGGCGCAGCCGCTTGAAGAACGCGGCGAACGCCTCGTCGTACGCCTTGAGCTGGTCGACGTAGCCCTGGCTGCCCGGGCCGTACGCCTCGTGGGCGTTGCCGGAGGTGCCGTGGAAGTCGTGGGCGTCGGAGATGTAGGCGTAGGTGACCGGGATGCCGGCCTCCTGCATCTTCGCCGAGTAGGCCAGCGATACCGCCGCGGACATCCCGTCGAAGCCGGGGAAGCCCGGGTTGCCGTAGGGGTCGGTGACCGGGTTGCCGGCCAGGTCCGTCACCGGCACGCTGGCGTCCTGGCCGGTCAGCAGCGGGTCGATCTCCTGGGCGCCGAACAGGCCCTGGTAGCCCGCGTAGCCGCCCGGCTCCTCCGGCAGCGCGTCGGTCTGCCCGTTGGCGCAGGTGGTGGAGCGGCGGGCGCAGTGCACCGCGAAGCCGACGAAGTCCGCCTGCGGCTTGGCGTGGGTCTTCGCATCCACCTTGGGGTCGACCGCCGCGTCGTCGCTGGCCTCCTGCCACTGCGGGGATCCCTCGCCGAACACCGCTGTCATGTCCCCGGTCGGCCCGGTGCCAGTGTTCTCCAGCACGGTGTTGGCGGTGGCGACCTCGCCGACGTCACAGCCCGAGCGGGTGAACGGCACCCAGGGCGCGGGCGGGTTGGTGCCGTCCGCGGTGACCATGTTCGGGACGCCCGGTGCGACTGGGTCGGTCCAGTAGCCGAAGGAGCTCTTGAAGTCGAAGCCGTCGCCGTTGTAGCGCACGTAGCTGTTGCTGACCGTCTGCCCGTGCCGGTCCGGGTACACCCCGGTCAGCGACGAGAGGATCCCGCCGGCGGTGTGGGAGATCAAGACGGTGTGGTCGTTGGAGAGCAGCGTGCCGTTGCGCTTCATGAAGTTCAGCAGGTGCGGCATCTGCTCGAGGTCGGACGGCACGTTGGGCATGTCCCGCCGCAGGTGCGTGTTGTCGAACTGCACGTAGATCACGTGCTTGACCGCGCCGCGCTTGCCGAGGACACAGCCGCCGTTCGCGGTGCGTGCCTGCGCCTGGCTCTGGGGCTGCGCGGACGCGGTCGCCGGAGCGGCTCCGAGCAGTGCGGTGGCGGCGGCTGCCCCGGTCAGGGTGGCGGTGAGTACGGCGGTGGCCCGCCGGGTGCCCGAACCAAGCTTCACTGTCTCTCCCCGTTCGTAGGCCGGCACCCTCGCCGACCGAGACTGGCTGGTGAATCCACACGCTAGACCGGTTCGCGAGGTTTGGGAATAGTCGCCTATCTGCGCCGCATCCCCACCGTTCTTACCGATATCGTGTCGGAAACGCGACGTATTGGTCGCGCTCGACGTACCGATGTCGGTACGACGACGGGAGCTGGACTCAGGCGCTGTAGGCCTTGGCGATCAGCTCGTACGACCGCCGCCGCTCGGCCGGGTCGTGCACCTGGGTGGTGATGATCAGCTCGTCGGCGTCGGCCTCCCGCCGCCGGCGCTCCAGGTCGTCGCGGACCTGCTCCGGGGTGCCCACCGAGATGAACCGGCGCCGTGAGGCGGCGGCCTGCCGCTCCTCCGAGGTCCACGGGTACGACGCGGCCTCCTCCGCCGTGGGCACCGGGCCCGGCCGGTTCTGCCGCAGCCGCAGCGTGGCCAGGTCGTTGGCCAGTGCCAGCTGCTCGGCGCGCGCCTCGGTCTCCGCGGCGATGGCCGCCACCCCGAGCATCACCTTCGGCGAGGCCAGCCGTGACGACGGCTCGAACCGCTCCCGGTACATCCCGACCGCCTCGCCGGGGTCGGCCGACCCGAAGTGCCCCGCGAACGCGAACCCGGTCCCGAACGCGGCAGCCGCCTGTCCGCCGTACAGGCTGGAGCCGAGGATCCACAGCGGCGGCATGGGTACGTCGTCGGGGATCGCCGTGAGCGGCCGGAACGGGTGGTCGTCGGGGAAGCCGTCGACGTACGCCAGCAGCTCGGCGAACTGCTG
>DASSKO010000053.1:0-12977 GCA_035690425.1 Nocardioidaceae bacterium
AACGCCGGTTACGGTCGTCCAGGCCTTTGCCGGTCGGGGCGCGAATGGGTCACTACCGATCGCGCCCATAGTGGCGAGCGGAGGCCGCCGCCGATCGCACAACGTGCGGCCGCTCCCGCTCGCGCTGGGAGATTTTCCGTACTGCGATGGGAGGGTTGCTCTAGCCGGTGGGAACGCGCTGCTCGCAGTCTGCTGCTGTTTCGTACGTCCCAAGTGGAGGGGAGCAGCAGATGAGGTGGATCGTGTGTCGGGCGGCGCTGGTGGTCACGGTGGCCGGCGGCGTCACCGCGGTGGCGGCCGGGCCCGCGTTGGCGACTGGCCAGTTCTACCAGGCGCCTGGCTTCACCAACTCGAACGCGTCGTGCATGGGGTCGGCGTACGACTTCGGCGCGCATTACGGGGTGACGGGCGAGGGGTGGCCGGACGCCATTCTGCATGGGGAGATCGGGCCCTCGGAGTCAGAGCACGCGACGAGCGACGGTCCGGGTGCGGTCGGTGAGTTCAGCAGTTCGATGGCGGCTAGCCACGGTTCGATACTGACCTGCCTGTCATGACGACGCCGGCTGTGAACGAGACGGTGCAGCGGCGGCTGTGGCTGACCGCTGGGTGGTTGTCGATCGCCTACGTGGTGGTCACGTTCGCGGTGTCGCCGGCGTACACGTCGGTGGTGACGGGTCTCGGTGAGTCGCCGAGCAAGGTAGCGAAGGCGCTGGTGGCGTCGTCGATGACGACGGGATTCGCCGGCGCGTACGGCGAGCTTGTCGCGGTGCTGGTCTTCCTCGTCGGCGGTTCGCTGATGGCGCAACTGCTGCGCGGTGACGGCGTCGTGGCCAGTTGGCTGGCGTCGTGCATGGCGGGCGCGGCGGTGACCTACGTCGCGATCGTGATCGCGACTGGCGCGGCGACCGCGGCAGCGCTCTACAACGGCCATCATGGCGTGTCCGTGGACGCGATCACTCCGGTGGCCGCGATCGGCAACTTCGGGTTCTCGTTGTCAGGCGCCGCCGCCGGGGTTTTTGTGCTGGCCTCGTCCGCCGCTGGTCAGGTAAGCCGTCTGCTACCCCGCTGGTTCACCGTGATCGGCTACGTGGTCGGGGTGGCGTGCTTGACTGCGGTGTTGGCGGCACGGAGCGGTGCGCCGCAGATGATGCTGTGGTACCTGTGGCTGGTCGGGTTCGGGGTGTTGGCCCTGCGACGCACCCGCCGGGCGGCTCCGGCGCCGAGTGCTGTCGCAGTGGGCACTCCGGCGTGATTCGACTGCCGGTCAGCCCCTGACGCGGGAGCATGGCCAGGATGAGGGCGCCGTCGCGTGGCACGGTGACGGTCGCGGTGATCGCCGCGGCCGTCACCGTCACGCTGCTCGGGATCAGCGGCTCGCTGTCGGTCGCAGTCAGCGACCACCGGGCGGTGGTCACGGCCGGCTTCAACGCGGCGGTGGTGGTCGCGTTCGCGCTCGTCGGGGCGGTGGTGGCGGGAGCGCGCCCGGGTAATCGGGTGGGCTGGCTGATGCTCGCGGCCGGGGCCGCTTGGGCCTTAGGCAGCGCGGGCGTCGACCTCTCCTATCACGGCATCGTGATTGCGCCGGGCAGTGTTCCCGCCTCGTCGGCGTTCGCGGTCGCCGGGGCGGCGGTGCGGTCGGTTGGCTGGTACCTAGTCACGCTGGTGGTGCCGGCGTACTTTCCGGACGGGCGGTTGGCCGAGCCGCGGGTGCGGTGGCTCAAGCTGGTGCTGATCGTGATCATGGTGGCGTCGGTGCTCGATGCGACCACCGATAAGCAGGCGGATCTCAGCGGCTATGGCGCCTGGCGCAACCCGATCGCCCCACCCCGGCCGTGGGATGTGATCAGCGGAATCGGGCTGCTCGGCCATGTACCGCTCAGCCTGGTGGCGGTCGGCGGCATCATCGTCGGGTTGCGGGCTCGGTGGCGGTGCGGCGACGCTGTCGCTCGTCAGCAGCTGCTGCTGTTCTTCGCCGCGGTGGCGCTGCCGGTCCTCTCCGTCCCGCTCTCGTTCGGTGTCGCGGGCGTGGGCGACTGGGTGTTCGGTGCGGTTGCGCTGCCGCTGCCGTTCGCGATCGGGTTCGCGGTGCTCGCCCGCGGGCTGTATGACCTTCGCACCGCGGCGAACCGCACCCTGGTGTGGGTGACTCTGTCGCTGGTGATCGCGGGGCTTTACGCCGTAGTGATCGCAGGGTTGGGCAGCCGGATCGACGCCGGCGGCGTCGGCTGGCTGGCTTGGGCCGCCGCCGCGGTGGTAGCGGTCACCTTCGCGCCGCTTCGCGACCTGCTGCAGCGTGGCATCAACCGGCTCACCTTCGGCCGATGGGACGAGCCCTACGACGTGCTCGCCGGGCTCGGGCAGCAACTCGAGGCGGGCGCTGACGTCCATCGTTTGCTCGTCAATGTTGTCAACGAGCTGCGCGGCTTGGGTCTCGGTGACGTGGCGATACGCGACGCGTACGGGTACGTCCTGGCCGGCGACACGACACCCAGCGACGGGCGGGTCGAGCAGCCATTGGCGGCGTTCGGTCAGCCGGTCGGGACCCTGCTCTACCGGGCCCCCGACCCGCCGCTTCGGGTCCGGGACCGTCGGCTGCTCGACGACCTGGCGGGGCATCTCGGCGGCGTGCTGAACGCCCACCAGCTCACCTTGGACCTGCAGCGGGCACTCGAACAGCAAGTGCTCAGCCGCGAAGAAGAGCGGCGCCGGCTCCGTCGGGACCTGCACGACGGGCTCGGCCCCGCGCTCGCCGGTCACCTGCTCCGGCTCGACCTCATCGCCGCGAAAGTCGGATGTACGTCCCCAGCGGCCCCCGAAATCGACGAGCTGCGCGACGAGCTGCGCGGCACTGTCACCGAGGTCCGCCGCGTGGTAGAGGGGCTGCGCCCACCCGCATTGGACGAGCTCGGTCTCACCGGCGCGCTCACCCAGGTGCTGCAACGGCTAGCTGCCGGCAACGCGGTGCGCGTCGACTTGCACGTCGGTGAACTCCCGTCGCTGTCCGCGGCCACCGAGGTCGCGGCTTTCCGCATCGTCACCGAAGCCGTCACCAACGTCATCCGGCACGCCAACGCGCGCACGTGCCGGGTCAGCATCGACGCTTCCGACGGCGTGCTGCGCGCAAGCGTCACCGATGACGGCACCGGCATACGGAATGCCACGTCATCGTCGGGGAACGGGCTGCAGACCATGCGCGAGCGTGCCGATGAGCTGCGCGGACGTCTACGCGTGAGCTCCGCTTTCGGCACCACCGTCACTGCCGAACTTCCACTGTTCTCAACCGGGCGACCAGCGGCGACCGAATCGGCTCAGTCGGGCCGACCGTGACCATCCGCGTGCTCGTCGTCGACGACCACCCGATCTTTCGGGACGGCCTCGCCGCGCTACTCAACTCACTCGACGACATCGAGGTCGTCGCCACCGCCGGTGACGGGCCCGACGCCATCGACGCGGTCGAGGCAGCCGGAGGCGTCGACGTCGTGCTGATGGACATCAACCTGCCCAGCATGTCCGGTGTCGAGGCCACCACCCATCTCCTCGCGCGGCCGGACCCGCCGGTCGTCCTCGCCGTCACCATGGTCGACGACGACGACACGGTGGTCGCCGCGATGCGCGCTGGCGCCCGCGGCTACGTCCTCAAGGGCGCCACCAGCGAGGAGATCACCGCAGCCGTGCGCACCGTTGCGGCTGGCGGAGCGGTCTTCGGTGCCGGCGTTGCCGCGCAGGTCCTCGCCCTTACCGCCACCGCCGCTGCTCGGCAGCCCGTACACATCGAGGGTCTCACCGTCCGGGAACGCGAGGTCCTCGCGCTGATCGCCGAAGGTGCCGGCAACCCTCAGATCGCGCGAGCCCTAGGCATCAGCGTAAAGACTGTACAGAATTACGTTTCCCGGATCCTTGACAAACTCCAGGTCTCCGACCGGACCCAAGCCGCGCTCAAAGCACGACACCCTCCCGTTTGACGAAGGCGTCGAGCAAAGCGAGCGTGTCGCGCCAGGCGGCGTCACCGACGCGGGGGACAGGCTGGGTCGAGCCGACGACGTCGGTGAACACGACGGCCGTGAGGTCTCGCTGGCCGATGGCCGCGTCTGGGCCGCCGACGAGGAATCGCTTGATGTCGCTGTCCCACTCGCCGTAGTTGAACGTCGCAGACGGGATTAGGAAGACTGCCCCCGGTATTCCTGCCGCGACACGGGACATGCAGCACCCGAGCCGGCTGGCCAGCGCGCTGGCCCGGGAGAACGCTGGTAGAAGGTGGTGGGCAGGGGCGGGGTCGAACCGCCGACCTTCCGCTTTTCAGGCGGTCATGATCGCTCGCGTCTTCGCAGGTCAGAGCGGGTGTGGGGCCCTTTGAGCGGGCTGGCGTGCAACATACGTGCAACATCGCGCTGAACCGGTCTGGCTCGTACACTCAGACGATGACCACGTCGTCGGCCGAGGCCGACCTGCCGCTCGTCGACGAGCGCCAGGTCCGCGCGCATCGCGACGATCTCATGCGCCTGGCCGCCGAGCACGGGGTCTCCGAGCTGCGGTTCGCCTCGCCTGGCCGGCTTGTGGGGCGCGTTGCCGACGACAGAGATCTGCTCGACATGGTGGCCTTCGACCTCGCCGCCGAGGCGTTGCTCGGAGCCCGCGTGAGCCTGTTCTCCGACCGCGTGCTGTCCAACGAGCACGTCAGTCAAGACCTGGTCGACGCCCAACCGCTGTGACGGCGCCGAGCCGGCCGGAGCGGCGCGCGCTTCTCGAGCTCGTCGCGCTACTGGACAACATCCAGCGGCTCGTCGCCGATGGCGACCATGAACGGTTCACCGCCGATGACCACTACCGCTGGATCATCGAGCGGCTCTGGATCGCCCTCGGCAACGAAGCCGAGGCCTACCTTCGCCTGGCGAATCCGCCGCAACAGGATCCCTGGAGGTTCTTGCCTCGGCTCCGCAACGAGCTGGCTCACGTCCGCCTGGCTGACATCGACCAGGAGCGGGTCTGGCGCGTGACCGTCCTTCGCCCGCCGGCTCTCGTCGAGCGAGCGCGCCAACTCCTTCGGTGATTTTTCCCTTCGCGGTTGCTCTCGAAGGGAACCGGTAGGTCCGCTGGCGGGTGTTACCTGGTAGAGCCTGACCGGAGGGGGGCTGGTGCACGAGTTCTACGCAGCTTGCTACCCCCGGCTGGTCCGGGTGCTCACCCTTGTCTGCGGTGATCAGGCCGAGGCGGAGGAAGTGGCGCAGGACGCGTTCGTGCGGCTTCTCCCTCGGTGGGACAAGGTCTCCCGCTACGAAGACCCCGAAGCATGGTTGCGTCTCGTCGCGTTCCGGCTGCTGTCCAACCGACGGCGTCGCGCCCGCAACCGGCTGGCGGCGCTGTGTCGCACTGGGGCGTCGCCAGATGTCGCGCCGCCAACGGGCGAGGGGATCGACGTGATGAGAGCCCTCGCGACATTGCCTCCCGAGCAGCGGCAGGTCGTCGTCCTGCACCACCTCCTCGACCTGCCGGTAGAGGAAGTCGCCAGAGTGCTGCGGTTGCCGGCGGGGACCGTCAAGTCCCGGCTGGGTCGTGCCCGGCAGTCGCTGTCGCCGTTGCCGAGGATCGAGGTGCCGGGTCGTGGATGAGTTGCACGAACTTCTCACCCGCGAAGCGGACCGGTCACCGCTCCCGCCGGCTCCTCCGTTCGAGCAACTGGTGTCGCGAGTGCGTCGTCGCCGACGGGCACGACTGCTGGCCGCGACGAGCGCCGTCTGCGTCGTGGTGGCCGCCGTCGCGGTAGGGGCCTCAACTCTCACCGCTGACAATCACTCGTCGAGCGCGCCGGCGGTCAGCGGTGTCTCCGGCCTCGTGCCGTGGGTCGACCGGCCGGCTAACCCGCCGCCACCGCCGGCAGCGCCGACTCCGCCGCCGGCGGCGTACCCGGCTTGCGCGGCTGGTCAGCTACAGGGACGAGATGGCGGTGTTGGGTTCGCGACGGGCAACGCTGCGCAGCGGATCACCGTGACGAACATCGGTAAGACTGATTGCTCAGTCTCGGGGTTGCCGGCGAGTGTGACCGCGGTGCGAGCGAACGGGACCTCACTGGCGCTCCCCGTGCGATCCGGCGGCATGTTCGGCGACCAGGAGGCCTGGCCGGGTGACCTGCGACCGGGCGACACCGCCGGATTGGCCATCGTCGGCACCGACAACTGCCCGCCTAGCGAGTACGTCAACGCGCGCGACTATGTCATCGGGATGCCGGGCGGCGGCGACCTGCGAGTTGCGGTCGCGTCCGGTGACTTCTGCGCAGACGGGGTCACGCCACTGGGTGTGCCGGCGCCTCCACCGCCGGGATCGGCCCTGTACCCGGGCGTCGCCGCCGAAGCCAACATGCCTGCGGTGGTCACCGCGGGGGACACCGTCACCTACGTCGTCACCCTGACGAACACGACAGCGCAAGCGGTCGCCCTCGACCCGTGCCCGGTCTACACCGAGAGCATCTATTCGCCAGTCAATAAGGCGGGCTCGGTGCACAGCTACTACCTGAACTGCGACAGCGTGCGGTCCATCCCCGCCCACGCCAGTGTCCGGTACCAGATGAAGATCCGGGCCCCCGATGTTGCGTCTCAGGGCGCGAAGTTCGATTGGAACATTCCGAATTCTCAGAATGCCGCCGCCGGCCGCGTCATCAAAATCGAGGAGGCGTCCTCGACGATGAGCACTGATGGCTGCCCCGCACCGACTGGATCGGCGAACGCGCGCGAGGCGGTGCCGAATCTCCTCGGCCTGAATGTGGCGGTCGCCTGCAGGGTGGCCGCGCGGGCGGGCTACGGAGTGGTACCGAAGTGGCTGCCGTCGAACCGGTATCCCGATCACACGATCTTCGCCCAGGAGCCGACGGCCGGGCCGGCCGTTACCGGCATCAGCGTGATCGAAGTTGACGCGGCGTACGCCGGCGCGCATCCGTAGCGGGAGCCTGCCGGCAAGGGCGGGGTCGATCCCACGTGCTTCCGGTCTTCACACGGCCACGCACACAAGCGCTTGCCCAGTCCGGAGGGGCATATCGCGCTTGGTTGGGACAGCGTGCGCAGCATCGCGTGAGCCCTGCCTGTCAACGTCTCTTGACAAGAGTGGCCTAGCCGACGTTACCTCAGCGACGTCGTCTACGTCGCCCTGCACGCCGACCTCCGCGACGAAATCGGCCTCTATACGCCGCCGTTGACAACATAGGAGCACATCAATGATCCGGAGGCGCTGTGGGGCCGGGTCAGCGGGGAAGCGCGGCGAGTGGCAGCAGTCCGCCGGCGCGGTAGCGGAGTAGTTCGGCGGCGCCGGTGGCGGCATCGACGACGGCGATCCGATGTTGGCCGCCGGTGGTGTAGCCGGTGAACACCTTCGCCGAGTCTGGGGCCCAGACGAACGGACTCGTTCCGCCTCGGTTGACCGGCAGGCTCGACTCGCGCCAACGGCCGGTGGTCGCGTCGATGATCAGCAGCCGCGTGCCGTCCTGCTGGTAGCTGTACAGCCAGACGCCGAGACGCTTCCCGTCGGGGGAGAACCCGGCGGTCGCGGCGGTCCACCCTGCCGGCAGCGTGACCGTGCGGGTGGCGCCTCTCGGCAGGTCGGATAGTTGCAGGGTCGAGACCGGATCGTCGCAGGACCGCCAGGCCAGCAGCGAGCCGTGCAGGTCCAGCGGGAACATGCACGCGTCGGTGCCGATGAGCTGTTCGTTGTGGGTGAGGGTGTTCCACAAGACCAGATGTCCCGGGTTGCTGCCCATGTTCTGAAGCAGCAGCAGATCGTTCCCGAAGGCGCCGCTGATGCGCTCGGTGCCGGCCGGCACCGTGACCGTCCCCCGCAGCCGGCGGCCTTGCCGGTCGCTCAGCACGGCTTGGCGCATGTCGCTGGTCCAGACCGTCCCCGGCGTCGGTCCGGCCACGACAAAGGGACCCAGCGGCAGCGGGTAGGACTCGCCGTCCTCATCGAGGGTGCGCATCACGGGTCCGCCCAGTGCCAGCCAGCCCGGCCGGGTGACCACGCCGACGCCGGGCAGCGTGTCCAGGTTCGGCATGTCATAGGCCGGCCCGGTCTCGACGTGGCTCGCGTCCACGTCCAGCCAGCGCAGCCCCGTATCGGTGTAGACCAGCAGCCGAAGCGGCCCGACCTGCTGGTCGAGAAAGTGGCCGAAGTGGGCGATGGCCGCATCCGCGGCGTGCGCCGGCTGGGCGGGCACGTGCACCTTCACGCCGGAGAGCAGCCGGTTCGCCCGGTCGGCGAGATGCAGCGCCTGCGGGTCCGCCGTCGGCATCGGCTGCTCACCGACGTTCACCGGTGCCGGATGCAGCAGGCTGTCGCGCTCGGCCCGGATCGCAGCGGCCACGGCGTCACGCATGGTGCCGGTGCTGCCGCGCAGCAGGACGTGGGGCAACCGGCCGAGCAGCACCTGAAGGCGAGTGGCCTCCTCCCGGTCCAGCGCCCGCACGGCCGCCGAGTACGGGCCCTCGTCACCAGGCACCGCCCGAGCGGCCAGCTTCGCCAGCGCCGTTGCCCGTCCGTCATCGAAGGCGGCCCGCAACGCCCACCCGCGGGCGATCTCCTGCCGCTGATGCCCGTCCCAGGCCGACCAGGCAGGACCGGCCAGAAGACCCGCGATGACGACGAGTGCGCCGAGCAGCCACGGCCAGCGGCGACGTGCCATGCCGCGTTCACTGCCTTGCTCGAGCACGTCGACCACGAGCACATGGTGGTCGCGATCAGGACGCGCCGGAAGCCCTTCGTTGTTGACGCCTGCGGTTTTCCAGATCGTGGAACTTGACCGCCCCGCGACCGTGTCTTATGGGGAGACGGCGGGTTGGGGAGGCGCGGTGGACGCGGGCGCGGAGGAGGCGTTTCGGCAGTTCGTGCTGTCACGATCCCCCGGCCTGCGCCGGCTCGCCGTGCTACTGACCGGGGACTACGGTCACGCCGAGGACCTCGTCCAGGTCGCCTTGACGAAGCTGTACTTCGCATGGAACCGGCTGGAGGCGCAGGAAGCGGTCGACGCGTACGCCCGGCGCATCCTGGTGAACACGCATCTGAACCAGCGCCGGCGGCGCTGGTGGCGCGAACGAGCCACGCCGACCATCCCTGACGCCGGGGTGGCAGACGCCGCCGATGAGACGGCGGAACGCGACCGGGTGCTGCGGGCGCTCGCCGCGCTGCCCGCACGGCAGCGTGCAGTCATGGTGCTGCGCTTCTACGACGACAAGAGCGAAGCCGATGTCGCCCGCATCCTGCAAATCCCGCTCGGCACGGTGAAGAGCAGCAGCGCGCGGGCGCTCGCCCGGCTGGAAGGGCTCCTTGCTGCGCAGGCGGAGGAACCTCGACTTGGTGTGGGAGATCAGCGATGAGCCCAGTTGTGGACCAGCTCCGCCAAGCGATGCGGCAGCAGGCCGACACGGTGAACGACCCGGCCGACACCTACCCGCAGGTCCGGGCCCGCATCAGCCGGGCGCGGCGCCGGCGGCGCGTCGCCGGTTCGGCGGCCAGTTGTCTGCTTATCGCCGCCGCCACCCTGGGCGTGGTCGAACTTTGGCACGGCGACCACACGGCCACTGTCGTGGTCCCGGCCGGGTCGACCAGTCCCGGCCCCAACTCTGCCCCGGCACCTCCCGGCAGCTACCGGCAGGCCGTCGAGCAGTTCCTGCGCGTCGCGCCGGGCGCAGTCATCGTGGCGCCCACCCGTCTACCGGCCGGCTACAAGCCGATGGACGGTGGGCTGAACGACTACTACCCCACCCGCCAGGGCCTGCCTGGTATCCACGTCTGCGTCGTACCGCACGGCCAGCCGGCCATCGGCACCTGCCTGCCCGTCAAAGGCACCTACGCGTCGTTCACCCGTGAAGTGGACGGCTACCAGGTGATCGTGGCGACCGCTTCCCCTCCCCACACGCAGGCCGCTCTGCGGGCCTGGCAAGACCTGACGTTCACCACCCACTGGCGCAACCTGGCCTGGCTCGACGGCCCGAACGCTCCGACGGTGGCCCCGGCCCCCACGACAGGACAGTTGCCGGCGCTCGTCATGACCGGGGAATGCGCGGGGCTGACCGTTACCGCCTCATTGCCGCCCAGCCCGGTTCAGTGGCGCATCAGTCCGGGAGCCCACCACAACCTGCTCGCCATGCCCGGAGATGCGCTGATGTACCTGCACGCAGAGGGACCGTGCGTCGACCGACTACGCATCCAGATCGACAGCCCGCTGCTACAGACCGCCAGCGACGCGCCCGAGACCCCTTTCAACGCCGACGGCATCGGAGTTGTCGTCTCCAACGGCGACGGGCCCGGAACCGGCACTATCGACCTCGCACTCGGCTGCCCAGCCAGCCAGGACTGCCTCACCGCCCACCAGTTGGCCAGCATCACCGTCGCCGTCGGAAGCGGCCCGGCCGCAGCCCTAACGAAGGACCCGCTGCCCTCCCCAACGCGCGGATGACCGTCTGTTCGGACGCCACCCTCAACAACATCCCATCGCCACATGCGGGCTGCACCGGCTGCACGCGCATGGAAGTGGTGCGATCGTCGTGGGGTGGTCACCCCTGACGGCTCCCCGGTCGAGGCGTACGCCGCGCTGCCCGCCGAGCCCGACTTGTCTGTGGTACTGCAACACGTGCGTGGCAGGAAGAAGATCCTCGACCTGGGCGCTGGGGCGGGCCGTATAGCCGACCCGCTGGCTGGCGCCGGGTACGACGTACTAGCCGTCGACGAGTCGGCCGAGATGCTGGGGCACATCAGTCGGGCCACGCCGCTTCAATCGCGCATCGAAGACTTCCGTTCGGAGGAGCGATTCGACGCCGTGCTGCTGCTGTCTCATCTGGTCAACACGGCGTTTGACGCACATCGTCAGGCGCTGCTCGGCACGGCAGCCAGCCACGTGGTGGCCGACGGGATCGTCGTCCTGCAACGTCTGGACCCTGGCCGAGACTTTCGACCGGGCCGCTCCATGCTGGGGAGCGTCGAAGTTTGCCTGCTGGACGTCGACGACAGCCAGTGGCCAGTTGTGAGTGCAACCACCCGATACAGCGTCAGCGGACAGTCCTGGGATCAGCCGTGGCAAATGACCGTCTTGGACGACGAGGCGACGACCCGCGCGCTTCAAGATCATAACCTGCACGCCCTGCGGATGGACGGAGCGTGGGTTGTGGCCACTCCCGCATCTGATGCTCGCTAAGCCCCCTGGCTCCCAGCCGCTTGAGGCCGGCCCGTGCACTACATCGGCACATACACGACGCCGGGCGTTCAGGGTTCGATCCGTGGCTGTGCAGGGATCACCGGGCATCTGCCACGTCTACGGACGCGGGATTCAGCCCGACACGGCGTTCGTGAACGTCGGCCCGACCGACTGGAACGACTCGTCGAAGCCTCAGGCGGCCCGCTTCGTGCGGGAGAGGACCGACATCCACGGCTGGACGCCGTTCGTCGTCGCTCATCCGGAGTGCTTCGCTCAAACCGAAGGGCAGGACGCGCTTGACGCCCTCTTGGGCGGCGCGGAGTAGTTGCGGAGCGAGAACGACACTTGTCCTAGCGCTGCGGGCTGTCGCTGGGGCCTCGAGCGACGAGGATGAGGGAGCCTCCAGCCATGAGAAGAAGCGCTGCGACAGACACCAAGAGTGTCGCGGACCGTAGCCCGGTGTAGGGCAAGGTTTTCGCCGCACTTGTCGTCGCCTTGGGCGTGGGGCCGGGGGCTTCGCAGGTCGTCCCGCCCGGGTAGCAGTGGACGATTCCGGGCACAGGAGATCCGGACGGCGCCGGGCTGCTCGTCGTCGACGGCGTGACGAAAACCGCGCACGAAGAGCCGCCTGGCGGTCCGCAGTTATTGATTCCCGGTACCGGCGATCCGGACGGCGACGGGCTGCTCGTCGCGGTCACCTACGTCGTCACCCTGACGAACACGACAGCGCAAGCGGTCGCCCTCGACCCATGCCCGGTCTACACCGAGAGCATCTACTCGCCAGCCGGCGCATCTCCGTCCGTGCACAGCTACTACCTGAAC
Source organism: Nocardioidaceae bacterium (assembly GCA_035690425.1). Taxonomy (GTDB): domain Bacteria; phylum Actinomycetota; class Actinomycetes; order Propionibacteriales; family Nocardioidaceae; genus DASSKO01. Next base: position 11,990 of record DASSKO010000053.1, read on the forward strand.
TGCGGCATCGTCCGGTCGATCCCTGCACACGGCCGCGTCCGGTACCAGATGAAGATCCAGGCCCCCGATGCACCGTCGCAAGGGGGGAAGTTCGGCTGGGACATCCCGAACTCGCAAAGCGCACGTGTCGGAGCGGGCATTGCTATCGATGCCGGAGCGTCCCCTTCTGCTGTCGCGTTGCCGCCGCCGAATCCGGCGGTGTGCGGGACGTGGTCCAACCCGTCGTACTCAGAGACCGGCACGCAGATCACCGCTCGCTACGGGGAGATCCGCAGCTGCGGTTCGCTGGCCTCCGGCTGGTTCATCACCACGGAGGGCACCGCCAAGCAGCCCGGCATGCTCGGCATCTACCTGTGCCCAACGGCTGATCACGTCTGCCGTGACGGGACTACGGACCATCCCCTCGCGAAGTGGCGGTGGCGGCAGCCACCCGGCCCTCCCGGCGGAGTCAGCTACGTGCACAAGCAAGGCGACGTCCTGTACCTGCACACCAGCGGCGGATACGTCGCCTATCACGCCGACACGGACACGTTCCGGGCTGGAGAAGTGCCGTAGCCGACACCGCACCTGCGGCACGGCGACTCCGGTTGACCCCAGGCATGCGCGGCTACCCTTGTGTGATTGTTCGCGGAGTCGACACCTTTTCTTTGCCAGCGCGCTTAGCCCGTATGAGCGCGATGACCGGCGATGCATCGAGGAACGGCTGCTGACTACAAGTGCGCCCTATGTTCGGGCACTGCGGGACGAGTCACGACCGACAGCCGGCGTTCTCGCGCGCCTCGTCTGACATTGCCGCATCAGTTCGGATCAGATAATCTGATGCAATGAAGGAGATCACAGCCACAGCCGCAGCCAGAGGATTCTCTGCCCTGCTCACCGCGGTGGAGAAGGACGGCGAGACTTTCTTCGTCACCCGCGGAGGCCGCGTGATCGCTCGCATCGAGCCTGCCGCCGGGACATCCGGCGCAGCCGTGAAGGCGTTGCTGGG
>DASSKO010000054.1:0-30867 GCA_035690425.1 Nocardioidaceae bacterium
CGCACCGGGTACGTCGAGACGCCGTGGCTGTGACCCGGTCGCCAGTAGCAGCCGGTCGTAGGTCAGCGCCTCGTCGCCCTCGACCGTGACGGTGTGGGCCGAGAGGTCGATACCGCTGACGCGCCTGCCGAGCCGCAGCTCGATCTGCTTGTCGGCGTACCAGCCCTCGTCGTGGTGCCGGGCGCTGTCGTAGTCCTCCTCGCCCTTCAGCGCGCCCTTGGAGAGCGGCGGCCGGTCGTAAGGCAGGTCAGCCTCGGCGCCGAGCAGCACCACGCGTCCACGAAAGCCCTCCGCACGCAGGGTCTCGGCCGCCTTGACCCCGGCCAGGCTCGCGCCCACGATCACGAACGTCTGCTCCTCGGCCATCGCCGCCGCCCTTCGTCAGAGGTGTTGGTGCCACGTCGTCGCCGACGCGTCGGTCAGTGCTGCGACCTGGTCGACGACCACACGTAACCGCCCCGCGTCGTCGGGCGCAAGCGCGTGGTCCGCCCGGAACGCGGACTCCAGGTGCTCCGGATGCGCCGAGAGGTGCTCGGTCAGATCCGCCAGCATCGTCCGCTGGCACTCCAGCAGCTGCACCCGCTCGTCGGTGCGCATGATGTAGTGCGCGGCGATGCCTTTGAGCACCGCGATCTCCTCGCTGGTCCCGACCGGCACCTCGAGGTCGGCGTCGTAGCGGGTCAGCGGTCCGCTGCCGTGCCGGGCACGCGTCGCCTCCTCGACCACCGAGCAGAACCGGCCGATGAGGTCGCTGGTGAGGTTCTTCAGCTGCGCCTGGGCGAGACGGGAGCCGTCGTACCCCGCCGAGGGCCAGGCGACACCGGCGCGGAGGCGGTCGACCGCCGCGTCGAGCCGGTCGGTCGATACGTCGGGCAGGTACCACTCGGCCACGGCCGCGAACACCTGCTCCCGCTCGGTCTCCTGGTCGAGAAGCGACAGGTCGACCCGGCCGGCCGCGACACCATCCTCCACGTCGTGCACGGAGTAGGCGATGTCGTCGGCCAGGTCCATCACCTGCGCCTCGACGCAGGTGCGCTCACCGATTTCGTCCGGCGCACCCGCGCGCATCCAGGCGAACACCTCCGCGTCGTCTGCGTAGACACCGAACTTGCGCACCCGGCGCTGCGACCCGTCGGCGTGCGCGCCCGCGGGTGGACGAGCGTGCTCTGCAGTCCAGGGATACTTCGCGGTGGCGTCCAGGCTCGCGCGGGTGAGGTTGAGGCCCGCGCTGCACCCGGCCAACGGGCCGTCGGCGTGTGCCGCCTTGGGCTCCAGCCGGGTGAGGATCCGCAATGTCTGGGCGTTCCCCTCGAACCCGCCGACCGGCGCGGCCACGTCGTTGAGGGCACGCTCGCCGTTGTGCCCGAACGGCGGGTGGCCGAGGTCATGGGCCAGGCAGGCCGTCTCGACGACATCGGGGTCGCAGCCGAGCGAGCGGGCCAGCTCGCGGCCGATCTGGGCGACCTCGAGGCTGTGGGTGAGCCGGTTGCGCACGAAGTCGTCGCTGCCGGGCCCGACGACCTGGGTCTTCGCACCCAGCCGGCGCAGCGACGCCGAGTGCACCAGGCGGGCATGGTCGCGCTCGAACGGACCGCGACCGACGCGCTTGGCCGGCTCCGACGCCCACCGCTGCATCGCGCTCTCGTCGTAGCCCATCCGCTGATCATGGCACCCTGAAGCCGGTGAGCTCGACCGTGACCCACCGCCCCACCGCGGCTGTTCCCGCGCTGACGCTGGTGTTCGCGCTCAACGGCATGCTGCTTGCCCAGACCCTGTCGCGGATGCCGACCCTGCGGGACCAGGTCCAGGCCTCCCCCGCCCGGCTCGGCCTCGCGCTGCTCGCGGTGGGTGTCGGGTCGATCGTCGCCATGCCGTGGACGGCGCGCCTTGCCGAGCGGTTCGGCAGCCCCGCCGTCGTAGCCGTGGCGGGTGTGCTGACCACTGCGAGTCTGTCCACGCTGGCGCTGGTGCCCGATCCGAGCTGGCTGACGCTCAACCTCTTCGTCGTCGGCATCGGCGTGGGCGTGTGGGACGTCTCCATGAACGTGCAGGGCAACACCCTCGAGCATCGCCACCAGCGGGTGCTGATGCCGCGCCTGCACGCCGGCTTCTCGGCGGGCGCCGTGGTCGGCGCACTGACCGGCGCCGGGTTTGCCCTGCTCGGCGCGCCGCTGCTGGTGCAGTTGCCGGCGATGTCGGCGCTGGGGCTCGCCCTACTCCTGTGGTGCGCGCGGTGCCTCACGCCGGACGTACACCGCCGGGCAGCACGCCGCGGCGCCGACCATCCCGCGCGCCGCACGGGCCACCGTTCGCGGATGACCGGGCTGGAGCTCGTGCTCGGGCTGCTGACCTTCTCGACCGCGCTCGGCGAGGGCGCGGCCAACGACTGGCTCGCCCTCGTGCTGGTCGACGAGCGCGGTGCGCTGGAGTCGGTCGGCGCGCTGACCTTCGCCGCCTTCAACCTGGCGATGGCGCTCGGGCGCTTCTTCGGCGGCAAGCTGATTGCCCGCCATGGGCGGGTTGCCGTGCTGCGGGTCGCCGGTGTCTGCGCGGTCACCGGTGTGCTGCTCGTCGCCCTGGTGCCGTCACTGAGCGCCGCGATCCTCGGGGGGCTGCTGTGGGGGCTCGGCCTGTCGGTGGTGTTCCCCGCAGCGATGTCGGCCGCCGGGGAGGTGCCGGGCCGCGGGCCGCGGGCGATCGGCGTCGTCTCCACCATCGGGTACGCCGGGTTCCTCGCCGGTGCCCCGACGATCGGGCTGGTCGCCGAGCGCATCGGCCTCGACCACGCGCTGGTTGTGGTGGCCGGCGTCTGCACGCTGATCCTCGGGCTGGCCGGGACCGCGCGCGAACGCGCTCAGCCGTCGGCCACCGCGGCCCGTCCGGCCTCCAACCGGGCCACTGGCACCCGGAACGGTGAGCAGGACACGTAGTCCAGACCGATCCGGTGGAAGAAGTGCACGCTGTCGGGGTCTGCGCCGTGCTCGCCACAGATCCCCAGCTTGAGACCGGGGTGGGCGGCGCGACCGGCCTCAGCCGCCACCCGCACCAGCTCGCCGACCCCCTCGGCGTCGATCGTCTCGAACGGCGACACTCCGAAGATGCCACGCTCGAGGTACGCCGGGAAGAAGGCGGCCTCGACGTCATCGCGGGAGAATCCCCACGTCATCTGGGTGAGATCGTTGGTGCCGAAGGAGAAGAAGTCTGCGTGCTCGGCGATCTCGCCGGCCGTCAGCGCGGCGCGGGGCAGCTCGATCATCGTGCCGACCAGACACGGCAGGTCGACACCGGACGCCTGGGCCACCTCCGCCAGCACCTGAGCGATCTGGTCGCGGGCGAGCTGGAGCTCCTGCACCGTGGCGACCAGCGGGACCATGATCTCCGGTCTCGGGGCCTTCCCCTGCTGCACGAGGAGGGCAGTCGCCTCGGCAACCGCGCGCACCTGCATGCCGAACAGGCCCTCGACGACCAGCCCGAGACGCACGCCGCGCAGTCCGAGCATCGGGTTCTGCTCGTGCAGGCGCCGCACCGCCGCCAGCAGCTCACGCGCCCGGATCGCCTCCTCGCCTGCGTCCTCGCCGCGCTCCTCGGCCAGCGCGACCTCCACGGCGAGGTCGGTGAGGTCGGGCAGGAACTCATGCAACGGTGGGTCGATCAGCCGGATCGTCACCGGCTGCCCGTCCATCGCCGCCAGGATCTGCTCGAAGTCCTCGCGCTGCGGCGCGGCCAGCCGGCTCAGCGCCGCGTCGCGCCCGGCGTCGTCTGCGGCCAGGATCAGCTCCTCGACGTGTTTGCGGCGCTCACCCAAGAACATGTGCTCGGTGCGGCACAGCCCGACACCCTCGGCGCCGAACCTGCGGCCCCGGCCGCAGTCCTGCGCGGTGTCGGCGTTGGTGCGCACACCGAGCCGCCGGCGTTCGTCGGCGTGCCGCATCAGCCGGTCGACGGCCCGAACCAGCTCGTCGGCCTCCGGCGCGCCGGCGTCGAGCTCGCCCTCGAAGTAGCGCACCACCAGGGACGACTCGACCTCGACCTCACCGACGAACACCTCGCCGGTCGTGCCGTCGATCGAGAGCACGTCACCCTCCTGCACGACCCGCCCGTCGCCGGCGGTGATCCGGCGGCGGGCCGCGTCCACGGACAGCTGTTCGGCGCCGCACACGCAGGTTTTGCCCATCCCCCGGGCCACGACGGCGGCGTGCGACGTCTTGCCGCCGCGACTGGTCAGCACCCCCCGGGCCGCGATCATGCCAGGCAGGTCGTCGGGGTTGGTCTCGCGGCGCACCAAGATGACCGAGCGGCCCTGCGTGCTCCACTCCTTGGCCCGCTGGGAGTCGAACACCACCTCGCCGGACGCGGCTCCCGGCGAGGCTCCGATGCCGCTGCTCAACAGGGGAGCGTCGGTGCCGGGGGCGAACCGGGGAAACATCAGCTGGGCAAGCTGACTGCCGCTGACCCGCGTCAGCGCCTCGTCGAGATCGATCAGGCCCTCGTCGCACAGCTGCATGGCCACGACGAACGCCGCGCCGGCGGTGCGCTTGCCCACCCGGGTCTGCAGCATCCACAGCGTGCCGCGCTCGATCGTGAACTCGATGTCGCACAGGTCGAGGTAGTGCCGCTCCAGCTGCGTCATGATCTTGAGGAGCTGGTCGTAGGACCTCTTGTCGAGGTGCTCGAGCTCAGCCAGCGCGAGCGTATTGCGGACGCCGGCGACGACGTCCTCGCCCTGGGCGTTGGGCAGGTAGTCGCCGTAGATGCCCTGCGCCCCCGATGCCGGGTCGCGGGTGAAGCAGACGCCGGTGCCCGAGTCGTCGCCGAGGTTCCCGAAGACCATCGCGACCACGTTGACCGCCGTGCCCAGGTCAGCGGGGATGCGCTCCTGGCGGCGGTAGAGGACGGCCCGCTCGGCGTTCCATGAGCCGAACACCGCACTGGTGGCGAGATCGAGCTGCTCCCGGGGGTCCTGCGGGAAGTCACGGCCCGCGCGATCCTTGACGATCTGCTTGAAGTCGCCGACCAGCGCGCGCAGGGCGTCGGTGTCCAGATCGAGATCGTCGGACGTGCCGACAGCCTGCTTACGTGCCTCGATGGCCTCCTCGAACGCGTCACCGTCGATGCCGAGCACGGTCTGTCCGAACATCTGGACGAGTCGCCGGTAGGAGTCCCAGGCAAAGCGGGCGCTGCCGGACTGCTCACCCAGCCCCACCACCGACCGGTCGTTGAGGCCGACGTTGAGAACCGTCTCCATCATGCCGGGCATCGAGAACTTCGCGCCCGAGCGCACCGACACCAGCAGCGGGTCGTGCGGGTCGCCCAGGCGCTTGTCCATCCGCTGCTCGAGTGCCATCAGATGGTCGGCGATCTCGGCGTCGAGGCTCGGCGGAGCTGCACCCTGCTCGAGGTACGCGCGGCACGCCTCGGTGGTGATGGTGAACCCCGGTGGCACCGGCAGCCCGAGGTTCGACATCTCGGCGAGATTGGCGCCCTTGCCGCCGAGCAGGTCCAACATGGCCTTGCCGCCCTCGGCGAAGTCATAGACGAACTTCGTCGCGTCCCCGGAATTCATGCTCATGACGCGTCTCCTTGGCTCAGGGATCACCTGTGACCTATGAAAGGGACACTACCGACCGCACCTGGGTCGCGGCCGACGAATCATCCGCCGGATGCGTCACTCTCGGCCGCGGCGTCGATCAGCATGTCCTCACGGCCGTCGAGCCAGCCCTGCGGAAGCGCCACCCGCTTCGGGCTGCCCTGTCGGCCCCGCGGTGCGCCGAGCACCGAGGCAGGGAACGGCTCGTCGGGATCCAGCCGCGACAGCAGCTCGTCCAGAGCGGCCATCGACGAGACCAGACCGAGCGATGCCCGCGCCTCGCCACCGGCGGAGAATCCCTTGAGGTACCACGTCACGTGCTTGCGGAACTCCTTGCAGCCGCGCTCCTCGCCCATCCACTGCACCAGCAGCTCGCAGTGCCGGCGCATGATCTCGGCGACCTCGCCCAGCGTGGGCAACGTCGTGACCTGCTCGCCGGAGAACGCCTCGGCGAGATCGCGGAACAGCCACGGCCGGCCGAGGCAGCCACGGCCGACGACGACGCCGGCGCACCTGGTCTCGTCGACCATCCGCACCGCGTCTGCCGCCTCCCAGATGTCGCCGTTGCCGAGCACGGGGATGTCGACGTGCTCGACCAGCCGCGCGATCGACGACCAGTCGGCCCGCCCGGAGTAGTGCTGGTCGGCCGTGCGCCCATGCAGCCCGATCGCCGCGCAGCCGCTCTCCTGCGCGATCCGGCCGGCTTCGAGATAGGTCAGGTGCTCGTCGTCGATGCCCTTGCGCGTCTTCATCGTGACCGGGATGCCATAGGGCTCGGCCGCCGCGACGGCGTGGTCGAGGATCGACCGCAGCAGCCGGTGCTTCCACGGGAGCGCGGCTCCCCCACCCTTGCGGGTCACCTTGGGCACCGGGCAGCCGAAGTTGAGATCAACGTGCCTGACCCCGTAGTCGCCGGCGAGGATCTCCACCGCCTTGCCGATGTACACGGGGTCGACGCCGTAGAGCTGGACCGAGCGCACGTCCTCGAGCGGGTCGAACGCCAGCATCGACCGTGTCACCGCGTCACCCTCCACGAGACCGCGCGAGGTGATCATCTCGCAGACGTAGAGCCCGGCCCCCTGCTCACGGCACAACCTGCGGAAGGCGGCGTTGGTGACGCCGGCCATCGGTGCGAGGACGACGGGTGTCTCCACCGTCAGTGCGCCGAGGCGCAGCGCTGTCGGTCGGGCTGTCGGTCGGGCTGTCGGCAGCGTTGTCGGTCGGGACATGCCGCTAGTGTCGGCGATCGGCGGCGCCGGCGGCAAAACGGTCCGACAGCCGTGAGTTGCGATAGCCGTAGAGCGCGTAGACCAGCAGGCCGACGACCAGCCAGCCGAGGAACCGCAGCCAGGTCCACACGGCCAGGTTGCTCATCAGGTACAGGCAGGCGAGCACGGCACCGACCGGGATGACCGGGCCGAGGGGCACGCGGAACCCACGCTCGAGGTCGGGCTGGCGGCGTCGCAGCACGAGTACGCCGATCGCGACCAGCAGGAAGGCGAACAGCGCGCCGATCGAGACCATCTCCGCCAGCGCCTCCAGCGGCACCAGCGCCGCCATCACGGCGACGGCCACGGTGATGATCAGGGTCAGCCGGTAGGGCGTGCCCCACCGCCGGTGCACCCGCGACAGGGCCCGCGGCAGCAGGCCGTCCCGGGACATCGAGAAGCCGATGCGTGACATCGTGACGATGTCGACGAGGATCACCGAGGTGAGCCCGGTCACCGCGGCGATGGAGACCAGCGTCGACGCCCAGCCGAGGCCGACGAGGTCGAACGCACGAGCCAGCGGCGATGCGGTGTTCAACTGCGAGTACGGCGCCATCCCGGTCACGACCAACGAGACCCCGACGTAGAGGAGGGTGGCCAGCACCAGCGTGTAGATCACGCCACGGGGGATGTCGCGCCGCGGGTTCTCCGACTCCTCGGCCAGGTTGGCCACGGCCTCGAAGCCGGTGTAGGAGAAGAACACCACGGCTGCGGCTGCCAGCACCCCGGCGACGCCGAACGCCGCGGGCTCGGCGCCGATCAGCGCCTGGATCAGGGGCTGGTCCAAGCCGGCGGTCGAGCTCTGCCGGGGCTGCGGCTCGGGGATGAACGGCGTCCAGTTCGCCAGCTTGACGAAGAACGCGCCGGCCACGATCACGAAGAGGCAGATCGCCACCTTGAGCACCACCAGCCCGGAGGTCAGCCGGGCCGACTGCCGGATCCCCACCAGGGCGACGTACCCCAGGACCAGGACGACCAGCCCGGCCCCCACGTTGACCGGCGCCTGCTCGGTGAATAGCACAGGTGGCAGGCCGAGGAGGTCGGCGAGGTAGGAGGACCATCCCCGCGCGACCACAGCGGCACCCAGGGCGAACTCGAGGATCAGGTCCCAGCCGATGATCCAGGCGACGATCTCACCGAGCGCGGCATAGCTGTAGGTGTAGGAGCTGCCGGCCGCCGGCACGCTCGAGGACAGCTCGGCGTAGCACAGCGCCGCCAGCACGCTGACGGCACCGGCGATCACGAAGGACAGCGTGACGCCCGGCCCGGCGCTGACCGCGGCCTGCTGACCGGTCAGCGTGAAGATGCCGGTGCCGATCACGATGCCGATGCCGAAGGCGACCAGGTGCGGCAACCGCAGTGTCCGGGTGAGCCGATGCTCCGGCTCGTCGATGTCGCGCAGGGTCTGCTGCACAGACTTGGTGCGAAAGACGCTCACGTCGCGCTGCCGCTACTCGGTGGGTGGATGACCATACGGCGAGTGTGCCCAGCAGCGAATCGGCCGAAAACCCGGCGTACTCGGCTTGGCACGCGGGGCAGAGGTGCGATCTCGGCGCGACGGAGGGTGGTTGCGCTTCCTCGCCGCGAGATCGCAGTTCCGGCTCAGCAGCCGATCAGGCGCTGGGCGAGGTAGCCGCTGATCTGGTCCAGGCCGACCCGCTCCTGGGTCATCGAGTCGCGCTCGCGAACCGTCACCGCGTTGTCGTCCAGGGTGTCGAAGTCGACCGTGACGCAGTACGGCGTGCCGATCTCGTCCTGGCGGCGGTAGCGGCGACCGATCGCGCCGGCGTCGTCGAAGTCGATGTTCCACGCCGTGCGCAGGTCGGCGGCCAGCGCCTGCGCCTTCGGGCTGAGGTCGGCGTTGCGCGACAGCGGCAGCACCGCCACCTTGACCGGCGACAGCCGGGGGTCCAGACGCAGCACGGTGCGCTTGTCGACTCCGCCCTTGGCGTTCGGCGCCTCGTCGACGGCGTAGGCGTCGATCAGAAACGCCATCATCGACCGGTTCACCCCGACGGCCGGCTCGATGACATACGGCGTGTAGCGCTCACCCTTCTCCTGGTCGAAGTAGGTGAGGTCGGCGCCGGAGGCCTTGGCGTGCGTCGACAGGTCGAAGTCGGTGCGGTTGGCGACGCCTTCGAGCTCACCCCACTCCGCGCCCTGGAAGCCGAAGCGATACTCGATGTCGACCGTGCGCTTGGCGTAGTGCGACAACTTCTCGCGGGGATGCTCGTAGTGGCGCAGGTTGGCAGGGTCGATGCCCAGGTCGGTGAACCACGCGGTGCGGGACTCGATCCAGGTCTCGTGCCACTGCTCGTCGGTGCCCGGCTCGACGAAGAACTCCATCTCCATCTGCTCGAACTCGCGGGTGCGGAAGATGAAGTTGCCCGGGGTGATCTCGTTGCGGAAGCTCTTGCCAATCTGGCCGATGCCGAACGGCGGCTTCTTGCGTGCAGAACCGACCACGTTGAGAAAGTTGACGAAGATGCCCTGGGCGGTCTCGGGCCGCAGGAAGTGCAACCCCTCGGCGCTCTCGACCGGACCGAGGAAGGTCTTGAGCAGGCCGTTGAACATCCTGGGCTCGGTCCAGGCGTTTTTGGTGCCGCAGTGCGGGCAGGCGACCAGGCTCATGTCGACGGTGTCGGGGTCGTCGATGCGCTTCTTGTCGGCGTACGCCTCCTGCAGGTGATCCTGACGGAAGCGCTTGTGGCAGCTCTGGCACTCCACCAGCGGGTCGACGAACGCGTCGAGATGGCCGGAGGCCTCCCACACCTTGGTGGGCAGGATGATCGAGGAGTCGAGCCCGACCACGTCGCTGCGGCTCTGCACCATGGTGCGCCACCACTGCCGCTTGACGTTCTCCTTCAGCTCCACGCCGAGCGGGCCGTAGTCCCACGCCGACCGGGTGCCGCCGTAGATCTCCCCACTGGGAAAGACGAAACCACGTCGCTTGCACACATTGATGACGTCATCGAGCTTGGAGGCGGCCACGCTGGATCACTCCGTCCGGCTGGGGTGTCGGTGAGGTCAGGCTGAGTCGCCCCAGCCGGGGCCCAGGCTACCCGGGGCGGATCCGCGCGGCTCGGCCCGGTTGGGCTCGGTGGCACCGTCGCCGTGCACGACCTCGTACGCCGTGGGCTCATCGATCGCCCTGGACAGCAACGGCACGGTGGCGACCTTCACGTCGTACGCGGACAGCGCGCGTCGGTAGGCTCCGACGCCCTCCCACCGCATGCTGATCACCCAGAGCGTGGGGTCGTCGGTGGCCCGGCCGATGCTGCCCTCGAGATAGCCCGGTCGGGCGGCCAGCGCCGCCAAGGCGCCCTCCGCATCGGCCAGGAAGGCAGTCTCCTCGGCCGGCTCGACACGAAAGCGCGGGACGACCAGCACTCAGACCGCCCACGTCCCGGTCATTCGCGCCACCGCGGCCGCCGCGGCCAGGAGGGTGATCACGACCCGGATGACGCGGGTCCCCATGCTGATCGCGGGCCATGCCAGCGAGGTCAGCAGGCCGAGGAGAGCCGCGGCCAGCAGCAGGCAGATACCACCGACGATCCGCGGCAGGTACAGACCGCCCAGGGCGAGCAGCACCGTCGCGACCGGCAGCAGCCACCGCGGCTGACGGTGCAGCCACGCCAGTAGCGGATAGCTCCGCGGGCGAGCAGAATGTTGGCCAAGGGCGGCTTTGGCGGCAGCGCGCTTGGCGGGGTTGCCGCTGCGGCGGTTGGCGCTGCGGCGGTTGGCGGGCTTGGACACCTCCCCATCATCTCGTGCCGTCCGGTCGCGTGTCATGTCGGAGGGCACCAGGCACGGACGTCTCAGACCGGATGACAACCGACTTCGGTCGCGGCGCGTCCTCACTGGTGTCCGAAAGGGGGACACCATGTTCCAGATCCATCGCTGCAAGCTGCTGATCCGGTCGCTGGTCCTCAGCGTCGCATTGGCAGGAGTACCGGCCACGGTCGTCGCGACCACATCGGCGCCGGCCAACGCCGCCGACTGCTCAGTCAGCTGGGGCTCGCTGCGCGAGACGTCAGACAAGTCCAGCCGCGCCAAGCTGGTCGACATCCGGGCCGGGCGGCACCGCTGCTTCGACCGGTTGGTCCTCGACCTCAACCGCCGACCGACGGGCTACTCCGTGCGCTACGTGCGCGCGGTACGCCAGGACGGGTCCGGCAAGCTCGTCCGGCTGCGCGGTCGCGCTCAGCTCGAGGTCGTCGTCCAGGCCCCTGCCCACAACAACGCGGGCGAGCCGACGTACGACCCTGCCAACAAGCGCGAGCTGGTCGACGTCGAGGGCTACCGGACGTTCCGGCAGGTCGCCTGGGCAGGCGACTTCGAGGGCCAGACCACGGTCGGCCTCGGCGTGCGCGCACGGCTGCCGTTCCGTGCGTTCACCCTGCGCGGGCCCGGGAAGGGAAGCCGGCTGGTGATCGACGTCGCCCGCCACTGGTAACCAACTCGCCCCGATTCGTCTGCGGTAGCTCGCGGTTTCCCCGCGGGCGACCGCAGACGAATCGTTTGACAATGGTTTCCGCCGCCATTGATAATCGTTTTCATGAGGTTGTCGGCTGTCGTCTGTGTCACCGCCGCTGCCGTGCTCCTCGCCGCCTGTGGCAACAGCGACGTGTCGGGCTCGGGGGGCGGCGGGCCGAGGGTCGTCGCCGCGTTCTACCCGTTCGCGTACGTCGCCGAGCAGGTCGCTGGTGAGCATGCGGACGTCGACAACCTGACCGCGGTCGGCGCCGAGCCACACGACCTCGAGCTGAGCCCGCAACAGGTGGCAGACATCGCCGACGCCGACCTCGTCGTCTACGAGGAGGGCTTTCAGCCGGCCGTCGACGACGCCGTGCAACAGACCGCCGACGGCCGCGTGGTCGACGTCGCCGAGGTAGCGGGACTGGAGGTCGCCGACGCGGGCGAGCTCGACCCGCACCTGTGGCTCGACCCCGCCAAGCTCGTACCGGTCGCGGAGGCGGTCGCCGAGCAACTGGCGGATGCCGACACCGACCACACGAAGGCCTACCGCGCCAATGCTGCCGACCTCGTCGAGCGGCTCCGCGCCCTGGACCGAGAATTCGCCTCCACGCTGGCCGACTGCGAACGCCGCGTCTTCGTCACCAGCCACGCGGCCTTCGGCTACCTCGCCCACGCCTACGATCTCGAGATGGTCTCGATCGCCGGGACGTCGCCGAGCGCCGGGCCCTCACCGGCCCGGCTCGCTCGGCTGCGCGACCTGGTCGAGGAAGCAGGAGTGACCACGGTCTTCACCGAGACCCTGACCGACCCGGCGATCGCCCAGACGCTGGCCGACGAGGCAGGCATCGAGGTCGGTGTGCTCGACCCGATCGAGGGCCTGACCGAGCAGACCGCGGACGAGGACTACTTCTCGCTCATGCGCTCCAACCTCCGGGCCCTCGCCGAAGCGAACGGATGCAGATGACTGCTCCCACGCCCCTGCAGATCCGCGACGGTGCGGTCGCGCTCGGCGGCCGCCCGGTGCTGCGCGGCATCGACCTGACCGTCACCGACGGCGAGGTGGTCGCGGTGCTGGGCAGCAACGGGTCCGGCAAGTCCACGCTGATCCGGGCGGCGCTCGGCCTCATCCCGCTCGAGCGCGGCGACGTCCGGCTGTTCGATGTCCCGCTGGCCCGGTTCCGCCAGTGGCGCCGCGTCGGCTACGTCCCGCAGCGCAGCACCGCGAGCTCCGGCGTACCCGCCACCGTGCGTGAGGTGGTCAGCGCCGGCCGGCTCGCTCGTCGCCGGCTGCTGCGGCCGCTCGGGCGCACCGACCAGCGCCTCGTCGACTCCGCCCTCGACGTCGTCGGCCTGCGCGACCGGCAACGTGACAGCGTTGCGACGCTGTCCGGCGGGCAGCAGCAGCGGGTGCTCATCGCCCGGGCCATGGCCGGTGAGCCCGACCTGCTGGTCCTCGACGAGCCGACCGCGGGGGTCGACCGGGCCAGCCAGGTCGCGTTCGCCGATGCGCTGACCCGGGTCGCTGCCGACGGGGCGACGATCGTGCTGGTCGCGCACGAGCTCGGTCCGATCGAGCCGCTGATCGACCGCGCGGTCGTCGTCCATGACGGCCGGATCGTGCACGACGGCCCACCACGGGCCGGTGCCGGCCTGCACGCCTTCCACGACCACGCCCATCCCGAGCCGACGCCGGACAACTCTCCACTCGGCGGGTGGTCGCTGTGAGCGTCCCCGAGGCGGTCAGCATCCTCGGGCCGCTGTCCCTGCTGGACTACGACTTCATGCGGCGGGCGCTGCTCGCCGCATTGGTGACCGGCCTGGCCGCGCCGGCGGTCGGCACCTACCTCGTGCAGCGCCGGCTGGCCCTGCTCGGTGACGGCATCGGGCACATCGCGGTCACCGGCGTCGCGCTCGGGCTGCTCACGGGGTGGACACCGGTATGGACTGCCGTCGTCGTCGCCGTGCTCGGCGCGCTGCTGATCGAGGTGCTCCGGGCGCGGGGCCGCACCACCGGCGACGTCGCGCTCGCACTGCTGTTCTACGGCGGTATCGCAGGCGGTGTCCTACTGACCGGGCTGGCCGGCAACGGCGCCTCGACGCTGCACCGATACCTCTTCGGCTCCATCAGCACGGTCTCGGACTCCGACATCGTCACGGTGACCGTGCTGGCCGCCGTGGTGATCGTGCTGGCCGTCGGGCTCTCGCCGCAGTTGTTCGCGATCTGCCAGGACGAGGACTTCGCCCGCGTCCAGGGCCTGCGGGTGCAGGCCTACACCGTGGCGATGTCGGTGATGGCCGCCGTCACCGTCACCGTCGCGATGCGCACGGTAGGGCTGCTGCTGGTGAGTGCGCTGATGGTCGTGCCGGTGGCCACCGCGCAGCAGGTCACCCGTGGCTTCCGGACGACGTTGCTGGCTGCGATGGTGCTCGGCACGGTCGCCTCGCTGGGCGGTGTGACCACCTCGTTCTACGCCAACGTGGCGCCCGGCGCGACGATCGTGCTCATCGCGCTGGCGGGCTTCGCGGCAACCTGGCCGGTCGGTGCGCTGATCCGGCGTCGGCAGCACGTCACCGCCCCGTTCGAGGCGGCCCCGTTCGAGTCCGGACCGTTCGAGGCGGCACCGTCAGGGCAGCCGGCCGCCGACCACCGCAGCGAGGTCCATCCGCACCGCCACGGCGACCAGTGCGGTCATGCTGCGGTCGTCCACGGCGACCACGTCGACTATGTCCATGACGGCCACCGGCACGTCCCACACGGAGATCACTATGACGAGCACTGAGGCCCGCCGTACGACCCGGCAGCGCACGGCCGTCGGCGCGGCGCTGGAGTCGGTCGACGACTTCCGCAGTGCGCAGGAGCTGCACGACCTGCTCAAACAGCGTGGCGACGCCGTCGGTCTCACCACCGTGTATCGCGCCCTGCAGAGCCTGGTCGACGCCGGGGAGGTCGACACCCTGCGCACCGCCGAGGGCGAGTCGCTCTACCGCCGGTGCAGTGACGGCCACCACCACCACCTGGTGTGTCGCGCGTGTGGTCGCACGGTCGAGGTGGAGGGCCCGGCCGTCGAGCGCTGGGCCGAGCGCGTCGCGGCCGAGCACGGCTACGTCGAGCTGAGCCATACGTTGGAGATCTTCGGCACCTGCCGAGCCTGTTCGTAAGCTCAGCGGCTGGACCTGTCGACCGCGCCGCCGTAGCGCCGACTGCGACCGGCATAGATCTCGATGGCTTGCCACAGGCTGCGCCGGTCCACCTCGGGCCACAGCACGTCGGTGAACACCATCTCCGCGTACGCCGCCTGCCAGGGCAGGAAGTTGGACGTGCGCTGCTCCCCCGACGTACGCCAGAACAGGTCGACGTCGGGCATGTCCGGCTCGTCGAGATAACGGGTGAAGACTCGCTCGTCGACGCGGTCGGGGTTGACCCTGCCGGCCGCCACATCCCGGGCGAGCGCCGCGGCGGCGTCCGCGATCTCGGCGCGGCCGCCGTAGTTGACGCACATCGTGAGCGTGAGTACGTCGTTGTCGCGGGTGAGCTCCTCGGCGACCTCGAGCTCCTTGACCACGCTCGGCCACAGTCTCCTGCGGCGGCCGGCCCAGCGCACCCGGACGCCGAGCTCGTGCATCTGGTCGCGACGACGCCGGATGACGTCGCGGTTGAAACCCATCAGGAACCTGACCTCGTCGGGTGAGCGCTTCCAGTTCTCGGTCGAGAAGGCGTACGCCGACAGGTGCGTGGTACCGATCTCGATCGCACCTTCCACGACGTCGAACAGGGCCGCCTCCCCCATCTCGTGGCCCTTGGTGCGGGGCAGCCCCTGCTGGTTGGCCCAGCGGCCGTTGCCGTCCATCACGATCGCGACATGCCCGGGCACCAGGTCCTGCGGGACGGGGGGCGGCGTCGCCCCCGACGGATGTGGGGACGGCCGGCGGACCTCGGTGGGCACCGGGCTGTTCTGGCGTCGTCGTCGCACGAGGACGATTGTGTCAGCGGTCGAGGTGAGCGAGTGAGCGGATCCCGCGCTCGAGGTGCCACTGCACGTAGGCGGCCACGAGCCCACCGGCCTCCCGGCGGTGCCGCGGGGCGCTGGCGTCTGCCACGGACCACTCGCCGGCGAGCAGCGCGGCCAGTAGCACCACCGTCTCCAGCGCCGGGCTCGCGGTGCCCGGCATCCGGCAGTCGGGACAGAGCATGCCGCCGTGCGCGGGGGTGAACGACCGGTGCGGCCCCGGTGCGCCACAGCGGGCACAGTCACCGAACGACGGGGCATAGCCGGCTACCGCCATCGACCGCAGCAGGAACGAGTCGAGCACCAGCTCGGGGTCGTGCTCACGCTGGGCCAGCACCCGCAGCCCACCGGCGAGCAGCAGGAACTGCTGCACCGACGGCTCGCGCTCCTCCATCACCAGCCGTTCGGCGGTCTCCAGCATCGCCGTACCGGTGGTGTAGAGCGCGTAGTCGGCACAGATCCGCTGGCCGTGGGGCGCGATGGTGACGGCCTGGGTGACGACGTCGAGCGAACGCCCGTGCGCCAGCTGCAGATCGACGTGCATGAACGGTTCGAGCCGTGAACCGAACCGGGAGGTGGTGCGGCGTACTCCTTTGGCGACCGCACGCACGCGACCGTTGCGGCGGGTCAGCAGTGACACGATCCGGTCGGCTTCACCGAGCTTCTGGGTGCGGAGGACGACGGCCTCGTCACGGTACAGCGCCACGCCTGCATTGTCGCAGGCCGCAGCACCGATCCCGCCCGCCTGCAGGTGGCCACGCCGGATGGGTGACTGGGTTGGGTGGTTTCCACATCCGCGCTAGCCTGGTAAATCTGCCCTGCCGAAGTTTGCCCCCGTGCGCAACGGGCAGGGGCGCAAGACCAAGACAACTGCACTCGATCGCGAAGGAGGGTCCATGCTTACCCTCACCGAGAACGCCACGACCGTCATCAAGACCATCACCGAGGGCGACACCACCCCGGACGGCGGTGGACTGCGCATCTCGCAGGAGAACCCGGCCAACACCGACCTCGCTGTCACCGCCGCCGAAGGGCCTCAGCCCGGCGACCAGGTGCTCGAGGAGGAGGGCGCTCGGGTCTTTCTGGAGGAGACTGCCGCGCAGACCCTCGACGACAAGATCCTCGACGCTCAGGTCGACCCGGCCGGCGGCGTGCAGTTCATGCTCGCCCCGCAGGAGGGTGAGGCGCCCACGGCGGGCTGAGCGCCGCTGCATCACACCGTCTGCGCCGAGTGCGCAGCACCGCCGAACGGCGTGGTCCTCATCGCGAGGCCACGCCGTTCGTGCGTCCGGGGTCGGCGACCCACCCCGGTGTCGAGCCGGCGGCCCGAGTCAGGGCCGGTTGACCGCCGACACCACAGCCTTCAACGAGGCCGTCACGATGTTGGCATCGAGCCCGACCCCCCACACGATCTTGTCGTCGACGGCGCACTCGACGTAGGCGGCGGCGGTCGCGTCACCGCCGGCCGACAGCGCGTGCTCGTGGTAGTCGAGCACCCGCACGTCGTAGTCCACGCTCTGCAGCGCCGTGCAGAACGCCGCGATCGGACCGTTGCCCTCTCCGGACAACGTGTGCGGCTGCCCACCGACGTAGACCTTCACCGTCAGCGCGTCCTTCTCACCGGCAGCCGCCGATGTGTGCACGGAGTTCAGCGACAGCGGCTCCTCCCGGTCGAGATACTCCGCGCGGAAAATGTCCCAGATCTGCGTCGCGCTGACCTCGCCGCCCTCGGCGTCGGTGTAGTCCTGCACGACCCGGCTGAACTCGATCTGCAGCCGACGCGGCAGGTCGAGCTTGTGCTCCGACATCAACACGTAGGCGACGCCGCCCTTGCCCGACTGGCTGTTGACCCGGATCACGGCCTCGTAGCTGCGGCCCACGTCCTTGGGGTCGATCGGCAGGTAGGGAGCTTCCCACGGCAGCTCGGACACGGGTACGCCGGACGAGGCCGCTTGTCGCTCGAGTGCGGTGAGCCCCTTCTTGATCGCGTCCTGATGCGACCCGGAGAACGCGGTGTAGACCAGGTCGCCGGCGTAGGGATGGCGCGGGTGCACCGGCAGCTGGGTGCACCACTCCACCGTGCGCCGGACCTCGTCGATGTCGGAGAAGTCGACCTGCGGGTCGATGCCCTGACTGAACAGGTTCATGCCCAGCGTCACCAGGCACACGTTGCCGGTGCGCTCACCGTGGCCGAACAGGCAGCCCTCCACCCGGTCGGCACCGGCCATCATCGCCAGCTCGGTCGCTGCCACCGCCGTACCCCGGTCGTTGTGCGGGTGCAGCGAGATCACCGAGTGCTCGCGGCGGGTGAGCTGGCGGGAGAACCACTCGATCTGGTCGGCGTACACGTTGGGCGTGGACATCTCCACCGTGGCCGGCAGGTTGAGGATGATCTCGCGGCCCGGGCCCGGCTGCCACACGTCGGAGACCGCCTCGCACACGTCGACGGAGAAATCCAGCTCGGTGCCGGTGAAGATCTCCGGGGAGTACTGGTAGCCGAAGTCGGTGTCGTCGAGGAGTTCTCCGGCGTACTTCATCACCAGCTCGGTGCCGCGTACGGCGATCGCACGGCACTCGTCCTTGCCGACGCCGAACACCACCCGGCGAAACAGTGGCGCCACGGCGTTGTAGAGGTGCACGTTGGCTCGTGGCGCACCGACGAGGCTGCTGATGGTGCGCTCGATCAGATCCTCGCGGGCCTGGGTGAGCACCGAGATCGTGACGTTGTCCGGGATCAGGTCTTCCTCGATCAGCTGCCGCACGAAGTCGAAGTCGGCCTGGCTGGCGGCGGGGAATCCGACCTCGATCTCCTGGTAGCCCATCTGCACGAGCAGATCGAACATCGAGCGTTTGCGGGCCGGGGTCATCGGGTCGATGAGCGCCTGGTTTCCGTCGCGCAGATCGGTCGACAGCCACCGCGGCGCCTGGGTCAGCCGCCGCTGCGGCCAGGTGCGGTCGGGGAGGTCGATGCCGGGGAACGCGCGGTATCGCTGGATCGGCATGCGGCTGGGTTGCTGCGGCGAAATGGCCATCGGATGTCCAAGCTGTGTCGAGGGAGTGCGTCCTTGGCGCCGGGCAACGGTCGACTCCGCGACGAGGGAGTCCGGCTCAGCGAACCTCGTCGCGGCAGCCAAGGAGGAGCCGCGTCCACAACATGATGGGATCTACTCTAACCCGTACGGTCCGGTCGCCGCGGCGCAGGTGTCCACAGCACGAGACCGCGAAAACCGGTTGCCGTCGGCGCCGGCGAGGAGTGTCCTTGCATACGTGCACATCGAGACCTTCCTTCCCGCCGAGTACGACGCGGCGCTCGCCGCCGACGTCAGCGCGGTCCGGCACGCCGCCGGCGCGGTCGACTGTCCGCACGAGCACCAGCTCGACGCACGTGCCACGCTGCTGGAGCTGCGACACGGCTGGGACGGATACGGGCCCGACGTGGTCTTCCGGCTCACCGAAGGGCTGGAGGTGCTCGGTGTCGCGAGCGTCGAGACGTCGCACTGGGGCGACAACGCCGACCTGGCCTGGATCGAGCTAGTCGTCGTACCCGACGCCCGCGGCCGGGGCCACGGCGCGGCGCTGCTGCAGGCCGCGCAGGAGTGGGCGCACGCGGCCCACAAGCCGCTGCTGATGGGCGGCACGTGGGTGGGCTCGCCGGGCGAGAACTTCCCAGACCGGTTCGGTTACCGGCCGGGCATGGTGGAGGAGGAGCGTCGCCTCGACCTCGACACGCTCGACCACGACCGGATCGTCAAGCTGCACGACGAGGCGGCCGAGCGGACCGCGGACTACGAGCTGGTCCGGCTGGCAGGACCGGTCCCCGACCACCTGCTGCCCGACCTGGTCGCCGTCGCCGCGGTGATCAACGACGCACCGCTGGACGACCTTGAGTTCGAGGACGAGGTGTTCTCCGAGGACCGGCTGCGGACGTTCGACCAGAGCCGGGCGGCGCGGCAGCAGCGGGTCTACCGGATCCTCGCACGGCGTGTCTCGGACGGCGCGTGGGCGGGACAGACGTTCGTCACGGTGGACGCCAACCAGGACGGTGTGGTCGAGCAGGGCGACACCTCCGTCGCGCGTGCCCACCGCGGACACCGGCTCGGGCTGCTGCTGAAGACCGAGATGCTGGGCTGGCTGAGGGACGTCGAGCCGGGGCTGCGGACGTGGGACACCTGGAACGCCGCGAGCAACGCGCACATGATCGCGGTCAACGACGCCCTCGGCTGCCGGGTGGTGGGGCGAACGGTGGCCTGGCAGCGCCGCATGTGACCGGCCGGCGCTGCGGGTAGGCTGCCGCCGCAACTACCGCCGACTGAGGGACGGTGTCTTCGCTCGTGCTCAGGGCCCTGCTGCTCGTTCTCACGGTGGTGCTGACGGCAGCGTGCACCGCCACGGGTGAGCTCGGGGCCGGCGACAGCACCACACCCGGCATCAGCCCGTCTCCGGTCGAGGAGACGGTCGACCCGGCCTCGCCGACACCCACGCCCACGCCGACGCCGACGCCCACACCGTCCACGGCGGCACCGTCCACGGCAACACCGTCCGCGGCACCGGAGCCGCCACGTGCCGGCAGCTGCCGGGTACTGCGCCCACACGACCTCAACACGGTCGTCAACGACGCCCGCCCGGTCCCGTGCTCGCGACGCCATACGTCGGTCACCTTCTATGTGGGCCGGCTGCCGGCCGGTGCGGTGAAGGGCGCGAGGTCGTCGGGCGCCGACACGGTCACGGCCGCAGCGGAGCGGGTCTGCTCCCGGGAGTTCGCCAGCTATGTCGGTGGCTCGCGCGGTGCCCGGATGCTGACCAGCCTGCGTCCGGTGTTCTTTCTCCCCGGCACCGCGGAGTTCGACGCCGGCGCGCGGTGGGTGCGCTGCGATGTGTACGCCTACGCCACCGACGCCCGGCTGGCGGAGCTGCCCGGGCGACTCCGGGACGCCCTCGACAACGTGCGGCTGCGCGCCGACCTCGGCATCTGCAGCCGGGTCAGTCCCGACCATCCCGCGTTCGCGCACATCGTCTGCAGCCGCGACCACCGGTGGCGCGCGGTCAGCCGTGTCCGGCTGGGCGCCGCGGACGCGAGGTTTCCCGGCAGCGCGCAGCTGGGCCGCGCCGCGTCTGCAGAGTGTGAGGGCATCGTGCGCGACTTCCTCGACACCCGCGACGCCTTCTCCTACGGCTTCGAGGTGCCCCGCCGGGAGTCGTGGGCCGACGGCGAGCGGTTCGGTTTCTGCTGGGCCAAGACACCCGACTGATCCGGCGGCGTCAGACTCAGAACCCGAGCCGGCGCAGCTGCTTGGGGTCGCGCTGCCAGTCCTTGGCGAGCTTGACCCGCAGGTCCAGGTAGACCGGAGTGCCGAGCAGCGCCTCGATCTGCTGGCGCGCCTGGCTGCCGACCTCTTTGAGCCGGGCGCCCTTCTTGCCGATCACGATGGCCTTCTGGCTGTCCCGCTCGACGAAGATGTTGGCATAGACGTCCAGCAGCGGCTTGTCGTCCGGGCGGTCCTCCCGTAGCTGCATCTCCTCGACGACCACGGCGATCGAGTGCGGCAGCTCGTCGCGCACCCCCTCCAGGGACGCCTCCCGGATGAGCTCGGCGACCAGTGTCGTCTCGGGCTCGTCGGTGAGGTCGCCGTCGGGATAGAGCTGCGGCCCCGGCGGAAGCCGTGCCACCAGCAGGTCCGACAACAGACCCACCTGGCTGCCGTCGACCGCCGAGACCGGCACGATCTCGGCCCACTCGACGCCGTGCGCGGCACCTACCTCGACGATCGACTGCAGGTGCTCAACCATCCGGTCGGCTCCGACGAGGTCGGCCTTGGTGGCTACGGCGATCTTCGGCGTACGCCGGATCTTCGCCATCTCCCCGACCAGGAAGCGGTCACCGGGCCCGACCTTCTGATCGGCGGGAAAGCAGGCTCCGATCACGTCGACCTCGGCCCAGGTCGTGCGCACCAGGTCGTTGAGGCGCTGACCGAGCAGGGTGCGCGGGCGGTGCAGGCCGGGGGTGTCGACCAGGATGAGCTGGGCGTCGGCACGGTGCACGATGCCGCGCACGGCGTGCCGCGTCGTCTGCGGGCGCGAGGAGGTGATCACAACCTTGCGCCCGACCAGCGCATTGGTGAGGGTGGACTTCCCGGCGTTCGGACGCCCCACGAAACATGCGAAGCCCGACCGGAACTCTGCTGGGTCTGTCACCGGTGCATTGTCTCCCATGGCGACCGCACCGGCGCAATCGTCGGGCTCAGCCGCGCACCGCGCCCGCCGAACGGTGCCGTCCTGGTCAGCACGAGCGCCGCAGGCGCCGGCGCTCTCAGGTGGTGCTGATCGAGACCACCGTGCCGTCGCCGTCGGTCGAGAAGACGCTGAGGCCCGAGCCACCGAGATCGCGTACGGCGGCCAGGTCGTCCGTCGACACCTCAGGTGCCCCAGCAGCTGCCCCGGTCACGGCCGCGGCCTCCAGCCCGTCGACACCGCTCGACGCCGCCATCGCTACCGCGAGCCGCAGGGCCGAGAGCTGCAGGCTCGGCAGGTCCACCGTCGCCGCGGCGTAGGTGCGCCCATCGGTGTCGCGGACGGCCGCACCCTCGGTCGCGCGGGCACGCAGGCGGGTCGAGCGCGCGAGCGTGATGATCTTCTGGTCCTCGGGATCGGTCACGCCGCCACCCTATCCGCGGGAGCGGGTCGTCACGCCTGCGCTGCCTCGTCGGGTACGTCGCTCGCGTCGGAGTCCGCCACCGCCGCCTGCGGCTCGGTCCGGCACACCAGCACCGTGCCGAGCCGGTTGCGCCTGCCGGTCGGCGCCTCGGCCACCAGGCGCAGCCCCTCCAGGTCGACCTCGGCGCCGGGGATGGGGACCCGGCCGAGCCGCTTGGCCATCAGACCGCCGACCGAGCCGACGTCCTCGTCCTCCAGCCCCACTCCGAACATCTCGCCGAGGTCGTCCAGCCCGAGCCGGGACGACACCCGCAGCACCCCGTGGGGCAGTTGCTGGACGGCGTCGGGCGCCACGTCGTACTCGTCGCTGATGTCGCCGACGATCTCCTCGATGATGTCCTCGATGGTGACCAGGCCGGCGGTGCCGCCGTACTCGTCGACGACGACGACCACGTGGGTGCGCTGCGCCTGCATCTCCCGCAGCAGGTCGTCGGCCGGCTTGGTGTCGGGGACGAAGAGGGTCTCGCGCATCACCGACTCGACCCGCTCGGTGGTCTCCGCCTCGTGCTTGTCGAACACCCGCTTGGTGACGTCCTTGAGGTAGACCACCCCGACGATGTCGTCGAGGTTGTCCCCCACGACCGGGATGCGGGAGAAGCCGCTACGCAGGGCCAGCGAGATCAGCTGCCGCAGGGTCTTGTGCCGCTCGATGAACACGACGTCGGTGCGCGGGACCATCACCTCGCGAGCCAGGGTGTCGCCCAGCTCGAAGATCTGGTGGATCATCCGGCTCTCGCCGGACTCGATCAGCGAGCTCTGCTCGGCGAGCGCCACCATCTCCCGCAGCTCCGCCTCGCTCGCGAACGGGCCCTCTGCGAAGCCCTTGCCGGGTGTGATCGCGTTGCCCAGCAGAATCAGCAACCGCGGCACCGGGCCGAGCACGGTGGTGAGCAGCTTGAGCAGACCGGCCGACCTCAACGCCACGGATTCAGAATGCTTGCGGCCGAGAGTGCGTGGGGCGACGCCGATGACGATGTAGGAGATCAGCAGCATGCTGGTGACCGCGATCAGCAGCTCCACCCAGGTCTGGGCACCGAAGCCGGTGACCACGATCGTCACCAGCACGATCGCCGCGGTCTCGGCAGCCAGCCGCAACAGCAGCGCGGTGTTGAGGTAACGGGGTGCGTCGTCGACGATCACCCGCAACCGCGGCGCCCCGGCGCGGCCCTCGTCGACCAGCTCGTCGGCGCGTGACTTCGAGATCGATGACAGCGCCGCCTCCGCACTGGCCAGCACCCCGGCGACGAAGACCAGCAGCAGGGAGACCCCGAGAAACCAGAGATCGGGCGTGCTCACCGCTCGGCGTCCGCACCCTCACGCACGCCCTGCCACTCCGCCAGCAGGCGGGCCTGCAACGCGAACATCTCCTGGTGCTCGTCGGGCTCGGCGTGGTCGTAGCCGAGCAGGTGCAAGATGCCGTGAACGGTCAGCAGCTCGACCTCGTCGGCAGCCTGCTGGCCGTTGCTCGCGGCCTGCACCGCCGCGACGTGCGGGCAGAGCACGATGTCACCCACCACACCCTCGGGCAGGTCGTCGTCGGCCGGGCCGGGCCGGAGCTCGTCCATCGGGAACGCGAGCACGTCGGTGGGACCTTGCTTGCCCATCCACTGCTCGTTGAGCTCGGCGATCGTGGCCTCGTCGACGAGCTTGAGGCACATCTCCGACTGCGGGTGGATGCGCATCCGGTCCAGCACGAACCGCGACAGCCTGCTCAACGCGAGCACGTCGGCGTCGGTGCCGGACTCGTTGAGCACGTCGATCGAGCTCATCGTCGCCCTCGTCGGTCTCGGTCCGGGGCGTGAGCGCCGTTCTGGGCGTTCTCCGCCTCGAACTCGTCGTACGCCGCCACGATCCGGCCGACCAGCTTGTGTCGCACGACGTCGTGGCTGGTGAGCCAGCTGAAGTGCACGTCCTGCAGTCCCGACAGGATTTCCTGCACCACGCGCAGACCGCTGCGGGTGCCCCCGGGCAGGTCGATCTGGGTGACGTCGCCGGTGACGACGATCTTGGAGCCGAAGCCGAGCCGGGTCAGGAACATCTTCATCTGCTCCGGTGAGGTGTTCTGCGCCTCGTCGAGGATGATGAACGCGTCGTTGAGCGTGCGGCCACGCATGTACGCCAGCGGCGCGACCTCGATCGTGCCCGCGGTCAGCAGCTTGGGGATCGTCTCCGGGTCGAGCATGTCGTGCAGGGCGTCGTAGAGCGGGCGCAGGTACGGGTCGATCTTCTCCGAGAGCGTGCCGGGCAGAAAGCCCAGCCGCTCGCCCGCCTCGACCGCCGGGCGGGTGAGGATGATCCGGGTGACCTCCTTGGCCTGCAGGGCCTGCACGGCCTTGGCCATCGCCAGGTAGGTCTTGCCGGTGCCGGCCGGCCCGATGCCGAACAGCACGGTGTGCTTGTCGATCGCGTCGACGTAGCGCTTCTGGTTCAGCGTCTTGGGCCGGATCGTGCGGCCGCGGTTGCTCAAGATGTTCGCCGACAGCACCTCGGCGGGCTTCTCGGTGCGCTCCGAGCGCAGCATCTGCACGACCCGCTCGACCATCTCGGCCGTCAGGCCCTGGCCGGTGCGCACGATCGTCACCATCTCGTCGAGGACCCGCTCGGCCATCGCGATCTCCTCGGGCGGCCCCGACAGGCTCACCTCGTTGCCGCGCACGTGGATGTGGGCGGCGCACTCGTTCTCCACGATGCGCAGGAACTCGTCGCGTGGACCGAGCACCGCCACGGTCGGCACGCTGGCGGGGATGATGACGGTTGTCTGGGGACTCGCTGTCTCAGCCATTGGCAGCCGGTCTCGGCCCGAACCTCGTCTTTCGTCGGATCGCTGACGTCGTGCCTCCCATGCTACGGCGTCATGCCAGCCATTATGGCCCGCTGCTGCAGTCGGACGCCGAGGCTGTATCGGTCCCGGCCGAGATGAGAGCACTCTCACCTGAGCCTCACGGTGCTGTCAGTTCCGCGACGCAGGCTCGTGGACATGAGTCGGACACCAACACGTCACCCACCCCGGCAGGCAACGCGTCGTTGGCAGACCCCGCGTCGCATCGCGCTGTACTCCCACGACACCCAGGGGCTAGGTCATGTGCGCCGCAACTCGCTGATCGCCGCCGCGTTGGTGGCCGACCACCCCGACACCGACGTGCTGCTGCTCACCGGAGCGCCGCAGGCGACGTCGCTGCCGCTCCCGGCACGCACCGACGTGGTCACGCTTCCGAGCGTGCACAAGGACCACGCGGGCGCATACACCGCCCGGGCGTTGTCCGCGCCGCTCGCGGACGTGCTGGCGATGCGGACCGGTGTCATCGAGGGGGTGCTCAGCGCGTTCGCGCCCGACCTGCTGATCGTCGACAAGGTGGCGCGCGGCGTGCACGGCGAGCTGGAGCGGCCGCTGCGCCGGGTGCGGGAGCAGCACGGCACGGCCACGGTGCTGGGCCTGCGCGACGTGCTCGACGGCGCGGCCGCCACGCGGCGGGAATGGGAACGGCTGCAGACTGACGAGGCGGTGCGTTCGCTCTACGACGCGCTCTGGGTGTACGGCGATCCACTCCTCTTCGACCCGGCGGCCGAGTACGGCTGGTCGCGGTCCATTACCGACAAGGTCTCCTACACCGGCTACCTGGCGCACGGCCGGTCGCAGCACCTGAGCGCGCGCACCGATCCGGCTGCGTCCGCGGTGCTGGAGGCGGCCAGTCCCTTCGTCCTCGGACTTGTCGGTGGCGGGCAGGACGGTGCTGCCGTGGCGCGAGCCTTCGCCGCAGCGACCTACCCAGCCGGGCACAGCGCTGTGCTGATCACCGGCCCCTATCTCGGCACCGAGACGCTCGCAGAGCTGCGCAACGCCGCAGCGGTCCGGGACGACCTCCACGTCCTCGACTTCGTCGCTGACGTGCCGAGCTTCGTGGCCCGGTCGTCGGCCTGTGTCTCCATGGGCGGCTACAACTCCGTGTGCGAGCTGCTGGCAGCCGGCGTCCCGTCCTTGCTTGTCCCCCGGACGACGCCACGGACCGAGCAGGCGGTGCGAGCAGAGCGACTCCGGCGCGCCGCCCAGATCGACGTGGCAGCCATCGCCTCCATCAGCGCCGCGGACGTGACCGAGTGGCTGGGCGGGGCGCTGCGGTGTCGCCGCAGTGGCCGGTCGCCCTTCGACCTCGACGGCCTCGCACGTGTTCCCCGCCTCGCCGACGCGCTGCTCGAGCACAAGACCGCCGCCGCTGAGATTGGAGTCATGCACCATGCAGCTGTCTGAGCAGACGTCACCGCGGATCGGCTACGTGCTCAAGATGTACCCGCGCTTCTCCGAGACCTTCATCGTCAACGAGGTTCTGGCGCTGGAGGAGCAGGGCGTCGACCTGGAGATCTTCTCGCTCCGGCTCCCGGTCGACGGCCGCTTCCACGAGACGCTGGCGGCGGTGCAGGCACCGGTGACCTATCTGGATCAGCCGGGCAGGACGCTCCAGCTGTGGGACCAGCTGCGCAACGGGTACGCCGAGATCTCGGACACGATGGGTGATCAGCTGGCCGAGCTGTTCGCGGCAACTCCCGGCGACGCCGCCCAAGCGGTGCAGCTGGCGGGGCTGGTGCGCGCGCGGCGCATCGACCACCTCCACGCGCACTTCGGCTCGATCGCGACCACGGTCGCCCGGCTGGCCGCACGGCTGGCGGGGATCACCTACAGCTTCACCGCCCACGCCAAGGACATCTTCCACGAGGATGTGGACGGCAGCGACCTGGCCCGCAAGCTGGCCGACGCGGCCGCGGCGGTGACGGTCAGCGACTACAACCTGACTTACCTTCGCAACACCTACGGCGACCTGGCCGACGGTGTGGTGCGCATCTACAACGGGCTCGACCTCGAAACGTTCGCGCCGTCGGTTCCCGCCGACCGCCCGCCCGTGGTGGTCGCAGTGGGCCGGCTGGTGGAGAAGAAGGGGTTCGACCGGCTGATCGACGCGGTGGCGCTGCTGGTGCGCGACGGTCGAGAGCTGCGCCTCGACCTGGTGGGCAGCGGTGCCGGAGAGGCTGCGTTGCGAGCACAGGCGGCCGTGCTCGGGATCGAGGAGGTCGTGCGCTTCCTCGGGCCGCTGCCGCAGAGCCGCACCCGAGACGTCGTGCGCGGCGCCTCGGTGCTGGCGGCGCCGTGCGTGGTCGGATCTGACGGCAACCGCGACGGGCTGCCGACCGTCCTGCTCGAGGCACTCGCCCTCGGCACGCCGGTGGTCGCCACGCCCGTCACCGGCATCCCGGAGGCCGTCATCGATGGCGCCACCGGGATGCTGGTGCCCGAAGGGGACGTGCCCGCCCTCGCCGCGGCGTTGGGGCTGCTGCTCGATGACGCCGAGCTGCGCTGTGAGCTGGCCGCGGCCGGGCGCCGGCACATCGAGGCGAGCTTCGACGTCCGTCGCAACACCGGGCAGCTGCACGCCGTACTCGCGGCCGCAGCAGCCAGCCGGCGGGAGGTGGCCGTCTGATGCGGATCGCATACGTCTGCACCGACCCGGGCATTCCCGTCTTCGGATGCAAGGGCGCGTCCGTGCACATCCAGGCCGTCCTGCGCGTGCTGGCCCGGCAGGGCGCCGAGCTGCATCTGCTGACGCCACGGGTCGGCGGTGCGGCGCCGGCGGAGCTCGCCGGTGTGCACGTGCATGAGCTGGCGATGGACGACTCCCCCGACGCCGCCGGGCGGGAGCGGGCCAGCCAGCGCCTCGACGCGCAGGTCGCCGCAGTGCTCACCGAGCTGGCCCGGGCGCGGCGGCTCGATCTTGTCTACGAGCGCTATGCGCTGTGGGGACGCAGCGCCTCGCAGTGGGCGGCGGCGCACCGGGTGCCGCATCTGCTCGAGGTCAACGCGCCGCTGGTCGACGAGCAGGCACGGCACCGCACGCTGGTGGATCGCGCCGGCGCCGAACGAGTCGCGCGGGAGGCGATCTCCTGCTCGGGCACCGTCGTCTGCGTCAGCGAGCCGGTCCAGCGGTGGGCTCGGTCGCGCACCGACCGGCCCGAGCGAGTGCACACGCTGGCCAACGGAGTCGACACCACGCGGATTGTGCCGGCGACTCTTCCACCCGCGGAGGAGCCGTTCACGATCGGCTTCGTCGGGACGCTCAAGCCCTGGCACGGCGTCGAGCAATTGCTGGCCGCCGTCGGCCTGCTCGCAGGCGTCGACCCGTCCTACCGGCTGCTGCTGGTCGGGGACGGCCCACAGGCCGAGGTCCTGCGCGAGCAGGCACGGGCGGCGGGCATCACCGCGAACGTCGAGATGACCGGCGCCGTGGCGCCGCACGACGTCCCCGGACTGCTGCAGCAGATGCACGTGGCCGTGGCTCCGTATCCAAAGACGGAGCAGTTCTACTTCTCGCCGCTCAAGGTCTATGAGTACCTCGCGGCCGGGCTTCCGATCGTCGCCACTCGCGTCGGAAGCCTCCCTGACGCGCTCGACGACGGGCTGCTCGGCGTACTCGTGGAGCCGGGTGACCCAGCGGCTCTGGCCACCGCCATCGCGGGTCTGCGGGCCGCTCCGCGGCGGCGAGCGGAGCTGGGCGCGGCGGCACGGACGGCCGCCGTGCAGCAGCATGACTGGACCGGTGTCGTCGCCCGGGCACTGGCGCTCACGGAGGTGTCGGATGGCGTCGGATAAGCCCGCCTCCCTGCGCAGTTCCGTGCCGGGTCTGCGGCGACTGGGTCGGCACGTGCGTCCGCATTTGGTGGCCGAGCGGCGGCTGCTGCTCGCCGGCACGGTCGCGTTGTTCGCCGAGGTGGCGATGCGGCTGTTGGAGCCGTGGCCGCTGAAGTTCGTGATCGACGGGGTGGTCGCGGCCAGCGGCGCCGACCTGGGCATCACCACCTCGGCCAGCCTGCAGACCGTGCTGGTGCTCGCGAGCGTCGCACTGATCGCGATTACCGCGCTGCGCGCGCTGGCCGCCTATCTGATGACGCTGAGCTTCGCGCTCGCCGGCAACCGGCTGCTGACCCGCGTGCGTGGTGACGTCTACGCCCACCTGCAGCGGCTGTCGATGTCGTTCCACGACAAGGCACCCACCGGCGACCTGGTGACCCGCGTGACCAGCGACGTCGGCCGCCTGAAGGAGGTGTCGGTCACCGCCGCACTGCCGCTGGCCGGCAACACGGTCACGCTCGTCGGCATGGTGGTCGTCGTCGCGGTCCTGGACTGGCAGCTCGCCGCGGTGATGCTGCTGGTGTTCCCGTTGTTCTTCGCCTTCAGCATCCGCCTCAGCCGCCGGATCAACACCGTGTCACGCACCCAGCGCAAGGCCGAGGGCGCGCTGGCCTCCCTCGCGACGGAGACGCTCGGTGCCATGCGAGTCGTGCAGTCGTACTCGCTGGAACAGCGGATGCAGAAGGCCTTCAGCAGCAGCAACGCCAAGTCGCTCAGGGACGGCGTGCAGGCCAAGCGGCTGTCCGCCGGCCTCGAACGCAAGACCGACGTGCTGGTCGGACTCGCCACCGGCCTGGTGCTGTTCGTCGGCGCCAACCGGGTGCTAGCCGGTGCACTCACGCCGGGCGAGCTGGTCGTCTTTCTCACCTACCTGAAGGCGGCGTTCAAGCCGATGCGCGATGTGGCCAAGTACACCGGCCGCATCGCCCAGGCGGCGGCGTCGAGTGAGCGGATCGTCGACGTGCTCGAACGGCAGCCGAGCGTCGTGGACGCCTCCTGGGCACGCCCGGCACGCCGCTTCCACGGCTATCTGCGGTTCGACGGCGTGTGGCTCGCCTACGAGCCCGGTCACCCGGTGCTGAGGGGGCTCGATCTCACCGTCCGCGCGGGCGAACGGGTGGCCATCGTCGGCCCGTCCGGCGCCGGCAAGTCGAGCATCGCGATGCTGCTGTCGCGGCTGAGTGACCCCACCAGCGGCGTGGTGAGCATCGACGGGCATGACCTGCGCGACCTGACGATGGGGTCGGTGCGGGCGCAGCTCGCGGTGGTGCTCCAGGAGAGCGTGCTGTTCGCAACCACCATCCGCGAGAACATCGCACACGGCCTCGACGACGCCAGCGACGAACAGATCGAGGCGGCCGCCCGGCTGGCCGGCGCGCACGAGTTCATCGGGGCCCTGCCCCACGGGTATCACACCGTGGTCGGCGAGCGCGGCGCGACGCTGTCCGGCGGCCAGCGGCAGCGGATCGCGATCGCCCGGGCGGCGATGCGGGATGCACCGGTGGTCGTCCTCGACGAGGCGATGACCGGGTTGGACCGCGAGACCGAGCGCGAGGTCGTCGGCGCCCTCGACCGGCTCACCACCGGCCGCACGACGCTGCTCATCACACACGACCTCGATGCCGCGATGACGTGCGGACGGGCCGTGTGGATCGACCGCGGCGTCGTCGTCGACGACGGCCCCCCGGCGGACGTGGTAGCGCGGCAGTCCACAGGACTGCCCCGGCAGCTTCACCGGGAGATGCCCAATGTTGACGCCCGCTGACGCCGACGTCGTCACGCGCGACCGCGGGCTCGCGGCGCTGGCGGTGCTGCTCGACAGCGCGGCGCTGGAGGAGTGGTTGTCGGAGCAGACCGGTGTCGCCTGCACGGCCCGTCCGCGCCGGCTGCGGTACAAGCGCGGCACCAGCTGTGTGCTGGCCTTCGAACTGGTCTCGATCACCGGCAGCACCCTGTGCGTGGCCAGGGCCCACAGCGCTGCAGCCGCGCCCAAGATGACGAAGTCCGTGCGGCAGGCAGCGGTCGGCGCCGTGGTCGCCTTCGACCCATCGACACACCTGCTGGTGACCACGATCGCTGCCGACCGAGACCTGCCGGCGCTCGCGGCACTGCACGACGAGCAGAGGCGGCCGAAGGTACTCC
>DASSKO010000055.1:0-31918 GCA_035690425.1 Nocardioidaceae bacterium
CGCCGAGGCCTGCGCCGCCTGCAGCCGCGACACCAAGTCGTCGTAGACGCTGATCTGCTCATCGCGCGCCAGCAGCTCGATCGCCTCGACCGTGGCGCTGAACCGGTCGAGCACCGCACCCTGCTGCTGGTCTGCCATACCCCCATCAGACCAGACAGCACCGACAGTTCCAGAACACCAGTTCGAATCGGTGGAGGAACCCAGTTATCCACAGCGTGAAGGAATGAAGCCGGCCTAGCGCACGCCCCGAGGCCGGAACTGCACGCTGATTCGCGGCCCGACCGCACGCGTCGTCTTGGGGATCGCATGCTCCCAGGTGCGCTGGCACGACCCGCCCATCACCAGCAGGTCGCCGTGACCGAGGGCGAAGCAGGTCGTGGCACCCCCGCCGCGGGGCCGCAGCAGCAGCCGGCGCGGTGCTCCGAACGACACGATCGCCACCATGGTGTCCTCGCGCTCGCCGCGCCCGATCGTGTCACCGTGCCAGGCGACGCTGTCACGTCCATCGCGGTAGTAGCACAGACCGGCGGTGCGGAACGGCTCGCCGAGGCGGCCGCGGTAGTGGTCACTGAGCGCCTCCCGGGCCTCGGCCAGCACCGGCTCCGGCAGCGGCGCGTCCTCGCCGTACCAGCACAGCAGCCGGGGCACGTCGACGAGACGTTCATACATCTGCCGTCGTTCGGCGTACCAGGGGACCGTGTCGACGAGGCGGGCGAAGACGTCGTCGGAGCCCTCGACCCACCCCGGCAGCACCTCCACCCACGCCCCACCGTCGAGGCGGGTGTGCTCGATGCGATCGAGCGGCCGCAGCCGACAGGCGCCGTCGGGAGTCTCGTCCAACAGCGACGGCTGCAGATGCGCGGTCATGCTCACAGCGTACGCTGTTTCGAACACCTGTGCGAGTCCGTCGATGCGCTTGCGCCGAGCACCCCGTGAGAGCGGGCGCCGATCGGGTACGACGCCCCTGAGCCTCGGCCACGGTGGTGCCGGGCGCAACAACCGGAAGGATCGACCCATGAGCGGAGCACTCCGTCGCGGTCTGCTCGCAGGCGCAGTCGGCACCCTCGCACTCAACGCGGCAACCTACCTCGACATGGCGCTCCGTGGCCGGTCGGGCAGCGACACTCCCGGCAGGACGATCGAGGCGGCCATCGGCGCGCTCGACGGGCGAGTTCCCGGCAAGGGCGCGCAGCACGACAACCGGCGTACGGCGTTCGGGGCGCTGAGCGGGATGGGGGTCGGGCTCGGCGTGGGCGTCGGCGCCAGCATGGCCCGGTCGGCCGGTCTACGCCTGCCGCGGCCGATAGCGGCGGTGGCTACGGGCGCGGCAGCCATGGCGGCGAGCGACCTGCCGGCGGCAGCCCTGGGCGTCACGGACCCACGTGAGTGGTCGGGGGCGGACTGGGCGAGCGACATCGCGCCCCACCTCGCCTACGGCATCGCCACGCACGCGGCGATCCGCCACCTGGACAAGGAGCGCAACCGAGGCGAGACGCCACCGACGAGGCCGTCGGCGGGACTGCTGCTGCGCTCCACCGCACTCGGCGTGGCCACCGGCAGCCGCAGCTCCCTCGGCCTCGCCGGCGTCGTCATCAGCACGCCGAGCACCCCACTCCGACGCTGGCGGGCGGTCGGGCGCACCGGTACGTCGGTGGCCACGCTCATGCTCGGCGGGGAGCTCGCTGCGGACAAGCACCCGGCCGTGCCCGACCGGTTAGAGAAGCCGGCGCTGCCGATGCGGCTGGTGTCCGGCTCCGGCGGCGGCGCGGCGCTCGCGGCGCGAGAGCACGCCACGATCGGTTTGCCGATGGCCGCCGGCGCCCTGGGTGCGGCGGCGGGCTCCTACGGCGGAGCGGCATGGCGCGAGATCGCCGCCAGCCGGATGCCCGACTGGCAGGCCGCGCTGATCGAGGACGGCGTCGCGCTGGCGCTCGCGGCGGCCGCCTGTCTACCCGGTCGGCGCAGCACCCGCAGATAACCTGCGCCTACGGTCGCGACCGAAGGGAAGCCCTGGTGACTACCTCGTCCTCCACACCGAACCGCGTCGACGTAGAGATGGACCGCGGGCTGCGGCGAGACATCGGCAAGATCGGGCTGTTGTTCACCGGGGTCGGCTCGATCATCGGCTCGGGATGGCTCTTCGGCGCCCTCTACGCCTCACAGCTCGCCGGGCCCGCATCGATCCTCGCCTGGGCGCTGGGCGCGGTGATGATCGCCCTGGTCGGCATCACCTACGCCGAGCTCGGCGTGATGTTCCCCGTCGCCGGCGGCGTGATCCGTTTCCCCCACTACGCGTTCGGCTCGTTCGCGAGCTTCACCGCCGGCTGGATCACCTGGATCTCCGCCGCAGCCACCACACCGATCGAGGTGCTGGCAGCGATCCAGTACGCCACGCCCTACCTGCCGTGGCTGATGAACGAGGTCGACGGCGTCCTGGTCCTGACCACAGCCGGGATCGCGGTTGCGGTCGTCCTGATGTTCGTCTTCAGCTTCATCAACATCCTCGGCGTACGCGCCTTCGCCCGCTTCAACAACGTGCTGGTGTGGTGGAAGCTCGCCGTGATCATCCTGGTGATCGTCGTGCTGGGGGTGGCAGCGTTCAACCTCGACCACTTCGCCAACGCCGAGTTCGGCGGATTCGCCCCGTACGGCTTCGACAAGGTGTTCGCGGCCCTGCCGGCGGCCGGGATCGTGTTCGCCTACCTCGGGTTCCGCCAAGGGGTGGAGTTCGCCGGTGAGACCGACAACCCGCAGCGCAACGTCCCGTTCGCCGTCCTCGGCGCCATCCTCATCACCGCGGTGCTCTACATCGGGCTGCAGGCCGCCTTCATCTCAGCGGTGCCCGACCAGAGCCTCGCCGACGGCTGGCACAACCTGAGCTTCGCCAGCGACGCCGGACCGTTGGCGGCTCTGGCCCTGCTGATCGGCATCACCTGGCTGGCGATCCTGCTGTATGCCGACGCGATCATCTCACCGGCCGACACCGGCCTGATCTTCGCCGCCCTGACCGCTCGGCTGTCGTACTCGCAGGCCCGGGTGGGCAACGCGCCGCAGTGGCTAGCCAAGCTGAACAACAAGGGCGTGCCATGGGCGTCGGTCCTGGTGATGTTCGTCGTCGGGTGCCTGTTCTTCCTGCCGTTTCCCTCCTGGGGCAAGCTCGTCGGCTTCATCGTCTCGGGCACGGTGCTCTCCTTCGGCACCGGCCCGGTGGTCGTGGGCGCACTGCGGCGGCAGCTGCCGGACCAGGAGCGACCGTTCCGGCTCCCCGGCGGCGACACGCTGCCCTACCTCGGCTTCCTCTGCGCCAACCTGATCGTGTACTGGACCGGCTGGACGACGAACTGGAAGTTGTTCGTCGCGGTGGGGCTGGGCTACGTCATCCTGGGGCTGTACTACGTGTTCGCCAGGGACCGGAGCCAGATTCCTCCGCTGCAGCTCAATGCCGGCTGGTGGATGCTGCTGTGGCTGGCCGGCCTCGCGGCGTTGAGCTACTTCGGCCACTACGAGGGCGGCACCGATCTGCTGCCCTTCGGGTGGGGCGAGCTACTGACGGCCGCCTTCTCCGCCGCCGTCTACGTGATCGCGGTCGCCACCCGCCTGTCGCCGGCCATGGTGGTGGACAACGTCCGCCGCACGCACGTGGAGGAGCCCGCCGGGCTGGCCGACTGAGGGCTACCTCGCGGGCGATGGCTCCCGACGGCGGCGGCTAGCTCGTGGTGACGTCGACCCAGCGGGTGTCGATCTGCACACCGTCGGTAAGGCGACCGCCTGCGGCTGCGGCGGCGGCCAGGCAGAAGCGCACCCACATGTTGAGCTGGATCTCCTTGGCCAGCCGTAGCCGCGCGTAGAGGAGATGGACGACGGGCGTGCTCGGCCGGGCCCACGCTTCGACCTCGAACACCAACAGGTCACCGTCGTCGTAGGCCCGGAACTGCACCTGTCCGGCCTCGAGGTGGCCCTCCATGGTCGCGAACCGAAGGCAGGAGTGGTCGACATGGACGACTCGGACAGGTCCGTCCCAGGGCCCGGGCATCTCCACCACAATCTCGTCGCCCACACTGAGCCGCCCCTCGCTGGTGCTGGTGGGTTGCACACCGACGACCTCAGAGGGCACGAACCGCTTGAAGTCAGCGAGAACGGCCGCCATCAGACCCTCGGCGGTCGAGGTCGGGCAGGCGATGTTGACCCGGAAGCGTCGGTGGTACAGCAGGCCGACACCGTCGTCGGCAGCGTGCACTCGGTCGTCGGCCAGCTCCGTGGGCAGCTCCGGTGCCGCGTCGGTGGCCAGGTCGCCCGCGCACTCACGTCGATACAGCGGGGTCGTCTGCCACATGTACCGCCACGACACCAGCGCCGTACCGAACAGCCAGCGCAGCAGCAGCAGGTCCCACCTCGAGCGGGTGTGGTCAGGCATCGCGGCGACCCTTCGTCTTGGTGAAGTCTGCAGAAGTCGGGTACGGGGCTCCTCGTACCCCTTGAGCAGGTCGTGACACGAGTGGAGGCACGATGATCGGTCAGCCCCTACACCACGTCGGTGTGCGCAGCACCCATCTCCATCTGGCGTCGGTAGGCGCCATCGGGCTCTGCGTGGGCCTGTGGATCAGGGCGAAGACGGTCGACCAGGAGGAGCGGGGGAACGCCGAGCGACGCGCGCTGTTCGTCGGGCTGTGGCCGCCCACGCTGTGGCTGATCGGCGACTCGCTGCGCCAGGACGAATGAGTAGGGTCGCCCTACCGCCGGTTGGCCGTATCGACGTCGCGGCGGAGTACGCCGAACTGCGTACGCGGAGGGTCAACTACTCCGTCGGTGAGGTCGACCAGGACTCCTGGAACCACGACGTCTACCGAAGCCCGCTGTCGGCGGAGCGTCCCGGTCCGCCCGAGCCTGCCGGGGTGTGGGAGAGGGCCTGCAGGCTCGTCGAGAGCTACCAGTTCACGACCCCGGAGATCGTGCGCGCGTTCTACGACCCACACGCGCCGCTGCTCGGCCGGGACATGCTGCTGCAGGGCCGCTTCTACGGGTTGCGCTTCTACCTCGGCGTACGCGTGACGAGCATCATCGACGAGACGCGCAAGGACGAGCAGCGGCTTTGGGGATGGGCCTACGAGACGCTGGAAGGCCACCTCGAGCGGGGCCGGATCAGCTACGAGGTCGTCAAGGACCTGCGCACCGGGACCGTCGAGTTCGTCATCACGGCGTACTCCCAGCTGGCACCGACCGTCGACCTGGTCACGCGGCTGGGCTGGCGGGCATTCGGCCGACGCACCCAGCTGCGCTTCTACGACGCCTGCGGAGTGCGCCTGCACGATCTGGTCACGGCAAGCGGCCCCGCACCGACGCCGCTCCTGCTCCCGGCCGGCGACGGCGAGCTGGTCCTCGCTCCCGCCGACGCGCAGCGGCAGTGGCTCGATCGGCTCGCGCTGCACCGAAGCCGGCCCGGGGAGATCCAGTGACGGATGGTGAGCAGCGCAGTGCCGGATCCTGAGCAGCTCACAGCACCGACGCCGGGCACCGCTCAGCGGTCGCCGAGCAACTGCTCGAACGGGGTCGGCGTGGCGAAGGCATCGACCGGTCCGGACGGAGTGCTCCGACCGACCAGATCCGCGAGCTCGCCGCCCGCCCGCTCGATCCGGTCACCCAACGTGCGGCGGCCGCCGTGGTCCTCGGTGCCCCAGTCCGACGACGCCGCGTACACCGACGTCGGCACCACGACCGCTCGGAGATAGGCGAACAGCGGACGCAGGGCATGCTCCAGTGCCAGTGAGTGCCGCTCGGTGCCGCCGGTGGCCGCGATCAGCACCGGCTTGCCGGTCAGCGCATCCGCGTCCAGGACATCGAAGAAGGACTTGAACAGGCCGCTGTAGGACGCGGTGAAGATCGGTGTGACCGCGATCAGGCCGTCTGCGGTCAGCGTGCCGT
Source organism: Nocardioidaceae bacterium (assembly GCA_035690425.1). Classification (GTDB taxonomy): domain Bacteria; phylum Actinomycetota; class Actinomycetes; order Propionibacteriales; family Nocardioidaceae; genus DASSKO01. The sequence goes on from DASSKO010000055.1 coordinate 5,920, forward strand.
CGATTGCCTGGCGCAGGTTTGCGCTGGGGAACCCGGTCAGCATGTTGTCGGTCAGGTCATGAGCATGGTCGCGCAGCTCGATCACCTCGATGGCCGTCTCGGCTCCCTGCGCGGTGAGCGCGCGCTGTGTTGCCGCGGCCAGCCGGTCGCCCAGCAGCCGTGTCGAGGACGGCTGGCTCAGCCCGGCGGTGACGACGGCCAGCTTGCGGGTGGTCATCGGCTGCTCTCCTCCAGCTCGCGTTCGTCGGCCGCTGCCCGCAGCCTCGCGTGCGTCGGTGCGTCCGGGACGTGCGCCGGCCGCCTGGCGTCGAACTCCCTGCGCAGGACCGGCACGACCTCCTCGCCGAGGATGTCCAGCTGCTCCAGGACGGTCTTCAACGGCAGGCCCGCGTGGTCCATGAGGAACAGCTGACGCTGGTAGTCCCCGACGTACTCGCGGAAGCCCAGGGTGCGCTCGATCACCTGCTGAGGGCTCCCTACCGTGAGCGGGGTCTGCGCGGTGAAGTCCTCGAGCGACGGCCCGTGACCGTAGACCGGCGCGTTGTCGAAGTACGGCCGGAACTCCCGCACGGCGTCCTGGGAGTTCTTGCGCATGAACACCTGGCCGCCGAGGCCGACGATCGCCTGGTCGGCTCGCCCGTGGCCGTAGTGCTCGTACCGCCGGCGATACAGGTCCACCATCCGCCGGGTGTGGTCGGCCGGCCAGAAGATGTGGTTGTGGAAGAAGCCGTCGCCGTAGTACGCGGCCTGCTCGGCGATCTCCGGGCTGCGGATCGACCCGTGCCAGACGAACGGGGGTACGCCGTCCAAGGGACGAGGCGTCGAGGTGAACGACTGCAGCGGCGTGCGGAACTTGCCCTCCCAGTCCACGACGTCCTCCCGCCAGAGCCGGTGCAGCAGGTGGTAGTTCTCGACGGCCAGGGCGATCCCGTCGCGGATGTCCTTGCCGAACCACGGGTAGACGGGTCCGGTGTTGCCGCGCCCCATCATCAGGTCGACGCGCCCGTCGGCCAGATGCTGCAGCACCGCGAAGTCCTCGGCGATCTTCACCGGGTCGTTGGTGGTGATCAGCGTGGTCGCCGTGGACAGGATCAGGCGCTCGGTGCGCGCAGCGACGTACCCGAGCATGGTCGTCGGCGACGAGGGCACGAACGGCGGGTTGTGGTGCTCACCGGTGGCGAATACATCCAGCCCGACCTCCTCGGCCTTCGCGGCAATGGCGACCATGGACTTGATTCGCTCCGCCTCTGTGGGCGTCCGTCCCGTCGTGGGATCTGTGGTGACGTCCCCGACCGTGAAGATCCCGAACTGCATGCCCACTCCTGCCTCGGCGACACATCGCACCTAGTTGACGAATAAACTACATCCGTAACGGGCGCGGCCGTACAGGTATTCCGAGCCCAACGGCTGAACGCCCACGACCTATGTGCCCCAATCGGCCAGCCACAACTCTGGCACCGTCTTGACGCCGAAACACGGACGCGCCACTATTCCTGTTAGGAATAGCCGAGGGGGATGGCATGACTGATCTGGCACCCGCGGAGGGGGCTGCACAGCGAACGGCTGGGCGAGGAACCGACGAGCTGGAACAGCGGCTGGAAAGGTACCGAGTCGAGCTGACCGGCTTCTGTTATCGGATGCTCGGGTCGGCCTTCGAGGCAGAGGACGCCGTGCAGGACACGCTCGTGCGGGCATGGCGCAGCGCCGATCGTTTCGAGGGCCGCGCGTCCCTGCGGTCCTGGCTGTACCGGATCGCGACCAACGTCTGTCTCGACATGCTGGGTGAGCGCCAGCGTCGCGCGCGGCCGATGGACCTCGCGGGAGCCAAGACCGCCGACGGACCACTGGGCACCGCACTACCGGAGGCGACCTGGATCCAGCCGATGCCCGACAGCCGGGTCGTGCCGACCGACGGCGACCCCGCCGACCTCGCCGTGTCGCGGGAGAGCGTCCGCCTCGCCTTCATGGCCGCGCTGCAACATCTGCCGCCTCGGCAGCGAGCCGTCCTGATCCTGCGCGAGGTGCTGCGGTGGAAGGCGACCGAGGTCGCAGAGCTGCTCGACACCACCGTCGCGTCGGTCAACAGTGCGCTGCAGCGCGCCCGCGCGACCATCCACGCGAGCGATGTCACCGCCGGGTCCTCCCGCGCCATGGACGACACCGACCGGGAGCTGCTCGGACGCTACGTCGCGGCGTTCGAGCGTTACGACATCGAGTCGCTGGTGTCGTTGCTGCACGACGACGCCACGTTGTCGATGCCGCCGTACGGGCTGTGGCTGCGCGGCCACCTCGACATCAGCCGGTGGCTGCTCGGGCCCGGCGCGGAGTGCCGCGGTTCGGTGCTGCTGCCGACCCGGGCGAACGGGCTGCCCGCCTTCGGGCAGTACCGCCCGAGTGGACCGGGCGGCCGGCACGAGCCGTGGGCGCTGCAGGTGATCGAGACCTCAGACGGCCGGGTCACCGGGATCAACTCGTTCCTCGACACCGCGAGCCTCTTCCCGCTGTTCGGCCTGCCCGAGCATCCCACCACCTGACACCGGATCCAGCAGCAGGTCGTGCAGGCCCACCACCGCCAACAGGTCGTGCAGATCCTGCTGCACCCGGCGCAACCGCAGGTCGCATCCGTGTCGCCGGCAGGCGAGCCGCAGCCGCGCCAGCGCATCCGCGGTCGCGACGTCCGGATCCCGCAGTGCCCCGACGTCGCAGCCGAGCACGCTGAAACCCCTTTCGAGCAGCGCCTCGACCCGCTGCTCGAGCGCGTCGGCGTCCCCTGGAGCCACCCGCCCGGCAAGGGACAGAGAGCGGACGTGCGGTGCGTGCCGGACCCGTCGCACGCTCAGCCGGAGGCTCGAAGACCTCCCGAGATGTGTCACGTTCGGCCTCCCCTCCTGACCACACAGACCGGGGTACGGCGAGAAACTCATCGCGACCGCTGAGCCGAGTGCGGCCAGCGAACGCGCGGCAACCGCCGAGACGTATTCAATCAAATGGTTGACGACACCGGCCGACGGCCATAGCGTGGTTGTAAACCAACTGGTTGATCAAGGAGGAGGTAGCCCGATGCCGCAGGACCCGCTGTCCCGGGCGTTCGCGGCGCTGGCGGATCCGACGCGGCGCGACATCGTCGCCCGGCTGGCCGCAGGTGACGCCGGGGTCGGTGAGCTGGCAGCGCCGTACGACGTCTCGGTCCAGGCGGTGTCGAAGCACCTGAAGGTCCTGGAGGAAGCCGGGCTGGTCACCAGGAGCCGGGAGGCCCAGCGCCGGCCGTGCCACCTCGAGGCAGAGGTCTTCGACTTGATGACCAAGTGGATCGAGCGGTACCGGCGGGAGGCCGACGACCGGTTCCAGCGCCTCGACGCCGTGCTCGCCCACATGGACGCCGACGAGAACCAGCAGCAACCACCTGACGACGCCAGGAGAGGGGAAGCATCATGACCGACACGACCACCCACGAGACCGAGATCTACGCCGATCCCACCCTTCCGACGATCAGGGTCGTCCGGGAGTTCGACGCCTCCCCCGACCGGGTCTTCCGCGCGTGGACCGACCCCGAGCTGGTCACCCAGTGGATGGGTCCGCGCGACGTCACGATGCAGATCGAGCAGTGGGACGCACGCACCGGAGGCAGCTGGCGCTATCGCGCCGTGCGCGACGACCTCGACGTGGGGTTCTTCGGGTCCTTCCACGAGGTCCGCCCGCATGAACGGCTCGTGCAGACGTTCACCTTCGAGGGTGAGCCCGACGGCGTCAGCCTCGATACGATGACGTTCGAGGCCCGGCCCGGCGGGCGGACCCGAATCACGGGGCTTTCCGTCGTGGAGTCGATGGAGATCCGCGACGCCATCATCGCGAGCGGCATGGAAGTCGGGGTCGTAGAGGGTTATCAGAAACTCGACGAGCTGCTGGCGGAGCAGTCGTGACCGGCGCTCAGGTCACTGGCTGCAGCAGGCCGGTACCGACGTCGTAGAGGAAACCGCCGACCGCGACCGAGGAGTCGATCAGCGGATGGGCGCGTACCTTGGCCACGTCGTCGTTGATGCTCCCGACTTGGTCGGTGATCATACCGATCGTCATCCACGACGCGTCCTCGCCGCTCGCGTCGGCCAGGCGCTGCCGCAGCTGCTGTTCACTGGTCGAGGCCATCGCGCAACGGGTGTGCTGGACCACCAGGATCCGGGTGACGCCCAGCAGGTTGGCAGCGATGGCCAGCGCGACGAGCGCCTGGTCGGTCACCCGGCCGCCGGGATTGCGCAGGATCTTCGCATCGCCTGGAGCCAGACCGATCATGCCGAGTGGGTCGACGCGCGAGTCCATGCACGTCACCATCGCGACACCGGCACGTGCGACGCCCTCGAGGCCGGAGAGCGAGAAGCTTTTGGCGAACGACTGATTCGCGGCGAGGAGGTCATCGAAGGCAGGGTGCTCGGCGCGCTCGGTCACGCAGCCACGATATCGCCCGGCGCGGTATCGCCCTGCACCGGTGCCTTCTCACCGCCCCCGCGGTCTCCCAGGTGATCAGGTCGACTGGGCGACGCAGGTAGACGCCGACGACGTGGGCGGGCGGATGAGGCAGTCCGAGAGATCGCTCATGCTGCCCGAGAGATCGCTGAGGCAGGCCAAGAGATACGGGTACCGCTACCCCATGCGTGGGAGACATCGACGATGCGCCGGATGGATGGGATAGGCACATCCATACCTCGCGGCCGCCCGTGTTGACAGCCCGGAGGCATTGTCGCGAGCTCACCCCCGCAGGCACGCCAACCGCACCGACCGAGGAGACCTTTTGATCTTCATCACTGCCAAGTTCCGCGTCCGGCCCGAGCACGCCGACCAATGGCCGGAGACCGCCGGCGAGTTCACCCAGGCGACGCGCAGCGAGCCCGGCTGCCTGTGGTTCCAGTGGTCTCGCAGCCTCGACGACCCGACCGAGTATGTGCTGGTCGAGGCCTTCCGTGACGAGGAGGCAGGCGCCGCGCACGTGCAGTCCCCGCACTTCAAGGCCGCGCAGGAAACCCTGCCACCGCACCTGGCCGAGACTCCGCGGGTCATCAACGCCATGATCCCGGACGACGACTGGTCAGCGCTGGGCGAGATGGCGGTGCCCGAGCGGGGCTGACCCTCGGCGCCGGACGACGGCTTCCGGGTGCCGACTCGGCCCAGCTCGACTAACGTGGGCAGGGTGCGCCTACCCGTCCCGGGTCCTCGTGATCTGCTGAGCGTGCTCGAGCGTGGTGCCGACTCGGTCGAGCAGCTGCTAAGCGCCGCACCCAGACTCGTCGGCCTTCTTGCTGATGCCGAGCAGCTGCTAGCACGGGTCGACAGGCTGGTCGACCGACTCACGGCGCTGGTCGACGCGACAGAACCCGCACTCGTCAGCCTGCAGCCCACGCTCGAGCGACTGGCCGAGACGACCGACCCGCGGGAGGTCGACTCGCTCGTTGGTCTTGTCGACCTGCTGCCGAGCCTTGCGCACAAGATGGAGGTCGACGTTGTGCCGGTGCTGGACAGCCTGAGCACGGTCGCACCAGACGTCCACGACCTGCTCGACGTGACCCGGGAGCTGAACGAGATGCTGGGCGCCGTACCGGGTCTTGGCCGGGTCAAGAAGCGGATCGACGAGGAGCAGCTCGCCGAGGGCCGCGGCTGAGCGACGCGAGTCAGTTGCGAAGGGTTGGGTCAGGTCGCGTCACCCGCTGGACCCGTCCGACCCTGCACCGGCAACGATCAGCAGCGTGAGGGCCACCAGCACCGCGACGAACAGCACCGCACTGGCCACGGCGGGTCCCAGTCCGTGGTGCCCGGTGATCGGCCGTCCGCCCTCGATCTCACTGTTCACCCGGCGGTAGCGAAGCGTGCCGTAGAGCAGGCCGACGGCACCGACCGCGATCAGCACCGCGCCCGCAGCGAGCGCAGCCGTCCCGCCGCTCCGGGCGAACTGGGCGATCGCCAGCCCGAGCACCATGACGTTCGCGGCGGTGCGCAGCCACGCCAGGTAGGTGCGTTCGCTGGCCAGCAGGTCCCGGGTACGGCTCAGAGCGGCTCCGTCCGGATCGCTGGTCTGTCCCATGCTCCGCTTCTCCCGCAGGCCGCGCTACCGCCCGTTGCCCACGCGTTCGAAGGCCGTCGATCGACAGGTTGCCAGCCAGGGCATAGGGGTACCGCGGTGAAATCTACGGACATCGCCTGATGCGGACAACTGGAGGATCCGATGACTTCGATGATCACGGACCGACACAGCCCGGTCACGGCCGCCGGGGAAGGCAAGGGCGCCTGGCTGGCGACTCTGGAGCAGGGCGCGAACGTGCTGCAGTGCGTCCTCTTCGACGGCAACACCAAGGAGGCGAACCTCATCGGCATCGAGCACATCGTCTCCGAGGGGATGTTCGACATGCTGCCGGCGCAGGAGAAGGACTACTGGCATCCGCACAACTTCGAGATCCCGTCCGCCCAGCTGGTGGCACCGGGCCTACCGGACGCCGCGGAACAGGCGCTCCTGAAGCTGCTGATGAACTCGTACGGCAAGACGTGGCACACCTGGCACACGGGCCGCCACGACGCCCAACCCGGCCATGACCTGCCGTTGGGCGACCCGAAGCTGATGGGGTTGGACACCGCGAAAGCACGACGAGCGGCAGCGATATCTGGACCACGCTCATCCGCAACGCGGGGTGGACGCGATGGCTGACCAGTTCGCGGTAGCCGGCCGCCGTCAAGGCATCCGCTCGCACCATGACTTCAGTCCCTGCACCTCCATCTGCAGATATCTGTTCGTCAGTCCTCGGGTCAGCCGGCCCACCACGGCCCCCAGCATCGCGGTCTGGTCCAGTCGTGCGGTGGCGCGGCTGCCCTCGCCGTCCGGATGCACATAGTGGCCGCCCACGGTCGTCAGCCCGGGCGCCTTGCTGACCCAGACGAAGTGGCGGCCTGGTTCCAACTCGGTCACCGTCCACACGGCTCTCGGCAGCTTCGGCTGCACGATCCTGGCCCGTGACCCGACCGTAAGCGGTCCGGAGTCCAGGCGCTCGACCGAGGTCACGGACTCGGTCCACTCCGGCCATCGCTCGACGTCGGCGTACACGTCCCAGACACGCTCGGGCGGGGCGGCGATCACACCGGAGGCCTCGAATCTCATGCAACCACTGGTACGCCGACCACGGCAGCTTGGCTACGTGCTGAGCGTCCTCGACTCGACTGTCCTGATCGACTTCGCTGACGTATGCATTGACCGGACCGACAGAGTTGGCTTGAGTGGGGCCATGCAGTTCGCGGCCCCCGCCGAGCACTACGACCGCTTCATGGGCCGCTACGCGCCGGCGCTCGGTCCGGCGCTCGCCGATGCGGCCGGCGTGACATCCGGCATGCGGGTCGTCGACGTGGGCTGCGGGCCCGGCGGGCTCACCAGTGAGCTCGTCGCGCGCGTCGGCGCGGCGAACGTCGCGGCCATCGACCCGGCATCGCAGTTCGCCGCGGCGTGTCGTGACCGCAACCCAGGCACCGACGTCCGCGAAGGCGTAGCGGAGGAGCTTCCGTGGGCCGGCGGAGAGTTCGATGCTGCGCTCTCCTCACTCGTGATCGGCTTCATGCGCGACCCCGACCAAGGCGTGCGGGAGATGACGCGCGTCACCCGGCCGGGCGGCACGGTTGCCGCCTGCATGTGGGACACCGCGTCGGGTGGCATGACGATGCTGCGCATGTTCTGGACCGCCGTACGGCGGATCGACCCGGGCGTCGAGGGGGAGGGCCAGATGGCCGGCACCGCGGAGGGCGACATCGCACGACGGTTCAGGGACGCCGGCTTGGAAGACGTGGTCGGTCTGGCACTCACGGCGCGCGCCGACTATGCGGACTTCGACGACTTCTGGGAGCCCTTCACGTTCGCGGTCGGTCCCGCCGGCCAGTACCTGCACTCGTTGCCCGCTGACCAGCAGGCAGCAGTGCGTGAAGCCTGCCGGGAGGCGCTGCCCGAGGGAGCCTTCTCACTCGATGCCCGCGCCTGGTGCGCGACCGGCACCGTTGCCGTCGATGCTCGTCGGTGAGGGCGGCCCGCAGCTGCCGCACGTCGAACTCGTCCAGGCCGCCGTCGCGCGGCATCAGGCACAGTCCCAGCGGTACCCGATGCCGTCCCCGTAGCCGCCCCTGACGCTCACTGGCCGGTGCGGACGAGGCGCCGCCCGGGGCAGCGGCGGACGACACAGGCGTCCATAATCCGGTGATGCGGTCTCCATCATGTGCGCCGTCCCGCGGCTGTTGCTCCTCGTGAGGCGCAACTCGCTCAGCCGCTCGCCGCGGAGCTCGGCCATGCAGGCCTACCTGCTGTGCGTGCTCGTCGTGGTCTTCTACGCGGGCAATCTCCTCACGGGCAAGGCGCTCAACGGCCTGCCGCCGGTCACGATCGCGTTCACCCGGTTGGTGATCGCCTTCCTGATCTTGCTGCCCATCGGCTGGCGAAGTGCCTGGCTCGGGCGACGCTCCTTCGTCGAGCACGGCAGGCCGTTGCTGATCATGACGGCCACCGGCGTCGCCTTCTTCACCACGTTGATCTACGCGGCGCTGCAGTCAACGTCTGCTACGAACGTGTCCGTCCTCGAGGCAGCCATCCCCGCGGTCACGGTCGTGCTCAGCGTCTTCGCGTTTCGCGAGCGGCTCCGGCCCCTGCAGTGGATGGGAGTCGCCGTGTCGCTGTTCGGCGCCGTGTCCGTGGTGATGGATGGCAACATCCTCGCGCTCGGCAGCGTGGACTGGAACCAGGGCGATGGGATCATGGTCGCGGCCGTCCTCTGCTGGGCGGTGTACTCGGTCACGGTCCGGCGCCACATGCGGCACTTCCCCGAGTTCGGCGCGCTGCTGGTCATGACCGGGCTCGCCCTCCTCGCCCTGTGCCCGCTCGTGGTCGCCGAGTGGGTCGTCATCGGCGAGTTTCCGCTCGAGGCCGGGCCACACTGGTGGGGTCTGTTGTATCTCGGAGTGTTCCCCTCGGTCGTGGCCCTCGCCTTCTACAACCGCGCGGTCGCGACCCTCGGCGCGTCTCAGGCTTCGGCGTTCCTGAACTTCCTGCCAGTCGCCACCATGCTCGGCGCCTACCTCATCCTGGACGAGCAGATCTCAGCGGCACAGATCTCCGGCGCAGCACTCGTCATGGCCGGGGTCTTTCTCACGCTCCGTGCTCCGCCTCGTAGCCGCTGAGGATCTCCGGCATGCTGTTCCAGTTCGCACCTGATATGGCGACAGCCGAGCGAACGTGGAACTCCGACCCTGGTGGCGTGCGTAGACGTGCACAGAAGGAGAGACGGCCGAAGTGGTTTCCTGGATCGACCACGCAATCTGGTGGCAGCTTTACCCCCTCGGCTTCGTCGGAGCGCCGACTCGACCGACAACAGACGAGCGCACGGACGGCATCGCGCACCGGCTGGCTCGGATCGAGGGATGGCTGGACCATCTGCTGTCACTCGGCCTCAACGGCCTGGCACTGGGCCCCGTCTTCGAGTCGTCGACGCACGGCTACGACACGGTCGATCACTTCCGCATCGACAGCAGGCTCGGCGACGACACCGACTTCGATCACCTTGTCTACGCCGCCCACGAACGCGGCATCCGGGTGCTCCTCGACGGCGTCTTCAATCACGTCGGGCGCGCCCATCCCGCGTTCGAAGCACTTGAGCAGCATGGGGCCGCGGCCGACACCGCCGACATGTTCCGGGTGCGGTGGGACGGCTGGCAGCCCGGCGATCCGGTCCAAGCCGACGTGTTCGAAGGGCATGAGCAGCTCGTCGCGCTGAACCATGCCTCTCCCGCCGTCGAGGACCTCGTCGCCGAGGTGATGACGCACTGGCTCGACCGCGGCGCGGACGGATGGAGACTCGACGCCGCGTACGCAGTGCCACCGGCGTTCTGGAGCCGGGTGCTTCCCCGTGTGCGATCGACGCATCCAGATGCGTGGATCACCGGCGAGGTCATCCAAGGCGACCTGGCGGACGTCGTGCGCGGGTCAACGATGGACTCGGTGACACAGTACGAGCTGTGGCAGGGGATCTGGCACAGCATCGCCGACGTCAACTTCTTCGAACTCAAGCACGCCATCGAGCGCAGCAACGCACTTCTGCGCACCTTCGTGCCGTCGACCTTCATCGGCAACCACGACGTCACCCGGATCGCGTCCGCCGTCGGGGACTTGCGGCACCTTCCCCACGCCGTCGTACCCCTGTTCACCCTGGCCGGCACACCGAGCGTCTACGCCGGTGACGAGTACGCCTACCGAGGCGTCAAGGAGGCGCGCATCGGAGGCGACGACGCAGTCAGACCGGAGTTCGCCGAACACCCCCCGTCACCGGACTCGCTGGAGGACGAGGCGCGCGCCGCCATGCGCTTGCATCAGGAGCTCATCGCATTGCGCCGCCGCTTCCCGTGGTTACACGACGCCCACTCCGACGTCGTACACGTGTCGAACACGTCGATCGTGATCCGTACCGCAACCGGGTCGGGCGCCGTCGTCGCAGCCCTTCACCTCGGCGATGCTCCCGCTGACCTCCCGGCCGGGGGCGCCTCTGCCGTCGTCGCCGGCGCCGGCACCGTGGCGCACGGGAGAATCACCGTGCCGCCCCACGGTTGGGCAGTGCTGACCGGATAGACCCAACGACTCCCGCGACGTCTGTCCCCAGTCGTTCAGCCACAACCCTGGCACTGGGCGCGAAGGCGGGGGAGGTCCACTGCGTGCGGTGCTCGGCGAGCGCTCAGGACGCGGCCGAGGCCGAGGCCACGTGGCGGTAGGCCTCGACCGCCCGGCGGGTCTCCTCGGCCACCAAGTCGGCGTTGATCTGCGCCGCCGCCGTGGCGCCCCCGGCGGCAGCGGCCCCCACCTGGGCGGCCAGGTCGGTGACGTTGCCTGCGACCCACACCCCCGGCACGTCCGTGCGGCCAGTCGGGTCGGCGGGGATGTGTTCCCCCAACCCCGATGGATGGTCCGTGGGCCGCAGCCCGAGATCCGCCAGGAAGGCGGCGCGCGCGATCATCCGCGTTGCCACCACCAGCGCCTCGCGCCGCACCACCGTGCCGTCGCCCAGCTGCACGCCGGCGATGCGGTCCGCGACGACCTCCAGCGATGCCACCTCGCCGTCGACCACACGGATGCCGCGGGCGGCAAGCTGCTCGGCCTGCTCGTCGGTCGGGGGCAGCACGTGGGTGAAGTAGGTGACGTCGTCGGTCCACTGACGGAACAGCAGCGCCTGGTGAACCGACATCGGCCCACTCGCCAACACCCCGACGGCCTGGTCTCGCACCTCCCACCCGTGGCAGTAGGGGCAATGGAGCACGTCGCGGCCCCAGCGCTGCCGGACGCCGGGAACATCCGGCAGCTGGTCGACCAGGCCGGTGGCAACCAGCAGCCGCCGCGCCTGGACCGACCGGCCGTCGGCCAGGGCCACGGTGAACCCGTCCTCGGCGCGGGACGCCGTGGTGACCTCGCCGGTCACCATCTGGCCTCCGTAGCGACGTACCTCGGCGCGTCCGCGCTCCATCAGCTCGGCCGGCGGTACGCCGTCGTGGCCCAGCAGTCCGTGCACGCCCTCGGCCGGGCTGTTGCGCGGGCGGCCCGCGTCGACAACCACCACCGACCGCCGTGCGCGGGCCAGCATCAGCGCGCCGTTCAACCCCGCGGCGCCGCCTCCGAGCACCGCCACGTCGTAGTCGTCCATCAGTTCCTCGGTCACCGTGACCACCTCCGACCTCAAGAATGCGGATCGCTCGCCGGATGCGCAAGGCTTGTTGCCACCCTGGCAAACTGGGGCGCATGGACGATGACCTGGACCACGCGCTCGCCGCGGTCGGACCACGGCTGCGTGCGCTACGCCGACAACGTCAGACCACGCTGGCAGACCTGTCGGGGCAGACCGGCATCTCGGTGAGCACCCTGTCCCGGCTGGAGTCGGGTGAGCGTCGGCCGACGCTCGAGCTCCTGCTCCCGCTGGCCAAGGCGTACGGCGTCACGCTCGACGAGCTCGTCGACGCCCCACCCACCGGTGACCCGCGCATCCACCTACGACCGGTGACGCGCCATGGCATGACGATGCTGCCGCTGACCCGGCGGGCCGGAGGCGTCCAGGCGTACAAGCTGGTGATCCCCGCCAGGATGCGCAGGCACGAACCCGATCTGCAGACCCACGAGCTGCAGACCCACGAGGGCTACGACTGGGTGTACGTCCTCAACGGACGCCTGCGTCTCGTCCTCGCCGAACATGACCTGGTGCTCGCCCCCGGCGAGGCCGCGGAGTTCGACACGCGTACGCCGCACTGGTTCGGCGCCGCCGATGACGATGCGGTGGAGTTCCTCGGGCTCTTCGGCAAGCACGGCGAGCGTGCCCACCTCCGGGCGCGCCCCACGAGCAGGTGACAGCGGCCCGGGTTTGGCCCACTCGGCGGGTACACACCGGAAAGGCGAGGATGTGCAGGTCCTCGAGCTCGTAGTCAGGCTGCCGCTCGTCCCTCGAGAGGCGTCCGTCCGTCCTGTTAGCGTGATCGATCGAGAAAGTCCGATCACAAGGGGAGTGTTCGTGGACATCGTCCTTGTTCCTGGTCTCTGGCTCCACGGCTCGTCCTGGGATGCCGTGACGCCGACGCTCGAGAAGGCAGGCCACCACGTGCGCGCACTCACCCTGCCCGGGATGGAGAGCAAGGACGCCGACCGCTCCGGCATCGCCTTGCGCGACCACGTCGACGCGGTCGTCGCTGCGATCGACCAGGCCGCAGGGCCGGTGCTCCTGGTGGGCCACTCCGCCGGCAGCGGGATCGCCCACGCGGCCATGGACGCCCGACCCGACCGGGTCGCGCGGGCGGTGTACGTCGGCGGTTTCCCGACGCCCGACGGCACGCCGCTGCTCGGCGGGTTCGAGGCGGAGAACGGCGAGGTGGCCATGCCCGACTGGACGGAGGCCGGCGAGGAGGAGATGGTCACCGACTTCGACGACGAGTCGCTGGCGCGGTTCTACGCGCATGCCATTCCCGTGCCCGAGGGGGTGGTAAACGGTCGGCAGGTGCTGTCCGACGAGCGCAGGTACGACGTACCCGTGACCGCGGTGTGCCCCGAGTACACCGCCGACCAGCTGCGCAGCTGGGTCGAAAGCGGAGCGGAGCCGGTGAGTGAGCTCGCGAAGATCCGCGACGTCGAGTACGTCGACCTGCCCGGCGGCCACTGGCCGCAACTCAGGCAGCCCGACGCGCTCGCACGGGTCCTCCTCGATGCGGCCGACGCCCCCGGCATGGGCTGACAGCACGTGTCTGCCGGGTTTAGCGTGCCCGTTGTGAGACGGATCCCGCACGAAAACGTCGCCACCGTGCTGGTCGACCCACGTGTGCTCACCGACCTCGAGCTCGAGCTGATGGCACTGGACTTGTGGGTGTGGCCGGTGAGGACGGCGCCGATCTGTGCCGATGGGCCGCGGACGGCGTTCCAGATCCGTCGCAGGCTGCTCATGAAGCACCGCGGGGAGTGGGACGTCGCTGCCGACTGGACGCCGGTGTGGATCGGTTTCGGAGCATCATGGCAGGACGGTGACGAGCCGTTGCCCTGGGAGGCGCACAAGGCACTCTGGCAGGCACTCGGCCCGTATGCAGAGGGGGTTCGCTTTCACCGCAGGCTCGACGGAGTTCGCCGCCTGCCCTTGCCCGGCGAGGTTGCTCTGTAGCCGGAGCTCACCACGCTCATCGGGGTGATCCCCTACTCTCCCGCTCCACGGATCAGGCGGAATCCTGATGCGCGGACGCCTGTGCGTGCGCGAGGGTGGGGGCATGATCACAGTAGAGGGCCTGTCGAAGTTCTACGGCGGTTATCGAGCCGTGAACGACATCTCGTTCGAGTGCCGACCGGGGGCGGTCACCGGGTTCCTGGGTCCGAACGGTGCGGGGAAGTCCACCACGATGCGCATCATCGCGGGCCTGACCCCGCCTTCGGCGGGTGACGCCCGGGTAGCCGGTCAGCACTACCGCGACATCCCGAACCCGGGCACCCAGGTCGGCGTGCTGCTCGACGCGTCGGCCCAGCACGACGGTCGCACCGGCCGGGAGGTGCTGGCGCTGGGGGCGCTTGCCATGGGTTTACCGACGGAGCGTGTGGAAGCGATGTTGGAGCTGGTCAGCCTGACCCCCTCGGAGGGCAAGCGGCGCATACGCAACTACTCGTTGGGGATGCGTCAACGCCTCGGTATCGCCCACGCGCTGCTCGGAGATCCGCAGATCCTGATCCTGGACGAGCCGGCCAACGGCCTCGACCCGGCCGGAATCTACTGGATGCGGCGCCTGCTGCGCGAGTACGCCGATCGTGGCGGCACCGTCCTGCTCTCCTCGCACCTGCTGCACGAGGTCGAGGTGATTGCCGACGAGCTGCTCGTCATCGGGCAGGGCAAGATCGTCGCGCGCGGCACGAAGGCCGAGTTGCTGCGGACCGCGGGGACGTTCGTCCGGGCCCTGGAGCCGGATGCCCTCGCCAGTGCACTCAGCCGCGCCGGGATCCAGGCGGCTCCGTCGGGTGATGCCGGCATGAGCACGAATGCCTCTCCGGAGGACGTCGGGCGGGCCGCCGCGGCCGCCGGAGTCGCCCTTGTCGAGCTCCGACCCGCCGACGGGGCCGGGCTGGAGGAGATGTTCCTCGAGCTCACCACCGACACCCAGCGCGACCTCACACCCGAAGGAGCCTCCGCATGACGACCGTCACCGACACCACCCCCGCCGCCACGGACGACATCCGGCAGCGGAGTGTGCCGATGTCACGCCTGGCCCTGGTCGAGCTGCGCAAGATGGTCGACACCCGCGCCGGCTTCTGGCTCTTCGCGGCGATGGGCATCGGGGTGCTGATCATCATGGTCGCGATGTTGATCTGGGCCGACGACGGCGCCATGGGATTCGGCAACATGTTCGGGCTGATGAACATCCCGACCGCGTTCCTGCTCCCGGTGCTCGCCATCTTGCTCGTCACCAGCGAGTGGAGCCAACGCACCGGCCTCGTCACGTTCGCCCTCGAGCCGCGCCGCTCTCGGGTCGTCGTCGCCAAGCTGGCGGTCAGTCTCGTCGCGGCGGTCGCGGCAGTTGCCTTCGCCACGGCCGGCGCCACCGTGGGAACGCTGCTCGCCGGCGTCTTCCGCGACAGCGGCGCACAGTGGGACATGACCTGGGTCGGCTTCGGAAACTCGGCGCTGCTGCAGTTCCTCGCGCTGCTGCAGGGTTTCGCGTTCGGCATGCTGATCATGAACTCGGCGGCTGCGATCGTGCTGTACTTCGTGCTGCCGACGATCTGGTCGATCGTCAGCCAGGTGGTCCCCTGGATCCAAGCGAACCTGCAGCAGTGGGCCGACTTCAGCTTCACCCAGATGCCGTTCCAGAGCGGCGAGGCAGCGACCGGCCAGGAGTGGGCGCATCTCGCCGTGGCCGGTTCGGTCTGGTTGGTGCTGCCCCTCGTGCTGGGCATCTGGCGGCTGCTGCGCTCCGAGGTCAAGTAGCCGCTGGTCGTCGCTCATCGCCCGGGTGTCGGCGTGTGGCCCCGGGTCAGACGTGCCGACGAGTCTCGGGGACATGCTCGGGCCGGATCCCGACGCCGACGACACGCGCCGGCAACGCCTGCAGCGCGGGGAAGCGGGCGAGCAGCTTCATCGGGGCGGGGGCGCGGACGGGTGCTTCGCCGGCCAGGACCGGGCCGACGAGGAAGCGCTGCGCGAGCCGTTGCCCGAGCTGGGTGCCCATCGTCGGAAGGGCGCGGCGCGCCTGGACCGACGCCAGGACGTGCGAGTCGAGCCGATGGGCGCGCAGCGGTTCGGTCAGCACCCGCGCTGCACACACGGCGTCCTGGATCGCGAGGTTGATGCCGACTCCTCCGACGGGCGACATGGCGTGGGCGGCGTCTCCGATGCACAGCAGTCCCGGGGCATGCCAGCGTCGGAGTCGGTCCATGCGCACGGTGAGCGTGCGTACGTCGGCCCAGCTCTGCACCTCGCTCACGTGCCGGCCCAACGTGGGGACGAGGTCGGCGACCGAGCGTCGGAGATCCTCGATCGGGCGCTGACGCCATCGCTCGTCGTCACCCTTGGCGACGACGTAGGCGATCTGCCAGTACTCTCCGCGGTCGATCGCGAGCATCAGCCTCCGCGGCCCGAGATGCATGTCGAGCCCCTCGGCGTCATCACGATCGCGGCCGACGCGGAACCACAGCACGTCCATCGGCGCGCCGTACTCGCGCACCCGTAGCCCGGCGTGCGCGCGCACCACTGAGCCGCGTCCATCGGCGGCCACGGTCAGCCGTGCGCGCACCTCGACCGGTCCGGTCGGCGTCTCGGCACGCACGCCTCGAACCACGCCGTCCTCGCGAATCACGTCGACCACCTCGTGGCGCCGCAGGAGGCGGAAGCTCGGCAGCGCCTCCGCGGCGTTGGCGAGGATATTCAAGAAGTCCCACTGCGGCATGAACCGGATGTAGGGATGCGCCCCGCGCAGCCGGCTGAAGTCGGCGACCCGGTAGGTCCCGTCGGCGAAGGTCATCCGCAGCTCGGCGACGTCCCGGTGAGGGACGTCGGCGGCGGCCTGGCCGAGGCCCAGCTGGTCCATCACGTCCAGCGTGGAGGGATGCACGGTGTCCCCGCGAAAGTCGCGCAGAAAGTCGCCGTGCTTCTCCAGCACGACGGTGGACACGCCATCACGGGCGAGCAAGAAGCCCAGCATCATCCCTGCCGGGCCACCCCCGACGACACACACATCGGCATCGAGCGACATGGCAGCAGTATGCCTGTCGTCGGCCCTCCGTCCGCGATGACGGCTTCGGGATTCGCCCTGTCCGAACACTACCTGCGCCGCTGTCGGATCCACAGCCGGCAGCTCTGGGTCGACCCCCGGCGCACTCCACGACACGCCGGAATGGGATCGGGGTAGGACGGATCGGTCTGGTAGGTGACGCTGTCCTCGACGTACTCCTCGGACGGAACCCAGAGCTCTGGTGCCAGCTCGTAGCCGTTGAGGAAGATCTCGCAGTCGCAGTAGCCGCCCGTCCGCCCCAGTCGCCGCTCCAACGCGGTCGCGCGCGGCGCCCGCAGATCGCGGTAGCGGCCCGCCCAGCGCAATCCGGTGCAGCCGTACTCCAGCATGCGGTAGACGTAGCAGAGCAGGCATTCACTCGCGTGCGGGTCGGTGAGCGCAGTCGAGAGGACGCGCAACTCCTGCTCGGCATCGGCTACCAGCGGGTCCATGAGTCCATCCGACCACAGAGCACCGACAGACCTTGACAACATACAACCTATCGGTTGTACATTTACCTGGTGAGCGACGTCGGCGAGGACCGGGCGGACGCCCTCTTCCACGCCCTCGCCGACCGGACCCGGCGCGACATCCTGCGCCGCGTGCTGGCCGGCGAGCACTCGGTCACGACGCTCGCCACGAAGTACGACATGAGTTTCGCGGCCGTGCAGAAGCACGTCACCGTCCTGCAACGTGCGGGCCTGCTCACCAAACGC
Source organism: Nocardioidaceae bacterium (assembly GCA_035690425.1). GTDB lineage: Bacteria > Actinomycetota > Actinomycetes > Propionibacteriales > Nocardioidaceae > DASSKO01. The sequence continues at coordinate 23,397 of DASSKO010000055.1, forward strand.
CGCAGCGGCCGCGAACAGCTCGCGACCGGCGACGTGGAGGCGATTCGTTCAGTGGCCTCGATGCTCACCGAGTACGAGACCGTCTGGCGCGGGCGCGTGGCCCGGATCGACCAGCTGCTCGGCCCGAGGCAGCCGGACACCACCTCAGAAGGAGACTGACCATGCCCGTCATCGACGTCGAGAAGGACCTCGACAACCACCGGCTGACCATCACCGCACAGTTCGCCGCCCCGGTCGAGCGCGTCTGGCAGATCTGGGCCGACCCGCGCCAGCTGGAGACGTGGTGGGGGCCGCCGACCCATCCAGCGACCGTCGTGGAGCACGACCTCGCCGCGGGTGGCAGTGTCGCCTACTACATGACCGGCCCGGACGGCGAGAAGTTCCACGGCTGGTGGCGGGTGACCGTCGTGGAGCCGCCGCACCGCCTACAGTACGACGACGGGTTCGCCGACGCCGAGGGCAACCCGGTCGAAGGAGCGCCCGTCGCCCACAACAGCGCGGAGCTGACGCCCCACGAGGGCGGCACCCGGATGGTGACCACGTCGACCTACGCCACCGCGGACGAGCTGCAGAAGGTGCTCGAGATGGGAGCCGTCGAAGGGGCCAGCGCCGCGATGGGCCAGATCGACGAGCTGCTCGCCGCCTGACGCGTCGCGCGGCGCCTGCTGCGAGCCGCAGGTGAAGACCGGACGAAGCAGCCAGCGTGCTGGGTCACCCCCACGCACTCCGGTCGCCAGGGCCTGGCGGGCTGAGTCGCGGCTTGATCCGGACCCTCGGCAGCGCTGGTGCGGGCAGGCGCTGCGGCTGCCCACCGTAACCCTCGACGTTCCCGAACTGCTCGGACTGCTGCTCCCACGCCTCCCGGAAGGCGACGATCTCGTCGTGGGAGCGACCCACGAAGTTCCACCACATCACGATCTCGTTCTCGAACGGCTCGCCGCCGAGCACGATCACCCGGGCCGGTCGGTCGGTCACGTTGGTGAGGACCAGGTGATCGGTGCCGGAACCGACGTAGCCGAGCGCGGTGCGGTTCAGGTGCACGTCGCCGAGCCGGACTGATCCGACGTCGACGAGCACGCCGTGCTCGAAGCCGCTCTCCACCTCGAGGGTCACCTCTGCCTGAGCATCGAGGACGACTTCCGCGCCGAGCAGTGGCGTGAAGGTCGGCACTGGGGACGTGTCCCCGCCCAGTGCACCGAGAAACACCCGAGCGCTACCTCCCTCCAGCCTGGTCACCTTTGGGACGTGATGAGCGAAGCCACGTGAGACGCTCCGCGCGTGGTCGGGCAGTGCGACCCAGAGCTGGACGCCGTGCAGAGTGGTCGTCGCGGGCGTGGACACCTCGGAGTGAGCAATGCCGTACCCACCGGTCATCAGGTTGAGCTCACCGGGCCGGACGATGGCCTGGACACCGCTGCTGTCGCGATGCTCGATCTCGCCGGTGAACAGCCAACTGACCGTCTGCAGGCCGGTGTGCGGGTGCGGGGGCACATCCATGCCACCCGTGCCGGCGACGTCGTCTGGTCCGTAGTGGTCGGCGAAGCACCAGGCGCCGATGAGCGACCGCTCTCGTTGCGGGAGGGTACGTCGGACGTTCATGGCACGCGGGCCGCCGAGCGGCACCGTGCGCGCGGTAATGATCTGAGCCGTGCTCACCCGGTCCACTGTGGCACGAGATCGTCGCGGATTTCCTCCGAGCAGACCGGGTTCTCACAACTATCCTGTAGGAATGCCTCCTGTGGAAGACACCTGGGTCGACGCGGCCGCGGACAGTGGACCACGCGCCGGCGCCAGTCGGCTGCGCATCTTGCAGGTCTTGCGGCAGGCTCCCTCCGGTCTCGGCGTGCAGGAGCTCGCGGACGAGGTCGGGCTGCACGCGAACACCATTCGCTTTCATCTGGAGCGGCTGGTCGCGGACGGTGTGGTCGAACGTCGGGTAGAAGAGCGGACTGAGCCGGGCAGGCCGCGGCTGACGTTCACCGCCGTCGCCCGCCCGGGCACGCATGGCGACAGACGCAGTTATCAGCTCTTGGCGGAGATCCTCGCCAGTTTCGTGGCGAGCACGGTGCCGGATGCTGCTACGGCCGCCGCCGAGGCGGGCCGGACGTGGGGGCGTTATCTGACTGAACGTCCGGGCCCCTACCGCCACACCGACTGGGACGAGGCCGTCACCGAGCTGCTGCGCATCCTGGATGACGTCGGTTTCGTTCCCGAGCTCGCGAAGCCCGGGGGGCACCAGCAGATTCTGTTGCGGCACTGTCCCTTTCTGGAAGTCGCGTCCGAGCACCGCGAGGTGGCCTGCTCCGTCCACTTGGGCCTGATGCAGGGCGCGCTGGCCGAGATGCGCGCCCCGGTGACGGCGAGCAAGCTGCTGCCGTTCGTCGAACCGTCGCTGTGTGTCGCGCACCTGACCGAGGACGGGCGCGCAGACAAGCACCAACCGTGATCCCGTCGCGTCGCGTCCGTCGCGGAGCACGCACGACGGTGCCGACGCGCTCGCGCCACACATCACTGCGGATCGTCGGCCGGCGGATGTGAGGCGACGAGCTCGGTGTCGACGCCGATCCGGCCGAGTTTGGCGGCCCCGCCGGGCGAGGCCAGGGGTTCACCCCGTCCGGGGAGCGGCTCGGTGAAGAAGCGCTCGTTGTCTTGGCGAAACGGAACGGATGCCTCCGGGAGGTCGTCCTCGTAGTAGATCGCTTCCACTGGACAGACCGGCTCGCAGGCACCGCAGTCGACGCATTCGTCCGGGTGGATGTACAAGGCCCGAGCACCCTCGTAGATGCAGTCGACAGGACACTCCTCGACGCAGGCACGATCCACCACATCGATGCAGGGTTGGCCGATCACATAGGTCATTCCGGCTTCCTCTCCTTGCTTGCAGGCTCAGTGCGGTCCAACTGCGCCAGGCAGAGTCCTGGTACGGCGAATGGCTCGAGCCGGGTGGTCTGCACGGCGGCGCCCAACTCGGTGAAGGCGCCTTGCATGAGTCCGAGGTGAATGCTGCACACGACCTCCGAGTGCTTCTCGGCCACCTGGAGGAACGGGCATCGGTGCAGCTCGATGGTTGTTCCCGTGTCGGTCGGGTGCGGGGCGAACCCGATGTCGTCGAGGAGCGAGACCACCTGCGCGGTCGCCGCCTCATCGGTGCGGCCGCCGTCGCCCGGTGGCGAGCCAGCGCCGCGAGCCAAAGCGCGCCCCCAGCCGCGCCCAACCTCGGTGGCGGTCTTCTCCGGCTCGACCGCGGTCTCCCCCAGTCCGCCGGCCAGGACCTCGGCCAACAGCCGGTAGCCGTCTGGCTCGGGGCTGGTGGCGGCATAGACGAGCCGGGGGCGTCCGGGCCGGCCACGTTCCTCGGGTTTGCGCGTGGCCAGCCCCGCGTCGACCAGGTGGTCCAGGTGCAGCCGCACGGTGTTCGAGTGAAGTCCGACCCGACCTGCGACGTCGGCAACCGTGATCGGGCGGTCCTGTGCGCGCAGCGTCTCGAGCACATGCACGCGGCTGACCCCGGCGAGCACGCGGTGCGCCTGGGGATCCACTGGGGCTGAGATGTGGTGACTCACACCTTGCAGTTTTCCCTAACTATGCTGTAAAAACAAGTAATAGTCAGAACAATGGTTTGGCAGGAGGCTCCGATGACCACCACCATCGATCCCATCAGCCCCGCGGCTGCCGCCGTCGAGGCGCATCACGCTCAGCTACGGACCCGGCTGACGGAACGGACAGACGCGTTGATCGACGCCGTCGCGCGGCACCGACCGCACGAGGAACCACGGCGCGAGCTCGTCGACTTCTTGCGCACCGACCTGCTTCCCCATGTTGAAGCGGAAGAGAGTCTGCTGTACACAGCAGCCGCCGCCGCGCCGATCCAACTGCTGGCCCGTGCGATGGAGGACGAGCACCGGATGGTCCGCGCCCTGATCGACGAGGTCGCGCAAACCACCGATGGCATGGATGCCGCCGCGGCAGCCAGCGCACTGGTCGTGCTGTGCGATGTCCGCATCGAGCAGGAGGACCGGCTCTTGCTGCCGGCCCTGACTGAGGCGGGGGTAGACCTTGCCACCGTCCTCGGCGACCATCCCGAGATCGTCGGCCCTACCGGCCCGACAGGGGGCACCCCATGAGCGCCATCGTCTACGCCGACTTCACCTGCCCGGCCTGCTACCTGGCGAGCCTGCGGGTCGACGGGCTCATCGCCGCGGGGGGCCCGGTGCCGGACTGGCGCGCGGTCGAGCACCGGCCACGGCTGCCGCGGGCGGGAATTCATCTGCAGACCTCCGCACGAAACACGCGGGCCGCCGAGGTCGGCACGGTGCGCGCCCTGCTGCAGGGCGGGGAGACGTTCCCCGCGACGGTGCCGCGGTTCCTGCCGCACCCTGCGGCCGCCGCGGCGGCCTATGCCGAGGCGTACGGCGCCGGCGTCGCGGACCTCGTTCGCCCGCTGTTGTTTCACGCCTACTGGGTGGACGGCAAAGACATCGGTGACCCGGAGGTGCTCCGCCGGCTGCTCCCGCCGGCGTTCGCGCAGGGGCGGCGCACCAGCGACCCGATCCGGGACTTCGGTTATGCAGTGACGTCCCAGCACGGCCCGATCACCACGCAGGCGTATCGCCGGATGCGCCGATGGCAGGAGGAGTGGCTCGAGCTCGGCGGCAGCGTCGCACTCACGCTTGCCACCAGGTTGGATACCCTGGTCGGGCCGAACGCTCTCCGACAGCTGGCCATCTCGCCGTCGCGCCGACCACGGCCGGCCACTGCGCCCCGTCCCCGATCTGCCGGACCGACCCTGGTGAGCAAGCCATGAACACGGTGGCCCTCGGCAAGGACGTGGCACGCCCAGCATCACGGCTCAGGCCCGGGGCGAGCCTCGCAGGCCCAGCGCCGGTGGACCTGCGCGGGTTGGACTACTACGCACGCCGTCAGCGGCTGCTCGAGGCCCTGCGCGATCTGCCCGACCGCGGGGAGGTGTGCCTGATCAGCGACCGGGCCGCGGATGTGCACTGGCTGCGATACGAGGTCGAGGCCCGGACGACTCGGCGTTACGGCTGGTCCTTGCCGGCAGAGACGTCGGGGGGAGCGCACACCATCGTGCGGGCGACCTGAGCTCACCGGCGCCTGGCCGAGCACACTGGACCCGGTGTCGACTACGCCGTCAACCTGTGGCGGCACCACGTCCCACGAGTGCCGCTGGTCTCGGCGGCCACGCCGTGGAGCATCATCGTCCGACCCTCCGGCCGGTGAGCGTCCTCCACTGGAGCCTGCAGTACAGGTGGCGCTGCCCAGCCACCCAGGGCGCCGGCTCATGAGCGGCGCGAATCTCGGCCACCTCGTCAGGGTCGTCGATGACGACCACGCCGCCGGCCGCGACGACGCTCCATCCGCGGTGGTTGCCCTCGTCGAGCCGGTCCACCTCGAACGCGACCTCACTGCCGCGGCCGTAGGTGCCGAGCTCGGTGTAGGCAGCAGTGCGAAAGATGATGGCGTCGTCGTGGAGCACGTAGCTCACCGGCACGATCCGGGGCCCCGCCGGTGTGCACAGCGCTACCCGACCTACCGTGGCATCGGCCAGCAGCGCACGGCACTCCTGGACGGTCAAGTCCACCGAGTCGTTCACTACGTCGCTCCTCTCCGCCCACCGCGTGCCTGCCCCACCGACTGGTCAGACCGCCGCCCGGCGGAAGCGCAGCCGCCACGCCTCCGGGCCTCGTTGGAGATAGGCCACCTCGAAGACGCCGGGTGCGCGCTGCTCCACCTGCGCCAGCAGCGGAAGCGGGTCGTGCGGGGCCGTGAGGACCATGCCACCGCCGGCCGGCACCGAGTCCAGCGCACCGAAGATGGTGGCATGCCGGATCGCGTGCGGCACGGTCCGGGCGTCCAGCTCGGGATATCCGGGGCCGTCCACCTCCCCGCAACTGCAGCTGTGATCACCGCAGCCAGCCTCGCCCCGGCCGGCGTCGGCGTCGGCGTCGGCGTCGGCGTCGGAATCAGCGCCGAGCGCGCCGTGCAACTGCCCGAGCAGATCGGCCACGGTGACATCCGGAGCGGCCAGCAGCAGCGGCAGCAACAGCTCGTTCTCCTTGCCCTGGTGGCTGGTGAACATCACCAACAGAGCGTGGGCAACCGCGGCCGCGCGGACCATGTCGGTGCTGGTGGACAGCTGACGGACCAGGTCGGTGATCTCCCGGTGTTCGGCGAGCATGCAGTCGACGAGCAGCCGCCCCTCGTCCCTGCCATGCGCGACCGGATAAAGCGACTCCTCCTCCGCGAGCGCGTGCGGCACCAGGTCTTGTTCGCACCAGGCCACCACCTCGGCCAGTGCCGCGTGCACCGCTGCCGCATCGCCGTGGGAGGTGGCAGCGAGCAGGGCCTCCACTCGCAGCGTGAGCGTGCCGGTCATCTCGGCATGGTGCTGTTCCACGGCGGTGGCGGCACGGGCATCCGCCTCATTCGAGGCGATCACGAGGTGGTTCATCGGAAGACCTTTCCGGCTCGGTAGCGACGTACCATCAAGTTTATTACAATAGTGATCGTGAAAACGAGTCCCGTGTCGGAGAAATCTTGGTCTGCCTCCGCGGAGACTCCCGCACGGTCGGCCCACGGTGTGCCGCCGTGGCCGGCGGCACTCTTGGCGCCTGCGGGCGTCGCCCTCTTCGCCGGACTGGACGCGGCGCTGCTGCTGCTCGGGCTGCCCGCGCCCGTCTCGCCGGATCGGCTGCCGGCCGTGCACGGGATGCTGCTGGTGTTCGGGTTCGTCGGCGCTCTGGTCGCACTGGAGCGGGGGGTCGCGTCGCGGAGCCGCCTCGGCTATGCCGCCCCGGTGCTGCTCGGCCTGGGTGGCTTGCTGCTGGTCTCCCCGGCGCCGTTGCCGGTGGGCACGAGTTCCCTGCTGGGCGGAGCGATCGCCCTGGTCGGTGTCTACGTGGCGTTGTGGCGCCGGCAGCGCGACGCTGCCGTGCTGGTGCAGGCGCTCGGTGCCGTGCTCGCTGCCGGCGCGCTGATGATGTGGCTCGGCGGTGTCGCGGTCCCGGTGCTGCTGCCGTGGCTGGTCGGGTTCATCGTGTTGACGGTCGGCGGTGAACGGCTGGAGCTGGCGCGGCTCACCATGGGCCCGGCAGCGGGCCGGACGCTCGTCGCCCTGTCCACCGGACTGGCCGCCGGTGTGGTCGCCTCGCTGCTGTGGCCACCAGTCGGGCTCCCGATACTGGGCCTGGCAGTTCTCGTCCTTGTCGGCTGGCTCGGGTCTCATGACGTGGCCCGCCGTACCATCCGAGCGAGTGGACTGGCGCGGTTCATGGCCGTCAACATGCTGGCCGGCTACCTCTGGCTCGCGGTCGCCGGCGGCACCTGGCTGATCGGTGGCCCACCAGCCGGCGGGGCGGCGTACGACGTGGTCATCCACGCCGTGTTCCTCGGTTTCACGATGTCGATGATCATGGCGCACGCGCCGGTGATCCTGCCCGCGGTGCTGCGGCGGCCGCTGCCCTACCGCCCGGTGCTCTGGGTGCCGCTGGTGCTGCTGCACCTCTCCCTGGCGGTGCGGCTCTGGCTCGGGGACGCGATGGGAGTGCACCTGGCCTGGCAGGTCGGCGGCACGCTGAACGTCGCCGCGCTGCTGCTGTTCTTCGCCCTGGCGGCCTGGTCGGTGGTCACCCTCGCGCGCCGCCGCCGCCGCGCCCGGCTCGAGGTCGCCGGGAGGGCAGCATGAGGCTCGGCACCCGTCCGGCGGAGATCGGCACCCGCAAGGGCTTCGCGCCGCTGCGCGACCTCCCCGCGCTCCTCTGGCTGCTGGCCGTGGTCGTGGTCGCCCTCGTGCATCGCGAAGTGACCGCTCCGCGGTGGCTGCTCTTCCACCTGCTGCTGCTCGGCGCGGTCACCCACTCGATCCTGGTGTGGAGCCAGCACTTCGCCGACGCCCTGCTGCACAACGCGCCGACCGGGGCGTCGTACCGGAACCGCGGGGTCAGGCTGGTGCTCTGCAACGGGGGCGCGGTCGTCGTGGTCGCGGGCGTCCTGGCCGGCCAGTGGCAGGTCGCCGCCGCGGGGGGCGCGGCCGTCGCCCTCGCGGCCGGCTGGCACGCGGCCTCGCTGCTCGGCCAGCTCCGCAAGGCGCTGGGGTCGCGGTTCGCGGTCACCGTGCGCTACTACGTCGCCTCGGCGGCGCTGCTGCCCCTGGGCGCGCTGTTCGGCGTGCTGATGGTGCGCGGCCTGTCCGACGAGTGGCACGAGCGGGTGATGGTCGCCCACGTCGCCGTGAACGTGCTCGGCTGGATGGGCATCACCGTCCTCGGCACGCTGGTCACGCTGTGGCCGACGATGCTGCGCACGCGGATCGCCGAGGGTGCCGAGCAGGCGGCGCGGCGGGCACTGCCGGTGCTGCTGGCCGGCATCCTCCTCGTGGTGGCCGGCTGCCTGCTGGGGGTGCGCCCGGTCGCGGGCGCCGGGTTCCTGGTGTACGCGGCGGCCGTCGGCCTCCTGGCCCGACCGTTCCTGGCCGTCGCCCGGGCCAAGCCGCCGATGCACTT
>DASSKO010000056.1:0-8165 GCA_035690425.1 Nocardioidaceae bacterium
GTGTTCGTCTTCCGCGACCCCCTCGGCCGCACCATCCCCAACCCCGACACCGCCCTGACCGCCACCACCGCCCAGCTCCCGCTGGACCCATGGCCAGACGCCACAGCCTGGGACTGGGACAACCCCAACCGACCACAACGGCCCATCCCCGACCTACTCAAACCCCTCAACCGGCGTGGTGAAGCGCCGGCCAGTCACCGGCCGCACACCGACAGCGACCCCGACCCACCACCACAACCCGAGTAGACCCTCGCGCCTGCAACGCGAGGAGGCCGCCGACGCGAGTAGGCGCCGATGCGCTACAGCCGCAGCTCCCAACCGCGCCGGTGCTCCACGACCTCGAACCCGAGAGATTCATACGCCGCAATGGTGTCGGGGGTGTCGCCCCATGTCTGCACCTCGACCGGGCCGTCGCCGAGCACTCCGCACGCCGCGACGAGCAGTTGCAGATAGCGCTCCGACGTCCGTGACCCGGGCACGACACCGGGTCCGTCGACTCGTCGCTCACCGGCCCAGAGTCGGCACATCCCGACGTACCCGGTGGCGTCCTGGAGCGCGAGCACCGTGCAACCGGGCGGCGGCCTGGCAGTTTCGGCGTCGACGTAGTGGTGTCCCCAAAGACCGAGATGGCAGCGCGCCAGCAGCGGCCCGTAAGCCTCCGGCGGCGGTGCCGTCAATGTGGGTACGCCGAGCACGTGCTCGGCGTGGAGTCGCACGAAGCCAGGTGTAGCAGTGAAGCCGGCCGCGGCCAGGTCGCCACCATGCACCCAGAGAAGGGACGCGCCGTGCTCCTTGGCGGCCTCGACGACGGCCTCGACGACGGCCGCGGCGCCGGTGGAGTCGGCGCTCAGCTCGGCTTCGGCGACGAGCTCTCCGGACGTGGTGCGGCCAAGCGCGATGTCGCTCACCCGACGAGACGTCCGGTCACGCAATCGGCAGGTATTGGGACGTATCGCTTGAGCTTCCTCCGTACACCGGAGCTTCTGATGTGCTGGCCAAGTCTTCATAGATGCCCAGCTTGTTGCCCCATGGGTCTTCGAACTCCGCGATCGAGACAACGCCCGGAAGGGTGAAGGACTCGGTGATCGCTACGTCGAGATCCGCGAGTCCCGCCATGGCTTCTCTAATGCTGGGAACGTCGAACCGGAGCCGGCCCGGCAGAACCTGCGGCGACTCGTTGTCTGTTGAAATCTGGATCCAACCACCGGCGGAGATTTCCCATTCGTGAAAGTCCGCGTGAGTGCTGAAGTCGGGACTACGACCGAAGAGATCCTCGTAAAAATGCAGAGCTTCGTCTGTCGGTCCCACCTGCAAGCAGACGGTCAACCCGTTGAACTGCGGCATTCCCATATCCCTGATGCTACGTGGTCGACGCCCCGGCCAGGCGGCTGCGTCAGCGGTTCTGCGGGAAGCCGAGGTCCACGCCGCGGTGCGAGGGGTCGAGCCACCTGCTGGTGACGACCTTCTCCCGGGTGAAGAACCGGATGCCGTCGGGTCCGTAGGCGTGCGAGTCGCCGAACAGCGAGTCCTTCCACCCACCGAAGGAGTAGTAGGACACCGGCACCGGGATGGGCACGTTGACCCCAACCATGCCGATCTCGACCTCGTGCTGGAATCGCCGCGCCGCGCCGCCGTCGTCCGTGAAGATCGCGGTGCCGTTGCCGTACGGGTTGGCGTTGACCAGCTCCAGCGCATCGTCGTAGGTGGCGCACCGCAGCACCGACAGCACGGGGCCGAAGATCTCGTCGGTGTAGACCGACATGTCCGGACTGACGTGGTCGAGCAGGCTGGGCCCGAGCCAGAAGCCGTCGGCGTCGCCGTCGACCTGGTGCCCGCGCCCGTCGGTGGCCAGCGTCGCACCGGCATCGACGCCGGCAGCCAGGTACGACGCCACCCGGTCACGGTGCTCGGCCGTGATCAGCGGCCCCATGTCGCAGCCGTCGCGCATGCCGTCGCCTACGTGCAGTCGGTCGATCCGCTCCCGGATCTTGGCCACCAGCTCGTCACCGACCGGCTCGACCGCCACCACCGCGGACACCGCCATGCACCGCTCGCCGGCCGAGCCGAACCCAGCGGACACCGCGGCGTCGGCGGCCAGGTCGAGGTCGGCGTCGGGCAGCACCACCATGTGGTTCTTCGCACCGCCGAGCGCCTGCACCCGCTTGCCGTGCCGGGTGCCAGTCTCGTAGATGTGGCGTGCCACCGGTGTCGAGCCGACGAACGACACCGACTTGACCGTCGGGTGCTCCAGCATCGCGTCGACCGCGACCTTGTCACCCTGCACCACACTGAGAACACCGTCGGGCAGACCGGCCTCGGCGAACAGCTCGGCGAGGAACAGCGATGCCGACGGGTCCTTCTCGCTCGGCTTGAGGATGACGGCGTTGCCGCAGGCGAGCGCGTTCGGCAGGAACCACAGCGGAACCATCGCGGGGAAGTTGAACGGCGAGATCACGCCGACGACACCGAGCGGCTGCCGCATCGAGTAGACGTCGACGTTGGTCGAGGCGTTCTCGCTGTAGCCGCCCTTGAGCAGCTGCGGGAGCCCGCACGCGTACTCCACGGCCTCCAGTCCCCGCTGCACCTCGCCGGCTGCGTCGGACCGGACCTTGCCGTGCTCGGAGGTGACGATCTCGGCCAACTCGTCGGTGCGTGCGTGCAGCAGTTCGCGGAAGGCGAACATCACGTTGGCGCGGCGGGCCATGGAGGTGTTGCGCCACCCGGTGAACGCCTCCGCGCCGGCCGATACGGCGTCGTGCACCAGCGCCTCGGTGGCGAAGTCGACCCGCCCGGTGACGGCGCCGGTCGCGGGGTTGTAGACATCCCCGGCACGATCGGCCGGCGGCCCGTCCCACCGCTTGCCGCCGATCCAGTGCGTGATCCGCTGTGGCTGAGTCATGCCATCATCTCCTCGTCGACAACCGCGAGCGACTCGGTCAGGATGCCGATCGCCTCGTCGGCCTCGTCGGTGGTCAGCGTCATCGGAGGAGCCAGCCGCAGCACGTTGCCGTATAGCCCGCCCTTGCCGATCAGCAGGCCGCGAGCCTTGCACGCCTCCAGCACGCCGGTCGCCGCCCGGGGGCTCGGCGCGCCGCCGGGCTCGACCAGCTCCACACCGATCATCAGCCCCTTGCCGCGCACGTCACCGATGACGTCGTACTTCTCGCCGGCGGCGCGGAGCCCGTCCAGGATCCGCCTGCCGAGGTCCGCACACGCGGCCTGCAGGTCGTGGTCACGGATGTAGTCGAGCACGGCGAGCGCCGCGGACGTCGCCACCGGGTTGCCGCCGAAGGTGGAGATCGAGTTGGCGGTCAGGCAGTCCATCAGCTCCGCACGAGCGACCACGCCGCCGATCGCGATGCCGTTGCCGAGGCTCTTCGCGAACGTCATCGCGTCCGGTGTGACGCCGTGTGCCTGCATTCCCCAGTAGTGCTCCCCGGTGCGGCCCCAGCCGGTCTGCACCTCGTCGGAGACGAGCAGGATGCCGTACTCGTCGAGGACGTCCTTCATCGCGCCGAACATCCCGTCGGGCGGCACGGCGAACCCGCCGACGCCCTGGATGGGCTCGGCGATCATGCACGCGACGTCGCCGGCGGTGGTCGTCTCGATGATGTTGCGCAGGTCGTCGACGCAGGCCGCGATGTAGTCGGCGTCGGAGAGGTCGCGGAACGGGCTGCGGTAGCGATAGCCGCCGTGCACGTAGCTCACGTTGACCGGGGACAGCGACGATGCCGACCAGCTCCGGTTGCCGGTGATGCCGACCGTGGCGAACGCGCGACCGTGGTAGGAGTTGCGCAGCGCCAGGATCTGGTTGCTGCGGCGCAGTTGCGTCGCCAGCATCAACGCGGCCTCGTTGGCCTCGGTGCCCGACCCGGTGAAGAAGACCTTGGCATCCTCGATGCCCGACAGCTCAGCGATCCGCTCGGCCAGCTCGACCTGCTTGCGGACCAGGTACAGCGTCGAGGTGTGCACGACCCCGGTGTCGAGCTGGGCCCGCACCGCATCGGACACCTCGGGTACGCCGTACCCGAGTCCGTTGGTGAGGATGCCGCCGAAGAAGTCGAGATAGGTCCGGCCGTCGGCGTCGGTGACGTGCCGGCCGTTGCCCTCGGTGATCTCGATCGGCTGCTCGTAGTAGAGCGCCAGCCAGCTCGGCAGCACCGCTCGGTGCCGCCGCAGCAGATCCCCCTGCGACGGACTCTCGTGCAGCGAATCTCCGTGCCCCATCGATCCCTCCTCGTCATGACCCCCGGACCACCCTCGAGTCACCCCCACTGTGCACCTCCGCGGGCCGTGCGCGCCATCTCGTCGCGTGGAATCCCGTGACGAGCGGGGCGCCGCCCTCTAGGGTCAGAACCACTCCACGACCGCGAGGTGAGCTACGTTGTCAGAGATCGTCAGGGCAGGCTTGGTGCAGCAGCGCTGGACCGGTGACAAGGAGTCGATGGTCAAAGCCGCCGTCGACCACATCCAGACCGCGGCCTCGCAGGGTGCCCAGGTCGTCTGCCTGCAGGAGCTGTTCTACGGCCCGTACTTCTGCCAGGTGCAGGACGCCGACTTCTACTCCTACACCGAGCGGATCCCCGACGGCCCGACCACCAAGCTGATGCAGGAGGTGGCGGCGCAGCACGGCGTGGTGCTGATCGTGCCGATGTTCGAGGAGGAGCAGCCCGGTGTCTACTACAACACCGCGGCGGTCATCGACGCCGACGGCAGCTATCTCGGCATCCACCGCAAGAACCACATCCCGCAGGTGAAGGGGTTCTGGGAGAAGTTTTACTTCCGCCCCGGCAACCTCGGGTATCCGGTGTTCGACACCGCGGTCGGCCGGATCGGCGTCTACATCTGCTACGAACGGCACTTCCCCGAAGGCTGGCGTGCGCTCGGGCTCGCGGGCGCGCGGATCGTCTTCAACCCGTCGGCGACCAGCCGCGGCCTCTCCCAGCACCTGTGGCGGCTCGAGCAGCCGGCGGCCGCGGTCGCCAACGAGTACTTCGTCGGGGCGATCAACCGCGTCGGCACCGAGCCCCTTGGTGACAACGACTTCTACGGGCAGACCTACTTCGCCGACCCGCGCGGGCAGCTCATCGGCGACGCAGCGTCCGACACCGACGACGAGGTCGTCGTACGCGACCTCGACATGGGGCAGTTGCAGGAGGTCCGCGACCTGTGGGCGTTCTACCGCGACCGGCGGCCGGACACCTACGACCCGCTCACCGCACCGTAAGGAGGGCTGCGCATGAGCACCGTCATCAAGGGCGGCACCGTCCTCAGCGCGACCGGCTCGGCGACGGCCGACGTCCTGATCGAGGGCGAGCGGATCGCCGCGGTCGCCGACTCGTCGTCTGCGCTGGCGGCCGACTGGGCCACGGGCGCGGACCGGGTGATCGACGCCACCGGCATGTACGTGCTGCCGGGTGGCATCGACGCGCACACCCACATGGAGATGCCGTTCGGCGGCACCTTCTCCGCCGACACGTTCGAGACCGGCACCACGGCGGCCGCTTGGGGCGGAACCACCACGATCATCGACTTCGCGGTGCAGGCCAAGGGCACGTCGCTGCTCGCGACCATGGACAAGTGGCACGACAAGGCCGACGGCAACTGCGCGATCGACTACGGCTTCCACATGATCGTCTCCGACGTCAACGACGCCTCGCTGAAGGAGATGGAGGCCTGCGTCGACGCCGGAGTCAACAGCTTCAAGATGTTCATGGCCTACCCGGGCGTGTTCTATGCGACCGACGGCGAGATCCTGCGAGCGATGCAGAAGGCGCGCGGCGTCGGGGCCACGATCATGATGCATGCCGAGAACGGCATCGCGATCGACGAGTTGGTTGCCCAGGCGCTGAGCGAGGGCCGCACCGACCCGGTCAACCACGGGATCTCGCGTCCGCCCGAGCTCGAGGGCGAGGCGACGAGCCGCGCGATCGCCCTGGCGCAGGTGACCGGCGCACCGCTCTACATCGTGCACCTGTCCGCCTCGCAGGCGCTGGCCGCGGTGTCGGCGGCGCGCGACACCGGACAGAACGTGTTCGCCGAGACCTGCCCGCAGTACCTCTACCTGTCGTTGGACGACCTCGCCCGGCCGGGCTTCGAGGGAGCCAAGTTCGTCGCCTCGCCGCCGTTACGGCCCAAGGAGCACCAGGCGGACCTCTGGCGCGGTCTGCGCAGCAACGACCTGTCGGTGGTCTCGACCGACCACTGCCCGTTCTGCATGAAGGACCAGAAGGAGCTCGGCGTCGGCGACTTCTCCAAGATCCCCAACGGCATGCCCGGGGTCGAGCACCGGATGGACCTGCTGCACCAGGGCGTGGTCGCCGGCGAGATCTCGCTGTCGCGCTGGGTGGAGGTGAGCTCGACGACCCCCGCCCGGATGTTCGGGCTCTACCCCCGCAAGGGCGTCATCGCGCCGGGCTCGGACGCCGACGTGGTGGTCTACGATCCGGCCGCTCAGCACACCCTGTCGGCGAGCACGCACCACATGAACGTCGACTACTCGGCGTACGAGGGGATGCAGCTCACCGGTGCGGTGCGCACGGTTCTCTCCCGCGGCCGGGTGGTCGTCGACGCCGGCAGCTTCGAGGGCCGCACCGGCCACGGCGTCTTCCTTCAGCGGGAGCTGAACCAGTACCTGCATTGAGCTCGCACGGCCGGCCACACAACGCAGGCCTGCTCAAGGGGCGGTCCATCAACGAAGGGGAGGGAATGCATGGACTTCGGTCTGGTGCTGCAGACGAACCCACCGGCGAGCCAGGTGGTCGAGAGGATGCGGGCCGCCGAGGATGGCGGGTTCAGCCACGGCTGGACGTTCGACTCCGTCGTCTTGTGGCAGGAGCCGTTCGTGATCTACTCGCAGATCCTCGCGGCCACGTCGACGCTCAAGGTCGGGACGATGGTGACCAACCCCGAGACCCGGGACTGGTCGGTCACGGCGTCGCTGTTCGCCACCCTCAACGACATGTACGGCAACCGCACGGTCTGCGGGATCGGACGGGGCGACTCCGCCCGGCGGGTGGTCGGCAAGAAGCCGGCGTCCCTGGCCACCGTGCGTGAGGCGATGCACGTGATCAAGGGGCTGGCCGAGGGCAGGAAGGTCGACTACGGCGGCACGAGCGTGCAGATCCCGTGGGTGCGCGACGGCCGGCTGGAGATGTGGATGGGTGCCTACGGGCCGAAGGCGCTGCAGCTCGTGGGGGAGTCCGCCGACGGGTTCATCCTGCAGACCGCCGACCCCGACATCGCCCGCTGGACGATCGGGTCGGTGCGTGCGGCCGCCGCCGCTGCCGGCCGCGACCCGGCCGAGATCACCATCTGCGTCGCGGCTCCGGCGTACGTCGGCGACGACCTCGGGCACCAGCGCGACCAGCTGCGATGGTTCGGCGGCATGGTCGGCAACCACGTGGCCGACCTGGTAGCCCGGTACGGCGTCGACGGCCCGGTGCCGCATGCGCTCACCAACTACATCGCCGGCCGGCAGGGCTACGACTACGCTCACCACGGCAAGGCCGGCAACCCCAGCACCGACTTCGTGCCCGACACCATCGTTGACCGGTTCTGCCTGCTCGGACCGGCGGCGGCCCACGTCGACCGGCTGGCGGAGCTGTCCGAGCTCGGCGTCGACCAGTTCGCGATCTATCTGATGCACGACGACCCGGACACGACGTTGGCTGCTTACGCGCGCGACATCGTCGGCCAGCTCCGCTGATCGGCGTACCCGGGGAGGCGCCAGACGCCGTCAGTCTCTGTGGACGGTCGGGGTTGTGAGCACCGTCGAAACCTCCGTTAGCCTGAAGTGTTCGGGCGGCAACCGCAGCCCCAGTCGAGAGGACCGCACATGACCAGCGCATACGTGCTCGTGCAGACCAATCCCGGTGCCGTCGAAACGATCGTTGCGGAGATGGGGGATTTCGACCAGGTCGAGTTCGTCGACGCCGTGACCGGTCCCTACGACGCCATCGTCGCGGTCGGTGGTGGCCTCGAGGAGGTCGAGCCGGTGCGGGAGAAGCTCGCCACGATCGACAACGTCACCCGCACCCTCACCTGCCCGGCGGGGTCCCTCCCGCGATGAAACCTCCCGCAATGAAACCTCCCGCAATGAGCCGGCCGCAGGGAGCCGGGCGGGAGTGATCGCTGCGTGACGGGTACGACGATCGAGCCGACCG
>DASSKO010000057.1:0-6882 GCA_035690425.1 Nocardioidaceae bacterium
CGGTGCGGCGTCCTCGCGCTCGGCGAGGTCGGCACGGACACCGACGATGATGTCGTCAAGGACACTCATGGTGGCAGGACCTTTCGCTCGGGAGGCTTCCGGTCAGGGGGCGAGCCAGGAGCCGACGCCCAGGTTGCGCGCCAGCCCGAACACGAGCAGCAGCGCCAGCGTCGACCAGGCCACTGGAGCGGTGAGCAGTGGTGACGACAGAACCCAGCCGCGCCATCGGGACCGGGCCCAGCTGAACCAGACCAGCACCGCCACCGGTGCCAGCACAGCCACGGCGACCAGGTTGCTCGACAGCGCCGCCACGACATCCCCGTGGGTGAGGTCGTTGAGGGCTCGCAGCCCGCCGCAGCCCGGGCAGTACCAGCCGGTAAGCAGCAGCAGCGGGCAGACGCCGTAGCTGCCCGCGACGTGCGGGTCGCGCAGGTGCAGCCCGACGACGGCAGCGCACACGCCGACGCCGCCCAGCAGCGGCGCCACCATGCGTGACCACCGGTCCAGATGCAGACCGGCACCAATCGGCAGGGCGGTCACTGGCCCCCGATGCTGACCGGCCACACTCAGCCGCGCTGCTCACCGGGCTGTGCACTGGGCTGCTCACTGGGCTGCTCACTGGGCTGCTCATGGGACTGCCCGCTGGAGTGCTCGATCGCGATGCCCAGGCCCATCGCCGACATCACCTTGCCGGCCATGCCGGCCACGGCGAGGAGGCCGACGCCGATCCAGAACATCACCCAGTTGATCGGGCTGAAGACCAAGGCGACACCACCCACCACGATAGCGATGATCGCGATGACGACAGCGGTCCACGCTGCCGGAGACGAGCCGTGGTTGTCGGCCATGCCTGCTGGCTCCTTGTCGTGCACGGAAAGGGTCGGGTCGACGATATCTCGTGGGGCGCCCGCTCACACGGTCGGGTCCTCGCCCCGGTCGAGCGCCTTCCACGGATCGGACTCGTGGGGCGGCCGGGCCCCCGGAGCGTCGTACCTGCTGCTCATCGACGCCCACCGATGGCCCTGCCACGCGGCCAGGCCCCCGGCCACCAACCCGAGTACGGCGCCGGCGAGCGCGGCGCCCCGCCACGGCACCCAGTCGGCGTCGGCGGTGAGCACGGCCACGACCGCGCCCGCAGCCGACAGCGCGACCACGGCGCCGGACAGCCTCCGGCCGGCCGCGCGGGTGACAGCCACCACCAGGGTCCCGAGCAGGACCACCGCACCCAGCGAGGCCGCGACCGATGCGTGCGCGTCCGGCGCGGTGGGGACGCCGAGCACCTCCTCGGGGCGCCAGGGGCTGCGGCCACCCAAGATCACCAGCGCCCCACCGACCAGCCCGGCGGCGACGCTGAGCCCGAACAGCCGCCTCACCCTCGGTCCTCGCCCACACGATCCGACGTGGGCGCTGTCGGGGCAGCACCCACGTCAGAACCCTGCAGCAGGCCGGCGTCGAAGCAGGTGCGGTCACCGGTGTGGCAGGCGGCGCCCTCCTGGTCCACCAGCACGAGCAGGGTGTCGCCGTCGCAGTCCAGCCGCACCTGCTTGACCCACTGCCGATGGCCCGAGGTCTCGCCCTTGACCCAGTACTCACCGCGGCTGCGGCTCCAGAAGGTCGTGCGCCCGGTGGTCAGCGTGCGGTGCAGCGCCTCGTCGTCCATCCAGCCGACCATCAGCACCTGCAGCGAGTCGTGCTGCTGGACCACCGCCGGCACGAGGCCGTCTCGGTCGTGCTTGAGCCGGGCGGCGATCGACGGGTCGAGGTGTGCGTTCACCCGGCCATTGTCCCCGATGTGTGGCGGGTGGCCCCGGCGGTGGTCAGCGGACGGGGTGACCGGCCTCGGCAAGCGCCTGCTTGACCTCGCCGACGCGCAGGTCACCGAAGTGGAAGACGCTGGCGGCCAGCACCGCGTCGGCCCCGGCGTCGATCGCCGGGGCGAAGTGTTCGCGCGCGCCCGCTCCCCCGCTGGCGATGACGGGTACGCCGACCACCGCCCGCACGGCCTCGATCAGATCGAGGTCGAAGCCGTTCTTGGTGCCGTCGGCGTCCATCGCGTTGAGCAGGATCTCCCCGGCGCCGTGCTCCGCACCGACCCGGGCCCACTCGACCGCGTCCAGGCCGGCGCTGCGCCGGCCACCGTGGGTGGTCACCTCGAAGCCGCTCGGCATGCCCGGGGCGCGACGGGCGTCGACCGACAGCACCAGCACCTGGGACCCGAACCGGTCCACGATCTCGCCGATGACCGCGGGACGCGCGATCGCGCCGGTGTTGATCGCGACCTTGTCGGCGCCGGCCCGCAGCAGGGTGTCCACGTCGTCGGCCGCACGGACTCCCCCGCCCACGGTCAGCGGGATGAACACCTGCTCGGCCGTGCGCCGCACCACCTCCAACGTGGTGGCCCGCTCGTCGGCGGAGGCGGAGATGTCGAGGAAGGCCAACTCGTCGGCGCCCTCGGCGTCGTAGACCTTGGCCATCTCGACCGGGTCGCCGGCGTCGCGCAGCTGCAGGAAGTTGACGCCCTTGACCACCCGGCCACCGTCGACGTCGAGGCAGGGGATGACCCGCACGGCCAGGCTCATGGCCGGCCGGCGACGTCGAGCGCCTGCGGCAGGTCGAATGCGCCGGTGTAGAGCGCCTTGCCGATGATCGCGCCCTCCACACCGGCGTCGGTGAGGCCGGCGATCGCCACGATGTCGTCGAGGCTGGACACCCCGCCCGATGCCACCACCGGCCGGTCCGTCCGCTCGCAGACGCTGCGCAGGAGGGAGAGGTTGGGCCCGCCCAGCGTGCCGTCCTTGGCCACGTCGGTCACCACGTAACGGGCGCACCCGTCGCGCTCGAGCCGCTCGAGCACCTCGAACAGGTCGCCGCCCTCCTCGGTCCAGCCGCGGGCCGCAAGCGTCGTCCCGCGCACGTCGAGACCGACGGCGATCCGCTCGCCGTACTCGCCGATCGCCCGGGCGCACCACTGCGGATTCTCCAGCGCCGCCGTGCCGAGGTTGACCCGCGTGCAGCCGGTGGCCAGCGCCGCCTTCAGCGACTCGTCGTCGCGGATGCCACCGGACAGCTCCACCTTGACGTCGAGGCGGCCCACCACGTCGGCGAGCAGCTCCCGGTTGGATCCGCGGCCGAAGGCGGCATCGAGATCGACCAGGTGGATCCACTCGGCCCCGTCGCGCTGCCAGGCCATCGCCGCCCCGGCTGGGTCGCCGTACGAGGTCTCGCTGCCGGCAGCCCCCTGGACCAGCCGCACGGCCTGGCCGCCGGCGACGTCGACGGCGGGAAGCAGCTCGAGTCTCGACATGGCGCCAACCCTATGTTGCCCGGGTCGGCCCAGATCAGCGCACCTGGGTGATGATGGAGAGCAGCTGGGCGTATGCCTGCGGCGGGTTGTCGGCGTCGTTGGTCACGATCCTGGTGGTGCTGCCGTCGGCGTGCTCGATCACGACCCGGTACTCCATCAGGTCGCAGCACTCTCCGGGCTCGACATGGCTGCCGGCGAAGGACCGGACCGCCTCACTGCCGGCGAGCTCGGCCACCCGGTCGCGCTTGGCCTCGGACAGCCGCTGCGGCGGCTGCGAGGTGTCGACCACGTAGCGACGCTCGATGCCGGCGATGCCGCCGCTGACCCGCACCCGCACCGTGACGGGCCCGTCGGCGCTCGCGGTCGGGTCGTCGGTGCCGGTCGTCTGCTCGGCCGCGGTGGTTCGGCCGGACGGTGGTTCCTGGTCGGGCGCGGCCGCACCGCACCCGGCGATCCCGATCACGACCGTGCACGCGACGAGGGCCAGCAGATGTCTCATACGGGTACGACGGATGTCGCTGGCCAACGGTTGCACCCAGGGACAACACCGGTGCCGACGCGGGATGTCACAGCGTGGCCACCCAGTTCCTCAGCAGCTGCGCGCCGGCGTCGCCGGACTTCTCCGGGTGGAACTGCGTGGCCCACAGCGGGCCGTTCTCGACGGCGCTGACGAAGCGGTCGCCGCCGTGGCCGGTCCAGTGCACGGCCGGCTCGCGGAACGGCCGGTGCACCTCCAGGGGCCACGCCCGGGCGGCGTAGGTGTGCACGAAGTAGAACCGCTCCTGCTCCACACCGGCGAACAGCGCCGATCCGTCCCCGACGTCGACCGTGTTCCAGCCCATGTGCGGAAGCACGTCGGCCTGCAACCGCTCGACGCTGCCGGGCCACTCGCCGCATCCGGCCGTCTCGACGCCGTGCTCGCAGCCACGGTCGAACAGCACCTGCATGCCGACGCAGATCCCGAGGACCGGCCGACCGCCGGCCAGCCGGCGCCCGATCAGCTCGTCGCCCTTGACCCCGCGCAGCCCCCGCATGCACGCCGCGAAGGCACCCACGCCGGGCACGACGAGACCGTCGGCCTCCAGCGCGGCGTGGTAGTCCGACGTCACCACGACCGTGGCGCCGGTGCGCGCCATCGCCCGCTCGGCCGAACGCAGGTTGCCCGAGCCGTAGTCGAGCACCACCAGGTGCGGGTGGCGGGTCATGGTGAGCTCACGCCGTACGCCGCCCACAGCAGCAGTACGCCGACGACCAGCAGGAGCAGCGGCATCCAGCGTGGGTGGTGCTGGCGGTAGAACGCGATCGCGCCGCCGACCGACAGCCCGGCCAGTGCGGTCAGCAGGATCGTCACGGTCCGGCCCTCACAGGCTGCCCTTGGTGCTCGGCACCTCGGTCTCCCGCCGGTCCAGAGCCACCGCCGTCCGCAGCGCGCGGGCGACCGCCTTGAACTGGGCCTCGACGACGTGGTGGGGGTCGCGGCCGGAGAGCACCCGCACGTGCAATGCGATGCCGGCGGTGTGCGCCAGCGTCTCGAACACGTGCCGCGTCAGCGACCCGACGTAGTTCCCACCGATCACCACGTAGGTCTGCCCCTCCGACTCCCCGGTGTGCACGCAGTAGGGCCGCCCGGACACGTCGACGGCGCACTGCACCAGCGCCTCGTCGAGCGGGACCAGCGAGTCACCGAACCGGGTGATGCCACGCTTGTCGCCCAGCGCCTCCCGCAGCGCCTGTCCGAGCACGATCGCGACGTCCTCGACGGTGTGGTGGGAGTCGACGTCCACGTCGCCGTCGGCGCGCACTGTCAGGTCGAGCAGCGCGTGCTTGGCCAGCGATCCGAGCATGTGGTCGTAGAAGCCGACGCCGGTGGAGACCTCCGAGGCACCCGAGCCGTCCAGGTCGAGCTCGACGACGACCTTGGACTCCTTGGTCTCCCGCTCGATCCGAGCAGTCCTGCTCATCAGCCCACCACCTCCTGCTCCAGGGCGGTGCGGAACGCCGCCATGTCCTCACCGGTGCCGATCGACACCCGCAGCCAGCCGTCGGGGCCTACCTCGCGGATCAGCACACCGTGGCGCAGCAGAGCCTGCCAGACGGCGTGCCGGTCGGCGAAACGGCCGAAGAGCACGAAGTTGGCGTCGGAGTCCACGGCCTGCAGGCCCAGGTCGTCGCGCAGCCAGCCGACGGTGCGGTCGCGCTCGGCCCGCAGGTCCTCCACCCGGCCCAGCAGCTCCTCGGCGTGCCGCAGGGCTGCGGTGGCAACCGCCTGCGTCACCGCGGACAGGTGGTAGGGCAGCCGCACCACCCGCAGCGCGTCGACGACGGCCGCGTCGGCTGCGGCGTACCCGAGGCGGGCACCGGCGAGCGCGAACGCCTTCGACATCGTGCGGGTGACCACGAGCCGGGGCCGGCCCGGCAGCAGCGACAGCGCGCTCGGGACTCCTGCTCGCCGGAACTCGGCGTACGCCTCGTCGACGACCACGATGCCCGGCGCGGCGTCGGACACCGCCTCCACCACCTCCAGCGGCAATGCCGTACCCGTGGGGTTGTTGGGCGAGGCCAGCAGCACCACGTCGGGCTGCCGGCGCTCGATCTGCGCGACCGCGTCGGCCGTGTCGATCGTGAAGTCGTCGCGCCGGTCGGCGGTGACCCAGGTGGTCTCGGTGTCGCGCGCGTACTCGGGATACATCGAGTAGGTCGGCGCGAACGACATCGCGACCCGGCCGTGCCCCCCGAAGGCCTGCAGCAACTGCTGCATCACCTCGTTGGACCCGTTGGCCGCCCACACCTGCGCGGCACCCAGCCCGTGCCCGAGGTAGTCGGCGAGGCGCTCCCGCAGCTCGCTCGCCTCCCGGTCGGGATAGCGGTTCAGGCCGGCCGCCGCGACCGCCACCGACGCCGCGATGTCGGCCACCACCGTCTCACTCGGTCCGTAGGGGTTCTCGTTGGTGTTCAGCAGCACGGGCACGTCGAGCTGCGGGGCGCCGTAGGGGGTCGTGCCCCGCAGGGCCGCACGCAGGGGCAGGTCGGCGAGGCCGCCCGCCGTCACCGGTCCTCCAGCCGCACGCGTACGGCGGCGCCGTGGCCGGGGAGGTCCTCGGCCGCCGCCAGCGTCATCACGTGGCCGGCCACCTCGCGCAGCGCCTGCTCGGAGTAGTCGACGACCTGCACCGCCTTCAGGAACGAGCGCACCGACAGCCCCGAGGAGTGGCAGGCGCAGCCGGCGGTCGGCAGCACGTGGTTGGACCCTGCGCAGTAGTCACCGAGCGAGACGGGGGCGAACGGCCCCACGAACACTGCTCCGGCGTTGCGCACCCGGCTCGCGCGCTCGCGGGCGTCGACGGTCTGGATCTCCAGGTGTTCCGCGGCATAGGCGTCGACGACGTCCTGCCCCTGGTCGAGGTCACGCACCAGCACGATCGCCGACTGCTCGCCCGACAGCGCGGTCGTGATGCGCTCGACGTGCTTGGTGGCGGCCACCTGCCGCTCGAGCTCGACCTCCACCGCGGTGGCCAGGTGCTCGCTCGGCGTCACCAGCACGCTGGCGGCCAGCGGGTCGTGCTCGGCCTGGCTGACCA
>DASSKO010000058.1:0-26158 GCA_035690425.1 Nocardioidaceae bacterium
TACCTCTGGCACGACCCCCACGGCCACACCTACCTCGTCGACCACACCGGCACCCGCCCCCTCGGCCGCACCCCACCCGCCGACGCCGACCTGCCCGACATCACGCTCGAGGTCTATCCCTGCCAGGACACCCCCATCGAGCTCGCTTACCAACACGGGCACGCCGCCGCCTGACTGACGGTTTTTGGGCTCCACCGGCACGGTCGGAGGCTCCTGCACGAACTCCACGCCATCTGCGGACAACTTCTCGACGGTGGACGTCCTGCCGCACCTCGAACCCCAGTGTCCTGGTGTAGAACTCCAAATGGCGTGGTCAGGGACCCGTGGTGCCTTCAGGCCGGGCATCGACGCCCGCTTCCTTGCGCTGGCCCGCAGTGATCGGCGCCGGGGCGCCCGTCAGCGGGTCATACCCGGCTCCGGTCTTCGGGAAGGCGATCACGTCGCGGATGGAGTCCGATCCGGACAGCAGGGCCACGATCCGGTCCCACCCGAACGCGATGCCGCCGTGCGGCGGCGCGCCGTACTGGAACGCCTCGAGCAGGAAGCCGAACTTCTCCTCGGCCTCCTCCTCCGACAGCCCCATCACCGCGAACACCCGCTTCTGCACGTCCTCGCGGTGGATACGGATCGAGCCACCGCCGATCTCGTTGCCGTTGCAGACGATGTCGTAGGCGTAGGCCAACGCGGAGCCGGGATCGGTGTCGAACGTGTCGATGCTCTCGGGCTTGGGCGAGGTGAAGGCATGGTGCACGGCGGTCCAGGCGCCGGAGCCCACCGCCACGTCGGTGGTTTCGGCCGTCGGCTCGAACAGCGGTGCGTCAACGACCCACAGCAGCGACCACGCCTCCTCGTCGATCAGCCCACAGCGCCGCCCGATCTCGAGCCGTGCAGCGCCGAGCAGAGCGCGCGATGACTTCACCGGGCCGGCTCCGAAGAAGATGCAGTCCCCGGGCTTCGCGCCGACGTGGTCGACGATGCCGGCCCGCTCGGACTCGGAGAGGTTCTTGGCGACCGGGCCGCCGAGCTCGCCGTCCTCCCCGACGAGGACGTAGGCCAGGCCCTTCGCGCCGCGCTGCTTGGCCCAGTCCTGCCAGCCGTCGAGCTGCTTGCGCGGCTGGTCGGCACCCCCCGGCATCACGACTGCGCCGACGTACGGTGCCTGGAACACACGGAATGGCGTGTCGGCGAAGAAGCTGGTGCACTCGACCAGCTCCTGCCCCATCCGCAGGTCAGGCTTGTCGCTGCCGAAGCGCGCCATCGCCTCGGCGTAGGTCATCCGCGGCAGCGGCGTCGCGATCTCGACACCGATCAGTGCCCACAGCGCCGCGATGACCTCCTCGCTCAGTGCGATCACGTCGTCCTGGTCGACGAAGCTCATCTCCACGTCGAGCTGGGTGAACTCCGGTTGCCGGTCGGCGCGGAAGTCCTCGTCGCGATAGCACCGCGCGATCTGGAAGTAGCGCTCCAGCCCCGACACCATCAGCAGCTGCTTGAACAGCTGCGGGCTCTGCGGCAGGGCGTACCAGGAGCCTGGCCGCAGCCGGGCGGGGACCAGGAAGTCACGGGCGCCCTCCGGTGTCGACCGGGTCAGCGTGGGCGTCTCCACCTCGACGAAGTCATGCTCGGCGAGCACGTCGCGCGCCGCCTTGTTGACCTTGCTGCGAAGGCGAATCGTGTCCGCAGGCTCGGCCCGGCGCAGGTCGAGGTAGCGGTACTTGAAGCGCACTTCCTCGCTCACCGGCGTGGCGTGGTGCTCCTCGACCGGGAACGGCAACGGCGCCGCCTCGCTGAGCACCTCCACCTCGCTGGCCACGACCTCGATCTCGCCTGTGGGCAGGCTCGGGTTGGCGTTGCCCTGTGGACGCTCACCGACCTCGCCGACGACTCGCAGACAGAACTCCGCACGCAGGGGGTGCGCGACCTCCTCGTCGCGGATCACCACCTGCACCACGCCGCTCGCGTCGCGCAGGTCGACGAAAGCCACTCCCCCGTGGTCGCGGCGCCGCGCCACCCAGCCCGCCAGGGTGACGGTGTGGCCGATGTGCTCGGTGCGCAGGGTTCCGGCCTGGTGGGTGCGGATCACGACGACTCCTCGGTGCTGATCAGCTGCGGGTGCAGGTCTTGGGCAGGTGGTGTCCACGTCGCGGGGTCGGCGTCGTACTGCTCGCCGGAACGGATGTCCTTGAGCTGGTGCGAGGCGTCACCGACCGCGGGAAACCAGACGAACGGGATGCCACGACGCTCCGCGTAGCGGATCTGCTTGCCGAACTTCTGCGGGCTGGCGGCCACCTCGGTCGCGATGCCGCGGCCGCGCAGTTGCTGGGCGATCGCGTCGCATCCCGGCCGGGACGCCTCCGCCGGCAACGCGACGAGTACGGCGGAAGGCACCGCGCGCGATGCGGTGAGCAGACCACGCTGGAACAGCGGGACCAGCAGCCGGCTGACTCCGAGCGAGATGCCCACACCCGGGTACGTCGTACGGCCGTCGCTGGCCAGGGAGTCGTAGCGGCCCCCGGAACAGATGGAGCCCAGGCTCTCCAGGCCGCTCATCCGGGTCTCGAAGACGGTGCCGGTGTAGTAGTCCAGGCCGCGGGCGACGGCCAGGTCAGCCTCGATCGCCAACCGGTCGGTCTGCGCACTCGCACATCCCTCGACCACGGTCGCCAGCTCGTCCAGCCCCTGGTCGAGCAAATCGTGCCGCACACCCAGGCCACGGACCCGCTCGACGAACGAGCTGTCGGTCGAGCGGATCTGCGCCAGAGCGAGGCACTGCTGTGCCTGCTCGGTTGCCAGCCCCGCATCGTCGACCAGCATCGTGTGCACCTGCTCGGCCGGCAGCTTGTCGAGCTTGTCGACGATGCGCATCGCGCCCGCAGGGTCGGGGACGCCGATGCCGGCGTAGAAGCCCTGCAGCAGCCGACGGTTGTTGACCTGCATCCGCAGCGGCGGCAGGAACTCCAACCGGGCCAGGGCCTCAGCCATCACCCGCGCGACCTCCACGTCGTGGTGGAACGGCAGGTCGTCCCACCCGACGACGTCGATGTCAGCCTGGGTGAACTCGCGGAAGCGGCCCTCCTGCGGACGTTCTCCGCGCCAGCAGCGCTGGATCTGGTAGCGGCGGAACGGAAACTCGAGCTTGCCTGCGTTCTCCAGCACGTACCGGGCGAACGGCACGGTCAGGTCGAAGTGCAGACCCAGCGTCGACGGCCCCGGACCGCCCTGCTCGTCGGAGGCCTCGGCGTGCAGCCGGCGCAGCAGGTAGACCTCCTTCTCCACCTCCCCCTTGCTGGCGAGTGAGTCGAGCGTCTCCACGGCGCGGGTCTCGATATTGGCGAACCCGTGCAGCTCGAAGGTCCTGCTCAGCCGCTCGATGATGGTGCGCTCGGCGGCCCGCTGAGCAGGCAGCAGCTCGGGGAACCCGCTCAGGGGCGTCGGTCTGCTCATCGGTCTTCCACGCCTCGGCCTCGGCCGACGAGTCCCTCCGGCACGGCAGGCAGGTCGAGGAGAAAGGGGTTGGTCGTCCGCTCGCGGCCGATCGTGGTCTGGCCGCCGTGGCCGGGCAGCACCACGACCCGGTCGTCGAGGGGCAGCACCTTGTCGGCAAGGCTGCGCAGCATCGTCGCGTGGTCGCCGCCCGGCATGTCGGTGCGTCCGATCGACCCCTGGAAGAGCAGATCTCCCGCGAACATGATCTCCGGCGCGTCCTCGGGTCCGTCGTACTCGGTGCGGAAGGTCACCGAGCCGCGCGTGTGGCCGGGCGTGTGGTCGACGACGAAGTCGATCCCGGCGAGCTGCATCGTGAGGCCGTCGCTGAGCTCGCGCAGGTCGTCGGGCTCGGCGAAGGAGTAGTCGCTGCCGAGCAGCAGCTGCGCGGACCCCGGCGAGACACCGCTCGCGGGATCCTTGAGCATGCCGCGGTCGGCGGGGTGCAGATAGGCCGTGGCGTCGTAGCTGCCGGCTACCGGCACGACACACCAGACGTGGTCGATGTGGCCATGGGTCAGCAGGACCGAGACGGGCTTGAGGTTGTGCTCGCGGACGACCTCGGCGACGCCGGAGGACGCGTCCTTGCCGGGGTCGACCACGACGCACTCCGCGCCCGGCTCCGTCGCGACGACGTAGCAGTTCGTGCCCCACGGCCCCGCGGGGAACCCAGCGATCAGCATTGCGGCAGGGTATCGGTCGAGTGCGGCGGGCCGCGAACCCAATCCCTCCCTCCCCGCCACCGGGTGTGCCAAGCCACATAGACTCAACGACCGTGACAGCACATGAGTGGGGCCGGGTAGCCGACGACGGCACCGTCTACGTCAGGACCGCTGCGGGTGAGCGCCCGGTGGGGCAGTGGCCGGACGCGGATGCCGACGAGGCGCTGGCCTTCTTCGTCAAGCGCTACGAGGGTCTGGCGCTCGAGGTCACGCTGCTCGAGAGGCGCGTCCGTGACGGCAAGCTGAACCCCGAGGACGCCGCGTCGGCGATGAACAAGGTGCGTGGGCTCGTCACCGACGCCCAGGCGGTGGGCGATCTCGACGGTCTGCTCTCCCGCCTCGACGCGTTGCAGGGCACGGTGGCCGACCGGCGCGCAGAACGGCGGGCCGAGCGCGAGCGTCAGGTGGAGAAGGCACGCGCGCAGAAGGAGAAGATCGCTGTCGACGCCGAGGAGCTGTCCGCCGGCGACGACTGGCGTGCGGGGGCGAACCGGATGCGCGACCTGCTCGAGCAGTGGAAGGCGCTGCCGCGCATCGACAAGGCCTCCGACGACGCGCTGTGGAGGCGGTTCTCCAGCGCGCGTACGACGTACACGCGCCGACGCAAGCAGCACTTCGCCGAGCTCAACGAGCGCCGTGACGGCGCCGCGCAGGTCAAGGAGCGGCTGGCTGTCGAGGCCGAGGCGCTGGCCGACTCCACTGACTGGGGACCGACGGCCGGCCGCTTCCGTGACCTGATGCAGCAGTGGAAGGCGGCCGGGCCGACCCACAAGGACACCGACGACGCCCTGTGGCGGCGATTTCGCGGAGCACAGGACCAGTTCTTCGGTGCCCGCGACGCGACCAACGCCGAGATCGACAAGGAGTACGCCGCCAACCAGGCGGTCAAGGAGGAGCTGCTCACCGAGGCCGAGAGGCTGGTGCCGGTCACCGACGCCCGGGCCGCGCGGGAGGCGTTTCGCGACATCGCGGCGAGGTGGGACTCGGCGGGCAAGGTCCCGCGCGGGGCGATCAAGTCGCTCGAGGGCCGTCTGCGTGCGGTCGAGCAGGCTGTCAACCATGCGGAGGAGGACCGCTGGCGCCGGTCCAACCCGGAGGCGCAGGCCCGCGCCGCCGATACGGTGGCCCAGCTGGAGGCGTCGATCGCCGACCTGACGGCACAGCGGGACCAGGCGGAGGCCGCCGGAAACGGCCGCGCGGTGCAGGAGGCCGCGGCCGCCCTCGAAGCTCGTCAGGCATGGCTCACCGAGGCCCGCAAGGCGCTCGACGACTTCACCCCCGGCTAACTCCTACGTGAGACGCCGATCGAGTAGCTCCACGGTCGGCTTGGCGTCTCACGCAAGAAGGGGGCGGGTCACTGGGTGATGCGGTAGGCGTCGAAGACGCCCTCGACGCTGCGGACCGCCTTGAGCACGTGGCCGAGGTGCTTGGGGTCGCCCATCTCGAACGTGAACCGGCTCGTGGCCGTGCGGTCGCGGCTGGTCGTCACCGAGGCCGACAAGATGTTGACGTGCAGGTCGGAGAGCAGCCGGGTGATGTCGGACAGCAGCCGCGACCGGTCGAGCGCCTCGACCTGCAGGGCCACGAGGAACATGCTCTGCGCGGTCGGTGCCCACTCGACGTCGACCATGCGCTCCTGCTGCCGGGTCAGCGCCTTGGCGTTGGGGCAGGTCGCCCGGTGCACCGACACTCCGGCTCCTCGAGTGACGAAGCCGAGGATGTCGTCGCCCGGAACGGGGGTGCAGCACTTGGCCAGCTTGATCCAGACGTCGGAGACGTCCTTGACGATGACGCCGGCGTCGGCCCTGGGCTGCCGCTTGCGCCGCTCACGCTCGGTGGGGAAGCGGACGGCCTCGGCCATCTCCTCCTCGGCGCCTTCCTCACCGCCGAACAACTCGATGATGCGGCGTACGACGGACTGCGCGCCGACGTTGCCCTCCCCCACGGCGGCGTAGAGCGAGGACACGTCGGGCTGCCGCAGGTCGCGCGCCACCGCGGTCAACGAGTCATGGGTGAGCAGCCGCTGCAGCGGCAGACCCTCCTTGCGCATGAGCTTGGAGATCGCCTCCTTGCCCTGCTCGATGGCCTCCTCGCGACGCTCCTTGGTGAACCAGTGCTTGATCTTGTTGCGTGCGCGAGCGCTCTTGACGAACGTCAGCCAGTCCCGCGACGGGCCGGCGCCCTCTGCCTTGGAGGTGAAGACCTCGACGACGTCGCCGTTGTCGAGCGTGCTCTCCAACGGCACCAGCCGACCGTTGACCCGCGCACCGATGCACGCGTGTCCGACCTCGGTGTGCACGGAGTAGGCAAAGTCGATCGGCGTCGCGCCCACCGGCAGCGCGATGACGTCGCCGCGGGGGGTGAACACGTAGACCTCGGCGGAGTTGATCTCGAAGCGCAGCGACTCCAGGAACTCCCCGGGGTCCTCGGTCTCCTTCTGCCAGTCCAGCAACTGGCGTAGCCAGGTCATGTCGCCCGACCCCGCGGCCGCGTCGGCCTGGGCAGCGGTCAGTGGATGGTCGGTGTCGGCACCGGTGCGCACGTCCTCCTTGTACTTCCAGTGCGCCGCGACGCCGTACTCGGCCCGTCGATGCATGTTGAAGCTGCGGATCTGCATCTCCACGGCCTTGCCCTCGGGCCCGACCACGGTCGTGTGCAGGGACTGGTACATGTTGAACTTCGGCATCGCCACGAAGTCCTTGAACCGCCCCGGCAGCGGGTTCCAGCGGGCGTGCATGACACCGAGGGCGGCGTAGCAGTCGCGCACCGACTCGACCAGCACGCGGATGCCGACGAGGTCGTAGATGTCGGCGAAGTCGCGGCCGCGCACGATCATCTTCTGGTAGATCGAGTAGTAGTGCTTGGGCCGGCCGGTCACCGTCGCCTTGATCTTGGCCTTGTTGAGGTCGGCCTGCACCTGCTCGCTGACCTTGGCGAGGAACTCGTCGCGCGACGGCGCCCGCTCGGCCACCAGCCGCACGATTTCGTCGTAGACCTTGGGATGCAAGGTGGCGAACGCGAGATCCTCCAGCTCCCACTTCAGCGTGTTCATGCCCAGGCGGTGCGCGAGCGGCGCGTAGATGTCGAGCGTCTCGCGGGCGACGCGCTCCTGCTTCTCCTGCTTGAGGTAGCGCAGGGTGCGCATGTTGTGCAGCCGGTCGGCGAGCTTGATCACCAGGACCCGGATGTCCTTGCTCATCGCCACGACCATCTTGCGGATGGTCTCGGCCTGCGCGGAGTCGCCGTACTTGACCTTGTCGAGCTTGGTCACACCGTCGACGAGCAGCGCGATCTCGTCGCCGAAGTCCGCGCGCAAGGCGTCGAGCGTGTACGGCGTGTCCTCGACGGTGTCGTGGAGCAGCGCGGCGCACAGGGTGGGCGACGTCATGCCCAGCTCCGCCAGAATGGTGGCGACGGCGAGCGGGTGGGTGATGTAGGGGTCGCCGCTCTTGCGTGACTGGGTGGCGTGGTGGCGGTCGGCCGTCTCGTAGGCACGGGCGATGATCGACAGGTCGGCCTTCGGGTGGGTGCCGCGGACGATCCGGAACAGCGGCTCCAGCACCGGGTGGCTGCCGGCCTGCCGACTGCCCAACCGGGCCAGCCGGGCACGCGTGCGCAGCCGGGCCGAGCCGGCGTCACTGCCCGGTCGGTCCGACCGGGCGTCGGCCCTGGGCACCTGCTGAGCGTCGGTCACCTGGTCGTCTGCCACTCACGCTCCGAACTGTTGCGGGGCGCCCAGTCTACGCCTGCGCGCGGACCTCACACGACGCTGAGGGCCGTGAGCGGCACCGCCGGGTCGGCCGTCTGCAGCCGTGCCCGCCCGGCCAGGAAGCCCAGCTCCATCAGCACGGCGACACCGACCAGGTCGGCATCGCAGGCGCGGACCAGCTCGACGGCCGCGGCGAGGGTGCCGCCGGTGGCGAGCACGTCGTCGATCATCAGCACCCGGGAACCGGCGGGGAAGGCGTCACGGTGCACCTCGATCGTCGCGGCGCCGTACTCGAGGTCGTAGGACACCGCATGCGTGTCGGAGGGCAGCTTGCCCTGCTTGCGGATCGGGACGAACCCCGCACCGAGCGCCAGCGCGACCGGTGCGGCCAGGATGAAGCCGCGCGCCTCGATGCCGGCCACCAGATCCACGCACGGCTGCCCCGCCGTGTCACGTCCGAGGTCGGCGAGCTTCTCCACGACCGCCCCGAAGGCGGCGGCGTCGGACAACAGCGGGGTGATGTCCTTGAACACCACGCCGGGGGCCGGGAAGTCGGGGATGTCACGGATCAGCGACTGCCAGCTCGACATCAGCCGCGCCCCCGTCCGCGTTTGGAGCGGGGTTTGCGCTGCGGCTGACTACGTCTGACCGCCCCGGCGGCGACCGGTTCGGCGTGCTGGTGACCGAGCACCGGCGGCGCGTCCGTCTGCCGGCGCGCGGCGAGACGACGGGACTGCTCCTGCACGGAGGACTCGCGCAGCTTCAGCTGCACGAGCAGCGGCGTGGCGATGAAGATCGACGAGTACGTCCCGGCCGCCATCCCGATGAACAGCACCAACGCCAGGTCCTTGAGCGGCCCGGAGCCGAGCTGGAACACCCCGACGTACAGCAGGGCGGCCACGGGCAGCAAGGCGGCGACCGAGGTGTTGATCGAGCGCACCAGCGTCTGGTTGACCGCGAGGTTGGCGCTCTCGGCATAGGTGCGGCGGGCGTTGCTGCCCATGCCTGTGGTGTTCTCCCGCACCTTGTCGAAGACCACGACGGTGTCGTAGAGGGAGTACCCCAGGATTGTGAGCAGGCCGGTGATCGTCGCCGGCGTCACCTCGAACCCGGTCAGCGCGTAGACGCCGACCGTGATCAGCACGTCATGGGCGAGCGCGACGATGCCCGCTACCGACATCTTCCACTCGCGGAAGTACAGACCGATGAACAGCACCACCAGGCCGAGGAACACCCCGAGGCCGATCAGCGCCCGCTCGGCGACGGCCTCACCCCAGGAGGGCCCGACGAACTCCGAGCTGACGTCGGTCGCACCGGCCTGCTCCAGCGCTCGCGTGAGTTCGGCGACCTGCTCCGAGCCCAGCGCCTCCGTCTGCACCCGCACGGTGTCGTCGCCGGAGGTGACCACGATCGGGTTGTCCTCCAGGCCCGTATCGGTCACCGCCTCGGTCATCACCTCGACCGGCTCGGACACCGAGGCGGGGACCTGCGCACGGAACTCCACGCCGCCCTCGAACTCGATGCCGAAGTTGAGCGGCCGCACGAACAGCGCGGAGAGGGCCACCACGGCGATCACCGCGGAGATGGCGTACCAGATCGTGCGGCGGCCGACGAAGTCGACGGAGACCTCGCCGCTGTACAGCCGCGATCCAAGCCTGCCGAGCCGCGACATCAGGCCGTCCCTCCCGTCGTTGTGTGGGCTGTGCTCTCCGTTCGGGTCACTGCGCCCTGCACCCGCCGTACGCCGAGGTGCTTGGCATCCAGTCCCGACAGCGGGTGCCCATGGCCGAAGAACTTTCCGCGCGCCAACAGGGTCACCAGCGGTTTGGTGAAGAAGAACACCACGACGATGTCGACCAGCGTGGTGAGCCCGAGCGCGAACGCGAAGCCCTTCACCGCGCCGATCGCGAATATGTAGAGCACGAGCGCCGCCAACAGCGTCACGGTGTCCGCGGCGATGATCGTCATCCTCGCGCGCGCCCATCCAGTCTCGACCGCCTTGCGCAGGCTCTTGCCTTCACGCACCTCGTCTCGCAGCCGCTCGAAGAAGACGATGAAGGAGTCGGCGGTGATGCCGATCGCCACGATCAGACCCGCCACCCCCGGCAGGGTCAGGGTGAACCCCATGGTCTCGCTGAGCAGCAGCACGGAGGCGTAGACACCGCTGCCCGCGACCAGGAGCGAGGTCACGACCACCAGGCCGAGAGCCCGGTAGTACAGCAGGCAGTAGACGACCACGAGCAGCAGCCCGACCAGGCCCGCCACGACACCGGCGAGCAAGGCGTCGTCGGCGAGCTCGGGGCCTACCACGCTGACGCCCTGGGTGGTGAAGCTCAACGGCAGTGCGCCGTACTGGAGGGAGTTGGCCAGGGCCTGCGCCGACTCCTGGGTGAAGTTGCCGCTGATCTCGGCCTGACCGGTGCGGATCGCGCCGTTGCTGACCGTCGGTGCGGTCAGCACCCGGCCGTCGAGCACGATCGCGAACTGCCTGCCGGTGCCGTTGATGCCGGCGGTCACGTCACCGAAGACCTCACTCGCCTCGTCGTCGAACTCCAGCTGTACGACGTAGCCGCCGCCGTTGGGCGGGATCCCCGAGGAGGCGTCGCTCAGCTCGGTGCCCTCGATGATCGCCGGCGACAGCAGGTACTTCACGCCATTGGCGTCGCAGGTCACCAGCCCGCGGTCAGGGTTGTCGACCAGGTCCTCGTCGACCTCGCCCTGCGGCGGGCAGGTGTAGTTGCGGTAGCGCTGCAGGAGCTTGTCCGACGGCTGCCACTCCAGCAGTTCCGCGCCTTCGAGGTCGCTGGGCTGCGACGGGGAAGGAGCAGGGGACGCTGCCCCGCGCTGGGCCCAGGCGGGAGCGACCCTGCGGTTGGCGGGCTGATCATTGGGCTTGCTACTGGGCTTGCTACTGGGCTGACTGGCGGGCGGTTGCTGCGAAGCCGTGGCCGGGATCGGCTGGCCCCACACCAGGCGGAACCGCAGCTGCGCGGTCTGGCCGACCTGCTCGGCGAGCTGACCGCGCTCCTCCCCCGGCACCTCGACCACGATCTGATCGCCGCCCTGGGTGGAGACCTCCGCCTCCGACACTCCGGTGCCGTTGACCCGCTGCCGGATGATGTCGACGGCCTCGTCCATCTTCTCCGCGGTGACCTCGCCGGTGCCCTCCGCGGTCTCGGCCTGCATGGTCAGGCTGGTGCCGCCCTGCAGGTCCAGCCCCAGCCGCGGCTTCCAGTCGCCACCGAGGGCGACGAGGCCGTACATCGCCGCGAGGACGACCCCGAGGACGAGAAGGGTGCGCCCGGGTCGGGACGAGGTGGGTGCTGCCACCGTCAGCGGTCCGGGTCGTTGGACACTGCCGGGCCGGAGCCGGTACCCGCGTCGGAGTCTGCGTCGGTGTCGGAGACCGCGGCGACTCGATCCTCCACCGAGACGATGGCGTCGCGGTGCACCCGCACCACGACCTCCGGCGCGATCTCCAGCCGCACGCCGTCGTCGATGACGGATCGCACCTGGCCGTACATGCCGCTGCCCAACAGCACCGTGTCACCGACCTCGATGCTCGAACGCAGCTGGGTCATCGCCTTCTGCTTCTTGCGGGCAGGGCGCACGATGAGCAGCCAGAAAATTGCCACGATCAGGATGAGGGGAATGATCTGCGCGACCGCGCTACCGTCCACGGTGGGGACTCCTGTGAAGATGACTGCATCGGATGACCGCGCTGGCGGCCAATGGCGGAGTCTAGCCCGCATCGCGCCATTGCCTCGGCGGGGTGCGGCCGACCGGTCGCACACCGATACCCGATCGTGAGGAGCAGCGGATGACTCAGCCGGCACACGTCGTGGTCTTCGACGTCAACGAGACGCTGTCGGACATGTCGGTGATGGGCGGGCACTTCAGCGACATCGGCGCGCCCAGCCACCTGGCCCAGACCTGGTTCGCCGGCGTGCTGCGCGACGGCTTCGCGCTCACCGCAGCCGGCACGACCGAACCGTTCGCCGCGCTGGCCACCAACCACCTGCGGGCGCTGCTGCGGGACCAGCCGCTCGATCGCCCGCTCGACTCGGCCGTCGAGCATCTGATGGACGCTCTGCTCGGCCTCGACGTCCATCCCGACGTACCCGCGGGCGTGCGGGACCTCGCCGCGCGGGGCCTGCGTCTGGTCACCTTGAGCAACGGCTCGGCGCAGGTGGCGGACCGGCTGCTGGAGCGCGCCGGCATCCGGTCGCAGTTCGAGAAGCTGTTGTCGGTCGAGCAGGCGGGGCTGTGGAAGCCGGCCCGCCGGGCCTACGAGTACGCCGCCGGCGAGTGCGGCGTCGACGTCAGCCGGCTGCTGCTGGTGGCGGTGCACCCGTGGGACATCGACGGTGCGGCACGGGCCGGCGCCAGCACGGCGTGGATCAACCGGTCGGGCGGTGTCTACCCCGACCACTTCACCGCCCCTACCCATGAGGTCGCCGCCCTCGACGAGCTCGGTGCCCTACTCGTCGAAGAGGGTCGGTAGGTCGGCGAACACCGCGCCCTCCGGGACGCGGAGGCCGAGGTGGTGCCACGCGGTCGGGGTGGCGACGCGGCCCCGAGGCGTGCGCGCCAGCATGCCGCCGCGGACCAGGAACGGCTCGGCGACCTCCTCGACCGTCTCACGCTCCTCGCCCACGGCGACCGCCAGCGTGCCGAGACCGACCGGGCCCCCGCCGAAGCGACGGCACAAGGCGTCGAGCACCGACCGGTCGAGCCGGTCCAGGCCGAGCTCGTCGACCTCGTAGAGCTCCAGCGCGGCCTTGGCCACCCGCAGGTTGATGACGCCGTCGGCGCGCACCTGCGCGTAGTCGCGCACCCGCCGCAGCAGCCGGTTGGCGATGCGCGGCGTGCCGCGGGAGCGAGAGGCGATCTCGGCGCCGCCCTCGCCGGTGACCGCGACGTCGAGCAGCTTCGCGGAGCGGTGCACGATCTGCTCCAGCTCGTGCGGCTCGTAGAACTCCAAATGCGCGGTGAAGCCGAAGCGGTCGCGCAGGGGGCTGGGCAGCAGACCCGAACGGGTCGTGGCCCCCACGAGCGTGAACGGCGGAATCTCCAGCGGGATGGCGGTGGCGCCAGGCCCCTTGCCGACGACGACGTCGACCCGGAAATCCTCCATGGCCAGGTAGAGCATCTCCTCGGCCGGCCGCGACATCCGGTGGATCTCGTCGAGGAACAGCACCTCGCCCTCGCCGAGCCCGGACAGGATCGCCGCCAGGTCGCCGGCATGCTGGATCGCCGGTCCGCTGGTCAGCCTCAGCGGTGCCGACATCTCCGCAGCGATGATCATCGCCAGCGTCGTCTTGCCCAGCCCCGGGGGCCCCGACAGCAGCACGTGGTCGGGCGTCCGGTCCCGCCCGCGGGCAGCCTCCAGCACCAGCGCGAGCTGTTCACAGACCCGGTCCTGCCCGATGACTTCCCCGAGCGAGCGTGGCCGCAGTGCGGACTCGACCGCCCGCTCGTCGCCGTCGGCCTCGGCCGTCACCAGCGCGCGCCCGGCCGCGGACTCCGCGTCGTCAGTCACCGGCCCCTCACACCTTCGACAACGTGCGCAGCGCCGCGCGCAGCAGGGTGGCGACGTCGGGGGCCTCGCCGGCCTGGTCGGCCACCGCGGCGACCGCGGACTCGGTGTCCTTGGCCGACCAGCCGAGGTTGAGCAGCGCGCTGTGCACCTGCTCGCGCCAGCCGCCGGTCGCGGGATCCCCCCCGGCCGGGGCGGCACCGGCGGCACCGGTCGGAGCACCGATGCGGTCCTTGAGCTCGAGCACGATGCGCTGGGCGCCCTTGCGGCCGATGCCGGGCACCCTGGTCAGCGTCGCGAGGTCCTCCGCGGAGATCGCGCGGCGCAGCTCGTCGGGGCCGTGCACGGCGAGCATCGCCTGCGCGAGCTTGGGCCCGACACCGCTCGCGGTCTGCACCAGCTCGAAGACGCCACGCTCGTCGTCGTCGGCGAAGCCGAACAGCGTGAGCGAGTCTTCCCGCACGACCAGGGCGGTCGACAACCGGGTCTGCCGACCGATACGCAGGCCGGCCAGCGTGGCCGGTGCGCACATCACCTGCAGGCCGACACCGCCGACCTCGACGACGGCGGAGTCGAGGCCGACAGAGGCGACGGCCCCGGTGACGAAGGCGATGATGGCTCTCAGCTCCTCTCGGCCCGCGCCCTGGTCGACCTGACGGCGGCTTGCAGTCTGGACGTGGCCACCC
Organism: Nocardioidaceae bacterium; assembly: GCA_035690425.1. Classification (GTDB taxonomy): domain Bacteria; phylum Actinomycetota; class Actinomycetes; order Propionibacteriales; family Nocardioidaceae; genus DASSKO01. The sequence goes on from DASSKO010000058.1 coordinate 14,140, forward strand.
CGCGCCAGACGTGACAGATCGCCAGCGCCAGCGCGTCCGCGGCGTCGGCGGGCCTGGGCTGCGCCTGCAGGCGCAGCAGCCGGGTGACCATGGTCGCGATCTGCGCCTTGTCGGCGCGCCCGTTGCCGGTGACCGCAGCCTTGACCTCACTGGGCGTGTGCATGGCGACCGGCAGGCCGCGTCGGGCCGCGACGACCATTGCGACCGCGCTGGCCTGCGCGGTGCCCATCACGGTGCTGACGTTGTGCTGGCTGAAGACCCGCTCGACGGCCACCACGTCGGGCCGGTGCTCGTCGAGCCACTGCTCCAGCGCGGCCTCGACCAGCATCAACCGCTGCGGCACGGCCATGTCCGCCGGCGTGCGCGACACCCCGACAGCGACCAGGTGCAGGGCGCGGCCGGCCTGGCCGTCGACGACGCCCAGACCGCACCGGGTAAGGCCGGGATCGACCCCGAGCACACGCATCACACCTCCAGCGAACAGGTGTTCGACACTGTAGCCAGGCCGACCCCCACCCGTCACGGCGACGCGCCGTCGCCGTGCTGTCTCAGGGATCAGGCGTCCAGCTCGGCCAGCACCTGGTCGGGCACGTCGACGTTGGCGAACACGTTCTGCACGTCGTCGGAGTCGTCGAGCGCATCGATCAGCCGGAAGACCTTACGCGCGGTGTCGGCGTCGGCCTCCACCTGCATCGAGGGCACGAACGACGCCTCGGCGGAGTCGTAGTCGAGCCCGGCGTCCTGCAGCGCGGTGCGCACCGCCACCAGGTCGGTGGGCTCGCAGATCACCTCGAAGCTCTCCCCGAGGTCGTTGACCTCCTCCGCGCCGGCCTCCAGCACGGCGGCGAGCACGCCGTCCTCACCGACCTCGCCGTCCGGACCGACTGCGCCGGAGTCCTGCTGCTTGGGCAGTACGACGACGCCCTTGCGGTTGAACAGATATGCGACCGACCCGGCGTCGGCCATCGAGCCACCGTTGCGCGACATCGCCGTACGCACGTCGCCCGCGGCACGGTTCTTGTTGTCGGTGAGGCACTCCACGAGCAGCGCGACACCACCGGGCCCGTAGCCCTCGTACATGGTCGTCTGCCAGTCGGCCCCGCCGGCCTCGGCTCCCGAGCCGCGCTTGACCGCCCGGTCGATGTTGTCGTTGGGGACCGACGACTTCTTCGCCTTCTGGATGGCGTCGTAGAGCGTCGGGTTGCCGGCGGGGTCACCGCCGCCGAGCCGGGCCGCCACCTCGACGTTCTTGATCAGCTTGGCGAACAGCTTGCCGCGCCGCGCGTCGACGACGGCCTTCTTGTGCTTGGTCGTCGCCCATTTGGAGTGGCCGGACATGCAGGTCTCCTCCTCGTCCTCTCACGCGGTCCACTGGCCCGCTAGCTCTGCACCAGACCCACGAAGTGACGGTGTATCCGGTCGTCGCCGGTGATCTCGGGATGGAACGACGTCGCGAGCAGGTGCTCCTGCTGCACCGCGACGATCCTACCGCCGGCCCCACCGGCGGGACTGTCGGCGGGACTGTCGGCGGCCACCCGGGCCAGCACCTGCACTGCAGAGCCCACCTTCTCCACCCAGGGGGCGCGGATGAACACCGCGTGGAAGTGCTCACGGCCGGCCCGGTCCCGGCCGTGCTCGCGAAGGGCCTCGAAGTCGACGTCGGCCTCGAAGGAGTCGACCTGCCGGCCGAACGCGTTGCGCCGTACCGTGATGTCGAGCCCGCCGATGGTCTGCTGTCCGTCGACGCCGTTCTCGATCCGGTCGGCGAGCATGATCATGCCCGCGCAGGTGCCGAGTGCCGGCAGGCCCGACCGCACCCGCTCCCGCAGCGGCTCGAAGATCTCGAAGGCGACCGCGAGCTTGTGCATCGTGGTCGACTCACCGCCGGGCATCACGATCCCGTCGACTCGCGCCAACTCGCTCTCGCGCCGGACCGGCACGGCATCGGCGCCCGCCCCGCGCAGCATCGCGAGGTGCTCACGCACGTCTCCCTGCAGGGCGAGTACGCCGATCGTGGGGCCGTTCGCCACATCTTCTCCTCACGCCGAGATCGCAATTCTTCCTCGCGCCGAGAGCGCAGTTATGCCTCGGCCAACCTACGTTGCCAGAAGGCCGCGACCTCGATCCGGCCCTCGTCGAAGTGGGCCGCAAGGCCATGGTCGGCGAACACCGCGACCACCTCGTCCAGCAGCTCGTCGCCGGGCGCGGCGTTCGCGGTGTCACCGTGCCACAGGTTGACCTCGAGCATGCCGTGGTCGATCGCGTGCCACACGTCCGGCGCGGTGAACCAGGCGATGCCACGCGTGCGCTGACCGGCATCGTCGAGTCGCTCCAGCTCGCGGGTGGCGGCCCAGTGGTCGTCGACACCCTGCAGCACCACCAGGTCACGGTGCTCGAGCGCCGCGAAGACCTGCTCGAGCCGGTCGTGGTCGGTGACGTCCGGCCAGCCGGCCTGCTCCTCGAGCAGCTCGGCGCGCACCTCGGCCAGCACGCGGTGGGCGAACACCGCCGCCTCGTCGGCCCCGAGGTCCTCCGCCGCCGCCTCGGACACCTCGACCACCACGGCGTGGTCGGCGAGCAGCCCGGCGCGTGCCTGCACCCGCGCGAAGTCGCGCACCCGCTCGGCGGGGTCGACGTCTGCGGTGCCGCGCAGCCGACCCGTCCCACGACCCTTGGCGGTCACCAGCCGCGCTCGGCCAGCCGGTGCGGCTCTGGGACCTGGTCGACGTTGAGGCCCACCATCGCGTCGCCGAGGCCCCGCGACACCTTGGCGATCACGTCGGGGTCATCGTGGAAGGTGGTGGCCTTGACGATGGCCGCGGCCCGCTGGGCCGGGTCGCCGGACTTGAAGATGCCGGACCCGACGAAGACACCCTCCGCGCCGAGCTGCATCATCATCGCGGCGTCGGCCGGGGTGGCGATCCCGCCGGCGGTGAACAGCACGACCGGCAGCTTCCCGGCCTCGGCCACCTCCTTGACCAGCTCGTACGGCGCCTGCAGCTCCTTGGCGGCGGCGAAGAGCTCGTCCCCGCTCATCGACTGCAGGCGGCGGATCTCGCCGCCGATCTTGCGCATGTGCATGGTGGCGTTGGAGACGTCACCGGTGCCCGCCTCGCCCTTGGAGCGGATCATGGCCGCTCCCTCGGTGAGCCGACGCAGCGCCTCGCCCAGGTTGGTGGCACCGCAGACGAAGGGCACCGTGAACTGCCACTTGTCGATGTGGTGGGCATAGTCGGCCGGGGTGAGCACCTCCGACTCGTCGATGTAGTCGACACCCAGCGCCTGCAGCAGCTGCGCCTCCACGAAGTGCCCGATGCGAGCCTTGGCCATCACCGGGATGGAGACCGCGGAGACGATGCCGTCGATCAGGTCGGGGTCGCTCATCCGGGCGACGCCGCCCTGCGCCCGGATGTCGGCCGGCACCCGCTCCAGGGCCATCACGGCTACTGCTCCGGCGTCCTCGGCGATCTTGGCCTGCTCGGCGGTGACGACGTCCATGATGACGCCGCCCTTGAGCATCTCGGCCATGCCGCGCTTGACGTGCGCGGTGCCCTTGTGCGGGGCCGGGTGGGGAGTGGACTCGGGAGCAGACACGTGTGACCTCGGCAGATTGCTGTGAACAGGGGGTGCTCCCATGGTAGGCGCAGACGCGCCCGATCGTTATTCCAGGTCGGGCGAGATCAGTCGTGTCAGGTCAGGGCCGGAGGCCACGAGTCATCCAGCTCCGCGGTCTGTGGCAGCGGCGCATGCCCGGCCAGACCGAACCAACGCACGACCCGACGGCTGCGCAGCGCCCTGGCCGACGCCACGACGTCGTTGTGGAACCGCCTCGAGAGCTCGACCGAGCGGCAGGCGTTCCCCAGCTCGTCGAGCAGCTCGCGAGCGCCGCAATCCGCCCGCAGGTCATCGACCTCCTCGGCGTCGGCGAAGGCCGCCACCAGCGCGCGCGACAGGTCAGACTCGGCCAGCTCCCGGTCGGCAGCCGCGCTCGCCCGCGCACCGTGCCCCGCATCGAGCAGCAGCAGCGACGTCGCCGGGTCCATGATGCCGGCCGAGGCGATCTCGACCGCCGTACCCGAGCGGTGGAACAATGCGGCGTCGAGCACGGCGCGGGCCTTCTCCACCCGGTGGTGCAACCGGTCGACCCGGCCGGCGGTCCAGGACATGAACACCGCGCCGAGGCCCAGCACCAGCACGGCGACGAGCAACCACAGCCACTCCATCAGGTCTCCTGCACCGTCTCGTAGACGAGCACGATGTCGCGGGCGAGCATCGGCCAGTCGTAGCGCCGCACCGCCTGCCGGGCCACGTCGCGAAGGCCGAGCCGCAGGTGGTCGTCGGCGAGCAGCCGCAGCGCCTCGGCGGCCAGCGCCTGTGCGTCACCCACCGGGTACGTCGTCCCGAGGCGCCCGTCCTCGAGCACGCCGCGGAAGGCCGGTAGATCGCTCGCCAGCACCGGCGCCCCGGCCGCCATCGCCTCGACCAGCACGATGCCGAAGCTCTCGCCACCCACGTTGGGTGCGACGTACAGGTCGGCGGAGGCCATCAGCTCGGCCCGGGTGGCGTCGTCCACCTGGCCCAAGAACGTGACTGCCGAGCTGCCCCGTCCGCCGAGCTGGGCGGTGACCAGCTCGCGGGCGGCCTTGACGTCGCCGCGGCCGGCGACGAACAGGTGCAGGTCCGGGCGCTCGGCCAGCATCCGGGGCAGTGCAGCCAGCAGCGTCGCGAGCCCCTTGCGTGGCTCGTCGATGCGCCCGAGAAAGACGACCGTGCCGCCGGCCGCCCGCCAGCGAGAACCAGCCGGCACGGCGAACCGGTCGACATGGATGCCGTTGGGAATGATCACGGGCTCACCACCGAAGTGCTGCACCAGCGTCTGCCGGGCGTGCTCGGAGACCGCGATCCGGGCGCTGATCTTCTCCATCAGCGGACGCAGCATCGCCGACATGGACGACATCGCGCGGCTGCGGGCGTTGGAGGTGTGAAAGGTGCCGACGATCGGCCCTCGCGCCGCCCGCAGGGCGAGCACGGAGACCGAGGGCACCGCAGGCTCGTGGATGTGCACCACCTCGAAGTCGCCGTCGCGCAGCCAGCGGTGCGTGCGGGCGGCGACCCGTGGGCCGAACGCGAGCCGGGCGACGGATCCGTTGTAGGGCACCGACACGGCGCGGCCCGCGGGAACGACGTAGGACGGCAGGCCCGATGCCCCCGGGCCGGCCTCCTCGTCGACCGGCGCCAGCACCGAGACCCGATGGCCCAGCACCCTCAGCTGCTCGGTGAGGTCGCGCACGTGGTTCTGCACGCCACCCGGTACGTCGAGGGCGTAGGGGCAGACCATGCCCACCCGCACGGCTAGCCCGCCCTCATGGCCGGCGGTCCGCGACGAAGACCCGCTGGAGCATGTGCCAGTCGGCCGGGTGCGCCCGGATCCCCTCGGTGAACGCGTCCGCGACCCGTTGGGTCATCTGCCGCAAGCCGTCACGGCCGGGCGCCGGCGGCACCGGCTCGTGCACCCGGATCCGCATCAGGGCGCCGTCGTAGGACGACGTGATCGGCAGCAGCGCCGCGCCGGCCGAGCGGGCCAGCATCGCCGGGCCGGCCGGCAGCATGGCCGGCTCGCCGAGCAGGTCGACCGTGACCCCGGTCGCGGACAGGTCCCGGTCGGCGACCAGGCAGACCAGTCCGCCGGCGCGGGCGCGCCGGAGCAGCACCGAGAACGCCGACTGCCCTGCTCCGGTCAGCGGCAGCACCTCGATACCCAGCCGGCGCCGGTAGTCGGCGAACCGGCCGAACAGCCGCTCGGGCCGCAGCCGCTCTGCGACCGTGGTGAGCGGGACGAAGGCCCGCGCGACCCAGGCGCCGGCCAGGTCCCAGTTGGCGGTATGGGGCAGCGCCATCACCACGCCGGCGTCCCGGGCGAAGGCGTCGTGCAGGATGTGCTCCCCCTCGATGACGACCGCGCCCGCGATCTGCTCGTCGGTCCACGCCGGCAGCCGGAACACCTCGCGCCAATAGCGCAGGTAGGACCGCATCGCCCGCCGCGACAACGCGCGCAACCCGGCCTCGTCCAGGCCGGGGCATGCGCGGGTGAGATTGCGCTCCAGCCGCCGTACACCGTCGCCGCGCCGACGCCACGCGAGGTCGGCGGCCAGCCCGAAGACGGCCCGCGCCACCGGCTCCGGCGCCCGCCGGGTCAGCGCCCAGCCCAGCTCCCACGGCAGTGCCACCACACGGTCCATGGCTCGCTCGGCCAGCCGGCTCACGGCGCGCCGGGGGCGGCCGACGCCTGCCGGCGTACGCCACGCATGCGTTGCACCACGGTCACCGTGCTGGCGACCGCCAGCAGGGCGAGAGCGACCACGATCAGCGACTCGACGTCGAACAGCCCCGCGAGCCCGGTGGCGACCAGGATCAGGACCAGCCGGTCGGCACGCTCGGCGATGCCGCCCGCGGCACTCATCCCCAGGCTCTCGGCACGAGCTCGCGCGTAGGAGGTCACGCTGCCCATCACCAAGCAGTACAGCGCGAGCCCGGCAAGCACGAGGCTGTCGCCTCGACCGGCGTACCAGAGCACCAAGCCGGCGAAGACCGCGGCGTCACCGAGCCGGTCCAGGGTCGAGTCGAGGAAGGCTCCCCACGACGACGTGCGGCCCGACAGCCGCGCCATGTAGCCGTCGAGGAGGTCGGAGAACACGAACGCGGCGACCACCACCACGCCGATGAAGAAGTGTCCACGGGGGAAGAACACCAGCGCACCGGTCACCACGCCGAGCGTGCCGACGACCGTGACGGCGTCCGGGCTGACGCCCAGCCGCAGCAGCAGGTGCGCGACCGGCGAGAACAGACCCGTCCAGAACTGGCGGAAGCGTTCGAGCATGGTCGCAGATGCTATCCAGCCTTGCGGTCAGGGCCTCTTGTCAGGTGAGTGTGCACGGTGTTTGGTGGGGCCATGGCAGACAAGCAGCACCATTCCTCGCGCGCCGCGACCGGCGCCGCAGGCCGTGCACCGTCGGCAGACCGGCCCGACGGCGTCCGCAACATCGTGCTCGTCGGCCCGGCCGGATCGGGCAAGACCACAGTGGTCGAGGCGCTGCTGTTTGCCACCGGCGCGATCGGCCGTGCGGGCCGGGTCGAGGACGGCAACACCGTCTGCGACTTCGAGGAGACCGAGCACCGCCAGCAACGCTCGATCGGCCTGGCGCTGGCTCCGGTCGAGCACGAAGGCACCAAGATCAACCTGCTCGACACCCCCGGGTACGCCGACTTCGTCGGCGAGATGCGGGCCGGCCTGCGGGCCGCGGACTGCGCCTTGTTCGTCATCGCGGCCAACGGCGGTGTCGACAGCGCCACCCGCGGGGTGTGGCAGGAGTGCGCGGCCGTCGGCATGCCCCGTGCCGTCGTGATCACCAAGCTCGACCACCAGCGCGCCGACTACGCCGGCGTGCTCGCGCAGACCCAGGAGGCCTTCGGGCCGCGGGTGTTGCCGCTCTACCTTCCCCTCGGTGACTCGCGGTTGGCCGGGATGCTGTCCCAGCAGGTCGCCGAGTACGCCGAGAGCGGCCGCACAGTGCGCCAGCCGACAGCCGACGAGGTGCTCGAGATCGAGGCGGTGCGCGGGCCGTTGATCGAGGGGGTGATCGAGGAGTCGGAGGACGAGACGCTGATGGACCGCTATATGAGTGGCGAGCCGATCGACGTGCAGATGCTCGTCGACGACCTCGAGACCGCGGTCGCGCGGGCGCAGTTCCACCCGGTGGTGCCGTTGTGCGCTGCCACCGGCGTCGGCACCGCCGAGCTGCTCGAGATCATGACCAGCGCCTTCCCCTCGCCGTACGAGCATGTCTTCCCGTCGGTGTTCACCACGGCCGGCAAGACCGTGACCGGGCTGTCCAGCGAGCCGGACGGGCCCCTGCTGGCCGAGGTCATCAAGACCACCTCCGATCCCTACGTCGGCCGGATCAGCCTGGTGCGCGTGTTCTCCGGCACCCTGCGGCCCGACGCAGCGGTGCACGTCTCCGGGCACACCAGCGAGTTCTTCGGCGCCGACCGTGGCCATCCCGACCACGACGAGGACGAGCGCGTAGGGGCGATCTCCTCGCCGCTGGGCAAACAGCTGCGCACCGTCGACTCGTGTGTGGCCGGCGACATCTGCGCGATGGCCAAGCTCGGCCATGCCGAGACCGGCGACACCCTCTCCGACAAGGACAACCCGCTGCTGATGCGGCCATGGGACATGCCGGAGCCGTTGCTGCCGGTGGCGGTGCAGGCGCACGCCAAGGCCGACGAGGACAAGCTGTCCCAGGGCCTGACCAGGCTGGCCGCCGAGGACCCCACGCTGCGGATCGAGCACAACACCGAGACCCGCCAGATCGTGCTGTGGTGCATGGGCGAGGCACACGCCGACGTCGCCCTGGACCGGTTGGAGAACCGCTACGGCGTCAAGGTGGACCCGATCGAGCTGAGCGTGCCGCTGCGTGAGACCTTCGCCCGGCCGGCCCGGGGCCACGGCCGGCACGTCAAGCAGTCCGGCGGGCACGGCCAGTTCGCCGTCTGTGAGATCGAGGTCGCCCCGGCGGAAGTCGGCGCCGGTTTCTCCTTTGTCGACAAGGTCGTCGGCGGCTCGGTGCCCCGGCAGTTCATCCCCAGTGTCGAGAAGGGGCTGCGGGCCCAGCTCGAGCACGGCGTCGGTGCCGGCTACCCGGTCGTCGACATCACGGTGACGCTGGTCGACGGCAAGGCGCACAGCGTCGACTCCTCCGACATGGCCTTCCAGACCGCAGGCGGTCTTGCGCTGCGTGACGCCGCCGACAACGGCGAGGTGGTGCTGCTCGAGCCGTTCGACGAGCTGTCCGTGCTGGTCGACGACGACTTCGTCGGGGCGGTGATGGGCGACATGTCCTCACGCCGCGCCCGCGTGCTCGGCACGGAGTCGGTCGGCGCCGGCCGCACGCTGATCAAGGCGGAGGCACCCCAGACCGAGCTCGTCCGTTACGCCACCGACCTGCGGTCGATGAGCCACGGCACGGGCACCTTCAGCCGGTCGTTCCATCGCTACGAGCCGATGCCGGCCAACCTGGCCGCCAAGGTCCGCGCCGCCGAGTCCTGACCCGGCCGCACCTTCCTGCCCTTGCCGCACCTTCCTGCACTGGGCGTACCCCGACAACCGCGCAAAACGGGCATATCGGGGGGCCTCACCTGCACGAAGGTCGATCTGTCGCAGGAAGGCAGGCGGGCGGCGGGACGTCGTGGCCGGCGCGCGCTAGCGGCCGGGCCAGGCGTCGGCGATGACGTCACGGGTTTCCGCCAGCAGCTGCGGGATCACCTTCGTCTGCGCCAGCACCGTGATGAAGTTCGCGTCACCGCCCCAGCGGGGCACCACATGCTGGTGCAGGTGGTCGGACAGCGAGCCTCCGGCCACTGCCCCGAGGTTCAGGCCGACGTTGAACCCGTGCGGAGCCGAGGCGGTCTTGACCGCGCGGACCGCATCCCGGGTCATCGTCGTCAGCTCGTGCGTCTCCTCGTCGGTGAGGTCCTCCAGGTCACCGACGTGGCGGTAGGGCACGACCATCAGGTGGCCGGGGTTGTACGGATGCAGGTTGAGCACGGCGTACACGTGCTGCCCTCGGGCGAGGATCAGCCCGGCCCGGTCCTCCAGCGTCGGGATCCGGCAGAACGGGCACCCGGTGTCGACCTCGCTGTCGGCGTCGGCCGCCGCCTTGATGTAGGCCATCCGGTGCGGCGTCCACAGCCGGGAGAGCCGGTCGGCGACCGCGACGCCGTCCTGCTCGACCAGCTCCGGCTCCTCGGAACCCGACGGTGGTGGCGAGCCGCTCATACCTGAGTCCGCTGCGCCACCGCGTCGACGATTCGCGCAATGGCATCCGCCACGGGTACGCCGTTGTCCTGGTCGCCGTTGCGGTAGCGGAACGACACGGCGCCGTCCTCGACGTCGCGGTCACCGGCGATGAGCATGAACGGGATCTTCTGGGTCTGCGCGGTGCGGATCTTCTTCTGCATGCGGTCGTCACCGGCATCGAGCTCGACCCGGATGCCGTTGCCGCGCAGCTGGGCGACGATCTCCCGCAGGTAGGCGTCGTGGCGCTCCGCGATCGGGATCGCGACCGCCTGGACCGGCGCCAGCCACGGCGGGAAGGCGCCCGCGTAGTGCTCGGTGAGCACACCGATGAATCGCTCGATCGACCCGAACTTGGCCGAGTGGATCATCACCGGCTGCTGACGCACGCCGTCGGCGCCCTGGTACTCGAGCTCGAACCTGGCCGGCTGGTTGAAGTCGTACTGGATCGTCGACATCTGCCAGGTGCGGCCGATGGCATCGCGCGCCTGGACCGAGATCTTCGGACCGTAGTACGCCGCGCCGCCGGGGTCCGGCACCAGTTCGAGGCCGGTCTCGGTGGCGACGTCCTCGAGGACCGTGGTCGCGACCGCCCACTCCTGCGGGGAGCCGATGAACTTGTCGGAGTCGTCACGGGTGGACAGCTCGAGATAGAAGTCGTCGAGGCCGAAGTCCGCGAGCAGGCTGAGCACGAAGGACAGCAGGTGCTTGACCTCTCCGGGCGCCTGTTCCGGTGTCACGTACGAGTGCGAGTCGTCCTGGGTCATGCCGCGTACGCGGGTCAGGCCGTGGACGACACCGGACTTCTCGTAGCGGTACACCGAGCCGAACTCGAACAGGCGGAGCGGAAGCTCGCGGTAGGACCGCCCGCGCGACCTGAAGATCAGGTTGTGCATCGGACAGTTCATTGCCTTCAGGTAGTAGCGCGCGCCCTCCATCTCCATGGGCGGGAACATGGTGTCGGCGTAGTAGGGCAGATGCCCCGAAGTCTCGAACAGCCCCTGTTTGGAGATGTGCGGAGTGCCGACGTAGGAGAAACCCTCCTCGATGTGCCGCTGGCGGACGTAGTCCTCCATCACCCGTTTCAACACACCACCCTTGGGATGGAAGACCGCCATGCCCGAGCCGATCTCGTCGGGGAAGCTGAACAGGTCGAGCTCACGCCCGAGCCTGCGGTGGTCACGGCGCTCCGCCTCCTCGAGGCGGTGCAGGTGCTCGGCGAGCGCTTCCTTGGACTCCCAGGCGGTGCCGTAGACGCGCTGCAGCTGCGGGTTCTTCTCGCTGCCACGCCAGTACGCCGCTGCCGTACGCATCAGCTTGAACGCCGGGATGCGCTTGGTCGTGGGCAGGTGCGGCCCGCGGCACAGGTCCTTCCAGGCCGGCGACCCGTCCCGCTTCAGGTTGTCGTAGATGGTCAGCTCGCCGGCGCCCACCTCGACATCGGCGCCCTCGGCCGACTCCTCGGCACCAGCGCCCTTCAGCCCGATCAGCTCCAGCTTGTACGGCTCGTCGGCCAGCTCGGTGCGCGCCTCGGCGTCGGAGACCACCCGGCGGGAGAACTTCTGCCCCTCCTTGACGATCTTGCGCATCCGGGACTCGATCGCCTCGACGTCCTCGGGCTTGAACGGCTCGGGTACGTCGAAGTCGTAGTAGAAGCCGTTCTCGACCGGCGGCCCGATGCCGAGCTTGGCCTCCGGGAAGAGCTCCTGCACCGCCTGCGCCATCACGTGTGCCGTGGAGTGCCGCAGGATCGCACGCCCGTCCTCGCTGTCGATCGTCACCGGCTCGACCGTGCTGGCATCGCCGACCTCGCGGGAGAGGTCGACGAGCTCACCGTCGAGGCGAGCCGCGATCACCGACGGGTCGTCTGCGAACTTTTCCCAGGCCTTGCCCACGTGTGCGCTCCTTCTCGTTCGGACCCGTGCGATGGTACCGGCCGAGGGAGCGACGCCTCGCCCCCATTTCTGCGACGTGGCTTGCGTGGGGTCGGCAGCACCCGAGCGGACTGCCTGATCGCCCGGCGTTCGCGTACCGACCAGCGAGCGACCCCACCAGCAACTGCGCGTACGGAACAGAAGCGGTACCGGGATCGGTCACGCTTGTGGCTGAATGAACGGGGCCCCCACCTCCCCAACTTTCAGCCATAGCGAGAGCGCCTGAATCGCG
>DASSKO010000059.1:0-20365 GCA_035690425.1 Nocardioidaceae bacterium
GCGCCCCGGCCCGTCGGATCGCACCGGTACGCGCTCAGTCCTCCACCGGCTCGAGCGGGGTGTGGTTGCGCGCGAGCACCCAGGCCATCACGGCCAGCGCGCCGACCTGCAGGGGCCAGCCGAGGGCGATCTTGGCGAAGCCGAGGAGCGCCGCCTCTCCCGCCGCCCACAGCGGGTACTGCACCGCGACCCGAATCGCGCACGGCACCGCCAGGATCCAGGTCAGCAGGGCACACAGCCGAACGATCTGAGGGTTGTCGTGCCACCCGGTGGGGTCGCCGGCAACGCTGCCGATCATGAAGCCCACCACGGGCCAGCGCAGCAGGGCGGACATCGCGAGCAGCGCGAAGTACCCGGCGTTGTAGAGGATGCCGGGCAGGAAGGCGTCCTCGGCGTCGCCCGATCGCAGCGCGAAGATCGCGGCGATGGTGATACCGAAGATCGCGTTGAGCACGTACTGCACCGACGACCGCTGCACCAGCCGAAGCAGCAGCGCGACCAGGGCAGCACCCCCGCCGATCGCCAACGACAGCTGCAGGTTGCTGCTGAGGATCCAGCTCAGGGTGAACGCCAACGTCGGGACGATGCCTTCGACCATGCCGCGGCGGCCGCCGAGCGCGACCGACATCTGGTGCCGGACGAGCTGCTCGACCGTCTGCTCGGTGACCTGCGCGCCGGGCTCGAGGCGGCTCGAGCGCAACGGCCCACTCATTCGCGCAGCTCGTAGCGCGGGTTGTACATCACGGCGTCTCCGTCGTGGAGGCTTACCCGGCCCTGGACGAGCAGCGACGTACCCGGGGAGACACCGACGATGCGGCGTCGGCCGAGCCAGACCAGCGTGACACAGCCCGAGCCGTCGTAGAGCTCGGCTTCCAGCGCCGGAGACCCGGAGCGGGGCCGCAGGGTGACGTGGCGCAGCGTGCCGGCCAGCACCACCCGGTCACGGTCGACAGCGTCTGCGATCCGGCAGCACCCGCCGGTTGCACGCACATCGCGCTGCAGCCGCTGGTCCTCGAGGTCCTGCTGGCTGGAACCGAGCCGGCGCAGCGCCCGGCGGAACCGACCGCCGGCGGGCTCAGCCGTTGACTGTGACGACATGTCTCCAGCGTAGTTCAGGCTGACGGGGTTGGTGCGGTTCCCGACTGCTGGGCGTCGGGAGGCATCCGCAACGGGATCGCGGCGCGAGGAGCCATCGGCGCGTCACCGCGCCGGACGATGACCTGCCGGAACGCCTGCTCCAGCAGGCCGCCGGCGTCCGGCTCCGCCGCGGGCCGCCCGAGGAAGGTGCCTCTGAGCAGCCACCGGGGAGCGGAGACACCAACCACGCGGCTGACCTGAGCACCCTGCTTGCCCTCGGTGCTTGTGACCGGCACGACCAGCTTGACCTCTGGCCCGAAGTCGCCCTCCTCCTCGGTGGCAGTGCCGCCACGGCGGGTCGCCTCGGCACCGATCTCGCGGCGCACCTCCGCCCAGATGCTCTCGGTGCGCGGGGCGGCGAACGCACGCAGCTCGACCGCGCCGTCCTCGGCGACCAGCATCACGGCGGCGACGGTCTGCGTCTGTTCGTCGACCTGCAGCCGCATCTCCAGGCCGGGCGCTCCGGTCACGATCAGGCCGCCGAGGTCGACGCGATTGGCCGCCTTGCCGCCGCTCTCTTCGAGGTCGACGTCGGCGACGTCCCAGGGTCCCTGCGGCCGGGCGATCTCCGCACGGCCACCCGCGTGGGGGTCCACGGGGGTGCCACGCAGCGCCTCGCTCTCCTTCTGCGCACGGTGCGGGTTGGCCTTCTTGCGGCGCCCAAACATCTACTGTCCTTCCCTGTGCGATCGATCCTGCTGGGTGGGTCCCGCCGCGAAACCACCCGTGGAACCGTAACCGCCGTCACCCCGGTCGGACCCGGGCAGCCGCTCCACCTCGACGAACCGGGCCCGCGCCACCTGCTGGACGAGCAACTGGGCGATGCGGTCGCCACGGCGCAACGACACCGGCTGCCGGGGGTCATGGTTGACCAGCACGACCTTGAGCTCGCCGCGGTAGCCGGCATCGACAGTACCGGGCGCGTTGACGATCGACACCCCGCACCGCGCGGCGAGACCCGAGCGTGGGTGCACGAGAGCGACGTACCCGTCGGGCAGGGCTATCGACACGCCCGTCGGGACCACGGCCCGCTCCCCCGGGCCGAGATCGACGTCGACCGTCGTGACGAGGTCGGCGCCGGCGTCGCCGGGGTGCGCATAGGCAGGCAGCGGCACCTCGGGGTCGACCCGGTGGATCAGCACCTCGATCGGTGCAACGGAAGTCATCGGCACATCACGCTGCCCGACCCTATCGCCGCCGCGGCGACGGCCCCGTGAAACCCTGTCTCGGGTGACCTACAGCGAGCGGCTGAGCGTGCCGGCCTCCTGGTGGCTGCTCGCCGCCGGGTTTGTCGCAAGCCTGTGGCTTGCCCTGGCCGTAGCGCTGCCCGTGCTCGCCGTCTATGGCATCACGGCGGTCGTCGCCGGCCTGGCGACCGCGTTGCTGCTCGGGTACGGCGGGACGCGCATCACGGTCGGCCCCGAAGGAGTCCGCGTCGGCCGAGCCCGGTTGGAGTGGGCCGCCTGCGGAGCGGTGCAGCCGTTGGACTCCGACGCCGCGCACCGTGCCCGCGGCGTCGACGCCGACGCCCGCGCCTACCTGGTGGTTCGGCCCTATCTCCCTCGCGCCGTGCGGCTGGAGGTGGACGACCCCGCCGATCCGACACCGTACTGGCTGCTCTCGACGCGGCGGCCCGACCGGCTGGCGGCCGCCGTGGAGTCGAGTCGGCCCAGCGACTGAGAGGGCAGGTGACAGGGTTAGCCCCGAGTGGGTAGGAGAGGATGAGCCTGTCGATCGATGAGGAGGACATTCATGGCTGGGTCCAAGGTATGGAAGGTGTTCGGCATGGCGTCGGCCGTCGGCGCGACGATGGCCGTGCGCAAGGTGCTCAGCGCATCGTGGAAGGTCGGCACCGGCCACGAGCCGCCGACGAACCCCGCTGACCCCGACGTGGACTGGCACGAGGCGGTTGCGTTCGCCATCGCAAGTGGGGCCGCCATCGGGCTGGCGCGAATGTTCGCCTCGCGCAAGGCAGCCGACTACTACCGCCGCTCCACCGGCCACCTTCCCCCCGACCTGCAGAAGGACTGACGGCCTGCGGGACGACCGGGGGTGAGCGCAGGAGAGCGTGTGCACCGCGACTGCGGGCCACACGCTCTCGGGTGCGTGGGTGGTCGGATCAGGCCGCGCAGTCGCGGCAGATCATCGTCTTGGCGTTGGCCAGCTGGCTGCGGTGGTGCACCAGGAAGCAGCTGCTACAGGTGAACTCGTCCTCCTGCCGCGGCAGCACCTGCACCGCCAGCTCCTCGTGGGACAGGTCCGCGCCGGGAAGCTCGAACGACTCGGCCGCCTCGGCCTCGTCCTCGTCCACCTTGCCGGAGTTCTTGTCGTGCCGACGTGCCTTGAGCTCCTCGATGCTGTCCTCGTTGAGCTCTTCGTCGGTCTTGCGTGGTGCGTCGTAGTCGGTTGCCATTCCCTATCTCTCCCTGCTCTGCCGAGCATCCGCCGAGCACGGGCGGTGGTCCCCCGGTGTGCGCCTCAGTGTGTGTCTCAGTGTGTGCCCCGATGTTCCGTTCGTGCCTGCAAGGCGGGTAACGCCCTGGAGTCCGGATTTGTGCCCGGCGGCGAGATTGTGCCTCAAAAGCGACCGAATTGCACGGTGATTCCACATGTTGTCGCCGGGCTCCGGCGAAGCCCACCGTGTCCGGCGCGTGGTATCCCTACCCGAGCGAGCCAAACCCGGCGTCCTCCAGCAGCGGCTCGAGCGCGCCGAACAGGCGCGGGTTGGCGGCCACGACGAGGTGGTGGCTAGCCGGCCGGCCCGCCAGGCCGGCCACCCTCGCGCCGGCCTCGGCGGCGATCAGTCCGCCCGCCGCGAGGTCCCACGGCTGCAGTCCGTGCTCGGCGTAGGCGTCGAGGCGGCCGCTGGCCACCGCACACAGGTCGAGTGCGGCCGACCCGATCCGGCGGATGTCTCGCACCTGCGGCAGCAGCGCCGCGACCGCGGCTCCCTGCCGGGCCCGCACCCGGGCGTCGTAACCGAAGCCGGTCCCCACCAGGGCGCCCGAAGCGCCGTGCTGGGTCGATACCCGCACGGATCGCTCCCCCAGCCGGTCCGACACCGTCGCACCAGCGCCCCGGGAAGCCGACCAGGTCTCGCCCGAGACCGGGTTGTGCACGACACCGACCGCCACCTCGCCATCGACCTCGGCGGCGATGGACACGGCCCAGGCTGGGATTCCGTAGAGGTAGTTGACCGTGCCGTCGATCGGGTCGACGACCCAGCGGATGCCGCTGGTGCCGGCCGACGACGCGCCCTCCTCCCCCAGGAAGCCGTCATCGGGACGGATCGCGCCGATCCGCGCGTGGATCAGGCGCTCCGATGCCCGGTCGGACTCGGTGACCACGTCGGTCGGGCTCGACTTCGTGGCCGCAACCGCGATCGACGACTCCTCGCGCAGCCGACGGGCCAGCGCACCGGCCGCCTGCGCGGTCTCCACCGCCAGCTCGAGCAATGACGCCAGCGGCACGCTCATCGGCCACCCACTGCCGGGCGCTCGGCGGTGTGCTCGCGGGCAGGGTCGGCGCAGCAACCCGCCGGGCAGCGGTCCCACAACGGCTCGGTGCCGGCCACCGTGGGACGGACGGCGCGCTCACCGCGCTCGACCGCCGCCCGCTCCACCAACAGCTCGCGGACCATCGCCACGAACCGCGGGTCGGTGCCCGGCGTGGCCACCCGCGCCATCGGCAGGCCGAGCCGGTGCGCGGTCGCACGGGCCTCGGTGTCGAGGTCGTGGATGACTTCCATGTGGTCGGACACGAAGCCGATCGGCACCACCACCGCACCGGGCACGCCGGCCTTCGCCAACGCCTCCAGTTGGTCGTTGACGTCCGGCTCCAGCCACGGTGTACGCGGCGACCCCGAGCGCGAGCAGTAGGCCAGATCCCAGTCCGGGTCCCAGCCGGCGTCACCGACCTGGCGCGCGACCTCGGCGGCCACCACCTGGTGCTGACGCTCGTAGGCGTGCCCCTCGGGCCCGCTGGTGCGCGCCATCGACACCGGGATCGAGTGCGTCACGAACACCAACCGGGAGCCGACGGGCATCTCCCGCAGCGCCGCCACCGTCGCATCGACGAACGGCGCCACGAAACCGGGATGGTTGCCGTAGTGCCGAAGCCGGTCCAGCCGGGGGGCGCCGGCCACGCTCGCGGCCGCGTCGAAGAGGTTCTCCCGGTACTGCCGGCACCCCGAGTACGACGAGTAGGCGCTGGTGACCAGACACGCCGCCCGGCGTACTCCGTCGGCGGCCATCTGCTCGACCGCGGCGCCGAGGAAGGGGTCCCAGTTCCGGTTGCCCCAGTAGAGCCCGACGTCGATGTCGTGGGCGGCCAGGTCGGCTTCGACCGCAGCGAGCAAGGCGCGGTTCTGGTCGTTGATCGGGCTACGCCCACCGAAGCCGAGGTAGTGCTCGGCAACCTGCTCGAGACGCTCGCGAGGGACCGGGCGGCCACGGGTGACGTTCTCCAGGAACGGCAGCACGTCGCCGGGGCCTTCGGGCCCTCCGAAGGAGACGAGCAGCAGCGCGTCATAGGGCTCGGCGTGACCAGACACATCAGCCATCTTGACATCCGTGCTCGGCCGCAGGTGCACGGCCGGTGCAGCCCACCCAGGCTTGGCGCCGCCAGGTCGCGGCGGTAGCCTCCGCCCTAGATCGGCGCGGTGGCTGGGTTCGCGGCGCGCGCGGGTGAAGGATAGGCTCGCCCGACCAGACAGGCATAGGAGAACACATCGATGGTCGAGCTCCGGCTCGTGGGCTTGAGCGAGGACCGGCACCGGCTGGTCCTCACTGACTCCGTCGGGCAGGAGTTCACCGTGGCTGTCGACGATCGACTGCGGGCGGCGCTGCGCGGCGACCGCGCCCGGCTTGGCCCATTGGAGGTCCAGATGGACAGCGCACTGCGGCCCCGTGACATCCAGGCCCGGATTCGAGCCGGTGACTCTCCCGAGGCCGTCGCCGAGGTGGCGCAGGTCCCCGTCGACAAGATCATGAGCTATGCCGTGCCGGTGCTGGCCGAGCGCCAGCACATGGCCGACCGGGCGCTGCGGTCGGGCGTGCGCCGCAAGGGTGGCGAGGGTCCGGGACGGCTGCTCGGCGATCTGGTCGCCGACCGGTTGCGCTCCGACAATGTCGACCCCGACAGCGCCGGCTGGGATGCCTGGCGCCGCGAGGACGGCAAGTGGACGGTCACGGTGACGCATGCGGCCGGCGGGGCCGAGCAGACAGGCACGTTCACCTTCGACACCCTCGGCCGCTATGCCACGGCCGACGACGACGCCGCACGGTGGCTGCTCGGCGAGGTGACACCGGAGTCTGCCGGTCCGCAGCAGGGGCGACCGGCGCGACGGTTGAGCGCAGTCGCCGGCGCGGTCGAGGACGACGCCCCGCTGCCGTTCGACGAGTACGGCCAGCCGTTCGGTGGATACGATCGGGCGGTCGATGACCTCACCCCCGAGACCACCGAGCCGGAGCCCGCCGTCGAGACCCGGCCCGACGATCTCGGCGGCGAGGACGCTGAGGCGGGCGCCGGAGCGGGCCCTGAGGCTGGCCCTGAAGCGGACCCAGGAGCGGACGTCGAACACCCTGCTGCCGAGGAGGAACCGCGGCGGCGGAGTCGCAAGTCACGCGGCCGGGCGAGTGTGCCGAGCTGGGACGAGATCATGTTCGGCCGCACCAAGGAGTAGCGCTCGCTCGCCGTGGCTCAGTCGCCGACCGCGACCGGCCGGTCGGCGTCAGCGATCCACTCGCTCCAGGACCCTGGATACAGGGCCGCCTCGATGCCCACGACCTCGAGCGCGAGCACGGTGTGCGCCGCCGTCACACCGGAGCCGCAGTAGGCGCCCACCCGTGCCTCGGAGACCCCGGCGAACCGCTCGCGGAGCACGTCGGCCGGGTGGAACAGACCGTCCGCCGTGAGGCTTCCGGGTGCCGGGATGTTCCGTGCGCCGGGGATGTGCCCGGCCACCGGGTCGACCGGCTCCTGCTCGCCGCGGAACCGCTCCGCTACGCGTACGTCGACCAGCGCCCCTGCTGCCGCGAGTGACGCGGCCTCCTCCGCGTCGACGACCGGCATCGCACCGGGACCGCCATGGAAGTCGCCGGCGACGATGTCCGGCGTACCCGTCTGCACCGCACCACCGTGCCGTCGCCACGCAGACCAGCCACCGTCGAGCACCTGCACGCCACGGTGGCCGTAGTGCCGCAGCAGCCACCAGGCCCGCGCCGCGGCGATGCCGCCGATGTCGTCGTAGACCACGACGCGGCGGTCGTTGCTGACACCGGCGGCTCGCATCGACGCCACGAACCGGGTCGGGTCGGGCAGCGGATGCCGCCCGCGGGCACCCGGCGGACCGGCGAGCGCGGTCTCGAGGTCGACGAAGGCGGCACCTGGCAGATGTCCGGCGGCGTAGGCGCCGCGGTCGGGCCCGGTGGACAGCGACCAGCGCACGTCGAGCAGTGCGACCGACGCCGGGCCCGGGCCGGTCACGAGGTCGGTGCGGAGCCGGCTCGCCGAGGTCAGCGGCCGCACGACCCACCTGCCGACGGGCCGGCGTCGACGAGCAACGGCACCACCATCTCCGCGTGTGTCAACGAACCGTGCAGTCCGATGAGCTTGACCTCCATCGGAAAGCGCTTGCTGGACAGAATCGCGATCGGTGCGGCGCAGGCGACCAGCACGTCGCCGATGCGCGCCGTGACCTCCCGATCGACCTGCGGCCCGAACCAGCCGTCGGCGACGGCCTGCTCGCGGGTCACCACCCAGGCGTCGGAGGACAGCCGGGCGCGCCACCGCGCCGCTACCTCGTCGACGGCACCGGCCCGGCAGTACAGGTGCCGCAGCCTGCCCTCGCCGGCGAATACACCGACGTCGTCGAGGAGGTCGACCTCGGTGTCGACGTCGACGCGGTCGTCCGGGGCCACGTCGACCATGCCGTGGTCGGCGGTGACGACCAGCACGGCGTCGTCGGGGATCTGGCTGCGCAGACGTGCGGCGAACGCGTCGACCGTCGCCAGCTCGAACCGCCACGCCTCGGAGGCACATCCGTCCCGGTGGCCGGTGGAGTCGAGGTCGCTGTCGTAGACGTAGACCATCGATGGTGATCCGGCCGAACGTTCGCCCAGCACCCGCACGGTCTCCGCGATCCGCTCCCCCGCGGTGTCGGCGCCGACGTAGCTCGCACCACGCTGGCCGGCCACCGTCAGCCCGGACTTCTCGAACGCTCGCTTGCTGACCACGTGCGTAGCGACGCCCTCGCGGCTCAACCGATCGAACGCGGTGCGATGCGGCTGCCACTCCCGTGGATCGACGCGGGAGTCCCAGCGCAGGGCGTTGAGCAGCCGGTTGCTGCCGGGGATCCGGCTGGTGTAGCCCACCACTCCGTGCCGTCCTGGCGGCAGGCCGGTGCCGAGCGAGGTGAGGCTGGTCGCGGTGGTCGTCGGGACCCCCACGGTGAGTGCCCGGCTCTGCTCGCCAGCCAGCAGCGAGGACAGGTACGGCGCGTCCTCGGCGTGGTCCGCCAGCAGGTCCAGGCCCAGGCCGTCGATCAGCAGCAGCACGTAGCGCGGCGCGGCCGGGAGGTCGATGCCGGCGGCAGCAGCCTGCCCATTGGCGTGGCGCCCGTACGGCTCGCGCCCGTCGGTGCGCTGCGCGCCGACGCCGAGCGCGGCGCCGATCGAGGGCAGCAGGTCCGGGAGCGAGGCCGAGCCGTACTCCGGCAGAATCACCGCTGCGTGCCGGCAGTCGCTGCCGAGAGGGTGGCGGCGAAGGCCAGCACCTGGTGCACCGCGGGCTTGCCGTCGGCAGCGGAGCTCACCCGGATCGAGAAGTCGTCGGCGGTCATCGTGCCGCTGTAGCCGTGGTCGCCCTCACACTCGGGGTCACCACAACTTGCCGGCTCCAGGTCGATGCGCCCGACGGCACCCCAGCCGATCGTGAGCACGGCCTCGTCGGCCCCGTCGGGGCGGGCGCCGTCCTCGGCGTATGCGGCCGGGTTGGCGACCATCCGCGTCGCCACCACCGAGGTGATCGAGGTGACCGGCACCGCTTCGGTGGAGGTGGAGGCGTAGGGCTGCGGGAGCAGGTCGTCCGGTGGGTGCTCGTCGGTGTGGGCGAGCACCAGCCTGCTCGGCGTGAGCACCACGACCGTGACGTGGCGGCGTACCTCGTCGCGGTCGAAGGTCGGCTCGTGGTGGACGACGAACGCTCGCACCTCCTCACCTGCGAGTGCGGAGTCCACCGCATCGCTCACCACAGCCGGGTAGTAGCCGGACGCGACGATCGCGTCCCTCAGCTCGTCGGCGCGGTCTACGGTGCTGCTCGGCATACGCTCAGGCATGCGTTCAGTGTGTCACGAGTCGGCACCGACGGGTCTCGGTCGGGCGCCTGGTCAGTCGTGGAGGGTGTCGCCGCCGAGCACGCTCAGCCGCCGCACGAACCAGTCGCTGCGCTGGTTGCCGGTCGGCAGCAGCCGGCTGCGGGCGGCGAGGACGCTGCATGCGCCCGCCCCGGCCTGCACCAGGCTCAACTGGAGCGAGGACACCTCGGGCAGGTCGTTCTTCAGCCGGGAGACGCGCTGGACGAGGTCCTCGACCCGGGCGATGTCGACGCACTCGCCGCCGCGATAGCCGAACAGCAACGGCGCAGCCTTGATCTCACGTACCATCGCGGCGGCCTCGGCGTCGGTGACCGGCGGGATCCGGAAGGACCGGTCGCCCAGCAGGTCGGATGGCGTGCCGGCGATGCCGAACGACAGCAGCGGCCCGAACAGCGGGTCCTCCACGCTCGCGATGCTGAGCGGCACACCGGGCGGCGCCATCCGCTGCACCACGAAGGCCGCCCGTTCGGGGGAATCGGCCAGGCCCTGCAGGGTTTGCCATGCGTTGGTCATCTCCTCGAGGGTGTCGATGTTGCGCCACACGTGGGACATGTCCGGCCGCTGCGCCAGGTGCGGCGCGCTGGCCTTGAGCACGACGTCCCAGTCCAGCTTCGCGGCCGCGGCCACGGCCTCCTCCAGCGACTGCACGGGGATCCGCGGCCACAGGTGGATGCCGTAGACCCGCAGCAGCTCACCGACCTGCTCGTCGTCGAGGGTGACACCCACGGGGTCGTGGTGCAGCCATCCCCGCACCAGCCGCCGGGCGACCCGATCGTCGATGTCGTCGTAGCCGGCGACGTCCCCGACCGGCCGCTGCAGCCACGCGGCATAGTCGACCACGCGGGCCAGCGCACGCAACGCCGCCTCCGGCGCCGGGTACGACGGGACGGAGCCGCGGCCGGCAGCGCCTTCGACGTCGGGGACGCGCAACAGCTCGGGGACGCCCTCGGTGGCCAGAAAGGTCGAGATCAACGGCTTGTCGGACTGCTCGCCGACCGCCGCCAGCACGTCGGCGACCTGCTCGCCGGTGGTGTTCAGCGGCGGGATGAAGACCGCGACGACCGCGTCGACCTCCGGGTCGTCGACGGCGTCGTCGAGTGCCCGCTCGAAGTCGTCCGCCGTCGCCTCCGCGCCCAGCGCCACCGGATCCTTCACCACCAGGCCAGCTGCCGCCGCGGCGTCGGCTGCCAGCAGCCCGAGCGCGTCGGAGTTGCCGACGACGGCGACCCGCGGCCCACGGGGCAACGGCTGGTGCGCGAGCAGCTGGGCGACGTCGAACATCTCGTCCAACGTGTCGACCTGGATCACACCGGCCTGCCCGAACATCGCGTCGACGGCGGCCTGCGGCGCGACGGTGGAGCGCACCGCGTGACCGACGGGAACGCCCTGGGTGGTGCGGCCGGACTTCACCGCGACGATCGGTTTGCGCCGGGCGACCCGACGCGCGACCCGGCTGAACTTGCGGGGGTTGCCGATCGACTCCAGGTAGAGCAGCACGACCTCCGTGTCGTCGTCCTCCTCCCAGTACTGCAGCAGGTCGTTGCCGGAGACGTCGGCACGGTTCCCCGCGCTGACGAACGACGACAGTCCCAGACCGCGCCGGTCCACCGACTCCAGGATTGCGACACCGAGCGCGCCGGACTGGCAGAAGAACCCGACCCGGCCGCGGGGCGGCATCAGCGGGGAGATCGAGGCGTTGAGGGACTGGCTCGGCGCGGTGTTGATGACCCCGAGCGCGTTGGGGCCCACGAGTCGCAGACCGTAGGAGCGCGCCAGCCCCACGAGCCGGCGCTGCCGCTGACGGCCCTGCTCACCGGTCTCGGCGAAGCCGCTGGAGATCACCACCAGCCCGTGCACGCCCTTGGCGGCGCAGTCGAGGACGATCTCTTGGACCTTGTCGGCCGGCACCGCCACGATCGCGAGGTCGACCTGGTCGGGGATGTCCTGCACGGAGGCGAACGCGGGCAGCCCCGAGACCGGCTCGGCGGCCGGGTTCACCGCGAAGACACGGCCGGTGTAGCCGCCCAGCACGAGGTTGCGCACGAGCGTCAGGCCGATGGTGTCCTGCCGCCGGGTCGCGCCGATGACGGCCACGCTGCGTGCGTTGAAGAACCGCTCGATCGAGCGCGCCTCGGCGCGGTGCTCTCGCGACTGCATGACGCCGACCGAGGTCTCGGTGGGGTCGATCGGGAACACCAGCCTGAGCACGCCGTCGGCGAAGCCGCTGTCGACGTGGTAGCCGGCGTCCCGGAACACCTGCACCATCCGAGCGTTGTCGGGCAGCACCTCGGCGACGAACTTCTTCAGCCCGTTCTCCCGCCCGGCCTGGGCCAGGTGCTCGAGCAGGAGCTGGCCCAGGCCGCGCCCCTGGTGGGCGTCCTCGACCAGGAAGGCGACCTCGGCCGCCTCGGCATCGATCGCGTCGTAGCGGCCGACCGAGATGATGTCCGCGCCGACGGTGACCACGAACGCCACCCGCTGCTGGTGGTCGACGTGGGTGAAGCGCCACACGTCGCGGTCCGAGAGCTTCGGGTACGGCGCGAAGAACCGCATGTACTTGGACTGGTCGGAGACCCGGCCGTAGAACTCCACAAGCTTCTCGGCGTCCTCGGGGTGGATCGGACGCAGGTGCGCGGCACGGCCGTCGATGAGCACCACGTCGGCTTCCCACCGGGCCGGATAGGGCGGCTGGCCTTCGGCTGCGGTCACCGCTGCAATCTACCGCGCCGACCACGCGCTGGATTCGACGTACCCGGGGGCGCTCGCGCGTGCTTAGACTGCCGGGATGACCCAGCCGGTGAATCGTGAGGAGACAGCGGGCACCGACGCGTTCCGCAGCGCCCGTGACTTCCTGCTGGCCCATCGTGACGACTATGCGACCGCCTACGCCGGCTTCCGGTGGCCGGAACTCGACCGGTTCAACTGGGCGACTGACTGGTTCGACCGGCTCGCCCTCGAGCAGCCCGGCACGACGGCGCTGTGGATGGTTGAGGAGGACGGCAGCGAGCAGCGGGTCAGCTTCGCCGACATGGCCGACCGGTCCCGCCGGGTCGCCGGATGGCTGGCCGACCAGGGTGTCGAGCAGGGCGATCGGGTGCTGCTGGTCCTGGGCAACTGCGTGCCGCTGTGGGAGTCCATGCTGGCCTGCATCCGGATGGGTGCGGTGATGATCCCGGCCACGACGCAGCTTTCGCCGGCCGATGTCGAGGACCGTGTCGGCCGTGGCCACGCACGGGCGGTGATCGCGCACGCCGCCGACGCGGGCAAGTTCGCCGCCGTCGGCGCCGACTGCCTGCGCATCAGTGTGGGCGGGGCCGTCGACGGGTGGCTGGACTACGGCTCCTCGGCCGCCTGGGGCGACGACGCGGCGCCGACCGCCTGGGCCGGTGACGCCGCCACGTCGGCCGACGACCCGCTGCTGCTCTACTTCACCTCGGGTACCACGGCCGAGCCCAAGCTGGTGGAGCACACCCATGCGTCGTACCCGGTGGGCCACCTGTCGACGATGTACTGGATCGGTCTGCAGCCCGGTGACGTGCACCTCAACATCTCCTCACCCGGCTGGGCGAAGCACGCCTGGTCGTGCGTGTTCGCCCCGTGGAACGCGGGCGCGACCGTGCTGATCTACAACTACTCGCGGTTCGACGGCGGCGCCCTGCTCGAGGTGATGCGCCGGTGCGAGGTCTCGACGTTCTGCGCACCGCCCACGGTGTGGCGGATGCTGGTCCAGCAGGACCTGAACCAGCACCAGCTGGGGCTGCGGGAGGTGGTCGGAGCCGGCGAACCGCTCAACCCCGAGGTGATCGAGCGGGTGCGGCAGGCATGGGGCCTGACCATCCGTGACGGCTTCGGCCAGACCGAGACGACCGCGCAGATCGGGAACCCACCGGCCCAGCCGCTCAAGCTCGGCTCGATGGGCCGCGCGCTGCCCGGGTACGTCGTCTCCCTCGTCGATCCCCGCACCGGCGAGGTCGGCACCGACGGGGAGATCTGCCTGGAGCTGGCACGGCGCCCGTTGGGCTTGATGACCGGCTACCGCGACGACTCAGCGCGCACCGACGAAGCGACTCGCGGCGGCTTCTACCACACCGGCGACATGGCCTCCGTCGACGACGAGGGCTACATCACCTACGTCGGCCGTGCGGACGACGTCTTCAAGGCAAGCGACTACCGGATCAGCCCGTTCGAGCTGGAGAGCGTGCTGGTCGAGCACCCCGCCGTCGCCGAGGCCGCAGTCGTGCCTGCGCCCGACCCCATGCGCCTCGCGGTGCCGAAGGCATACGTCGTGCTGGCCGAAGGTGTGCAGCCCAGTGCCGAGCTGGCCGGGGAGATCCTCGGCTACGCGCGCGAGCACCTCGCGCCGTACAAGCGGATCCGCAAGCTGGAGTTCTCCGCTGCCGAGGACGGCGGCCTGCCCAAGACGATCTCGGGCAAGATCCGCCGCGTCGAGCTGCGCACGGCCGAGCAGCAGGACCGCTCGGCGCACGAGTACACCGAGGACACCGAGGACACCGCAGGCTGACCGGCCGGCACAGCGCTGACCGCGGAGCGCTCACCGCGCCGCGACGAGGCACGCGCCGAGTAGGGTGGCCGATCGTGCTGCAACCTGTCCGGCTGCTTCCTTCCGCCTTTCTCCTGGCCATCGCGGTCGGCAGCGTGCTGTTGATGCTGCCCGCGTCGCGCACTGGTGCCGAGGCGCCGTTCGTGATGCCGGCGCTGTTCACCGCGGTCTCTGCGGTGTGTGTCACCGGGCTGATCACGGTGGACACGGCGACGTTCTGGAGTCCCTTCGGGCAGGGGGTGATCCTGGCGCTGATCCAGATCGGCGGCTTCGGGATCATGACCTTGGCCACGATGCTCTCCCTCCTGGTCAGAGGGCGCCTGAGGCTACGCACCCGGCTGGTGACGCAGGCCGAGACCCACACCCTCAACCTCGGTGAGGTGAGCAGCGTGGTCAAGCGGGTCGCGGCCATCATGGTGATCTGTGAGGCCGCCGTCGGCGTGGCCGTGACGGCTCGTTTCGGGCTCGCGTACGACGAGAAGTGGTCCACCGCACTGTGGCACGGCATGTTCCACGCGGTGTCGGCGTTCAACAACGCCGGTTTCGCGTTGTTCTCGGACAACCTGACCGATTTCGTCGGCGACGCATGGATCATGCTGCCACTGTGCGCGGCAGTGGTGCTGGGCGGCATCGGCTTCCCGGTGCTCATGGAGTTGCTCCGTACGGCCGGCCGGCCCGCCACCTGGACGGTGCACACCCGGATCACGGTGCTGGGGTCGGCCCTGCTGCTGACTGTCGGGACCGTGGCGTTCCTGGCGTTCGAGTGGGCCAATCCCGACACCATCGGCTCGTTGGGCTTCGGCGAAAAGCTGGTCGCCGGCGTCACCGGCGGCGTGATGCCACGCACCGCTGGGTTCAACACGGTCGACTACGCGATGGTCACGCCGGAGACCTCGGCCGTGACCACCGTACTAATGTTCATCGGCGGCGGCAGCGCGGGCACCGCGGGCGGGGTCAAGGTGACCACCTTCTTCCTGCTCGCATTCGTCATCTGGACCGAGGTCAGTGGAGAGCGGGACGTCACCGTGGGCCCCCGTTCGATCAGCGGGCAGACCCAGCGCCAGGCGCTGACCGTCGCGCTGTTGGGCGTGGCCGCGGTGGCCGCCGGAACACTGTCGATCCTGGTCCTCACCGACTTCCGGCTCGACGACGTCCTGTTCGAGGCCACCTCGGCGTTCGCGACCGTCGGTCTCTCCACCGGGATCACCCCCGAGCTGCCGCCCGCGGCTCAGCTCGTGCTGATGGTGTTGATGTTCGTCGGCCGGGTCGGCACGATCACGGTCGCGTCGGCGTTGGCGCTACGGAGCCGGCCCCGCCTGTACCGACTACCCGAGGAGCGACCCATCGTTGGCTAGACACAATGACCCCGCCGCAGACGCACACCAGCCGGTCCTGGTCGTCGGGCTCGGCCGCTTCGGCGGCGCGGTCGCCCAGTCCCTGGTGCGGCTTGGCCACGAGGTGCTCGCCGTCGACGACAATCCTGCCCTGGTGCGCAAGTGGGCGCACGAGCTCACCCACGTCGTCGAGGCCGACGGCACCGACGAGGACGCCCTGCGCCAGCTCGGCGCAGGCAGCTTCACCCGTGCCGTCGTGGGCATCGGCACCGACATCGAGGCCAGCGTGCTCAGCGTGCTGGCGCTCACCGAGATCGGTGTCGCTGACGTCTGGGCCAAGGCCATCACCGGCAAGCACGGGAAGATCCTCCAACGGGTCGGAGCGCGCCACGTCGTCTTCCCCGAGCACGCCATGGGAGAGCGCGTCGCACACGTGGTCACCGGATCGATGATCGACTACATCGAGTTCGACGACGGGTTCGCGATAGCCCGCACCAGGTCGCCCAAGGAGGCGTTCGGCCGCACCCTCGCGGACTCGGCGCTGCGCACGAGGTACGGAGTCACGGTGGTCGGGGTGAAGCGCCCCGGGCTCGACTTCACCTACGCACGCCCGGAGACCGAGGTACACGACCGTGACGAGCTCATCGTCTCCGGTCCTACCGAGAAGGTCCAACGCTTCTCCGCGCTGGCCGCACAGCGCCGGTGGACCTAGCGGACGGTCACCGAGCGCGGCATCCGCGACGGCCGGCCCGCGGCTGGGCTAGGCAAGCTCGACCGGGTCGACGTGCACCCGCAGGTGGGGCAGCTTGCGCGCGCTGCGGGACGCCTGCAACTGCTTCAGCGCGGTGGACAGCGCAGCACCGCGGTCGCGCGGAACCCGGGCCACCAGCTGCGCCCGGTCCCCCAGCTGCGCTCTGCCCCCCAGCTGCCCGTCGTCGGCATCCAGTGGCAGCGGGCCGAGCACCTCTCCGCCGGCCGGGAGCTCCAGCGTGTCCAGCACCGCTGTCACCTCCTCGGCCGGGCCGCTGACGAGCGCCAGCCGAGCGGCCGGCGGCAGATGCGCCGAGGCCCGCTCGGCGAGCTCCCGGTCGGCGGCGCCCGAGGCGTCCCAGCGCACCAGTGCCTGCAGCACCGGCACCGCCGGGTCGCCGACCACGACGACGCGTCCGCCCTGCCCGGCCGGGCGGACCAGGGCGGCGGCGTTGAGCCACCTGCGCAGGGCCTCCTCCGGCGTACGCAGCCCGGGCCGGGACAGCGCGACCCAGCTGTCGAGGAGGAGCGCGGCCGCATAGCCGCCGTCGGCCACCGGCTCGGCACCGGGTGTGCTGACGACGAGCGCGGGCCCGCCGCCGACCCGCGCCTGCACGCGGCCGGCGGCAGAGCTGACGACCGGCACCGAGGGGAACGCGCGTCCGACCTCCTCGGCGGTGCGCTCGGAGCCCACCACCGGCGCACGGAACCGATCGGCCCCGCAGTGCTCGCACCGCCAGTCCGCGGCGGCGCGCCCGCACCAGCCGCAGCCCGCGGTGTGGCGAGGGCCGCGCAGCGCCAGCGGCCCGTGACAGTGCCGGCACCGGGCCGGTTGCCGGCACCGGACACATGACAGCGTCGGCAGGTAGCCGCCTCGCGGCACCTGCACGAGCACCGGCCCTTCGGCCAGTGCCTCCCGCGCCACCTGGAACGCGCGAGGTGGCAGACGAGCGCCACGCGCGGCCGGGTCGCGCAGCTGCTCGGTGTCGGACTCGCCGGCGACGTGGACCCGCGGCGCGCCCGCCCGCACGGCCTCCCGCGCCGGTGCCAGCGACTCGGCCCAGCCCGACCGCACCAGCGCTGCGCCCTCCGCCGTACGCGCGAACCCGCCGACCAGCACCGCCGCCCGCTCCACGTAGGCCCGCTGTGTCAGCACCTCGCGGACGTGCGGGTACGGCGCCCGCTGCTCGGCGTGCAGGTCGTCACCGTCGTCCCAGACCACCAGCAGACCGAGCCGCTGCACCGGCGCGAAGGCCGCAGCGCGGGTGCCCGCCACGATGCTCGCGTCACCACGCAACACCCGCAGGAACGCACGGTAGCGGGGAGCGGGGCCGAGGTCGGCGGTGAGCGCGGTGGTGCGCGAGCCCAGGCCGCCGGCCCGCAGCACCTCGACGAGGCGGGTAACGTCGCGAGCGTCCGGCAGACAGACCAGCACGCCACGCCCACTGCGCACCGTGGCCGCGGCCGACTCCAGCAGCGCCTGCTCCCACGGCACTCCCGGACAGGCCGTCCACACCGCGCGTGGCGACTCGCCGTGCTCGAGCCGGTCGACGAACGCCTGCCCGCCGGATACCGACGACCATGCCTGGCTGCCAGGGGCCACGACTGCGGGGTGCGCCCTCGGCTGCGGCGGCTCCTGCTCGACCCGTGCGTGCCGCTTGGGCACGGCGAGCCGCAGCACGTCGTGGGTGGTTCCGGCATACCTCTCGGCGACGTCGCGGCAGAGTCGCTGCACGGCGGGGGTCAGGACCGCCTCGGACGAGACGACCCGGCGCAGCGGTGCGAGCCGGCCCGGGTGGCCCGATGACCCGACCCGCTCGATGACGTAGCCGTCGACCTCCTTACCGGCGAACCGCACCTTGACCCGGCACCCGGGCACGCATGCCGCCGACTGGTCGGCGCTGACGAGGTAGTCGAACGGGCGGTCCAGGTGCGGGTGCGGAGTGCTGACCAGCACGCGGGCGACCGGCAGCTCCTCGGCGGCCCCGGGAGCTGCCGGCGGCTTGCTGCGCCGGATCCGCTCGCGGACGAGGGTCAGCTGCTCGTGCTCGGTCACAGGCCCGTCCTACCAGGCCGCGCCCCCGTCCGCCCGCAGCCGGGGCTGGGGACCGGCCGGCCTCAACCGCGTACGGCGGACTTCAGCACCTCGGCGCGGTCGGTGCGCTCCCAGGTGAAGTCGGCGAGCTCACGGCCGAAGTGCCCGTAGGCGGCGGTCTGCGCGTAGATCGGTCGCAGCAGGTCGAGGTCGCGCACGATCGCCGCCGGGCGCAGGTCGAAGACCTCCAGAACCGCGCGCTCGATCGCGTCGACCGACACGGTCTCGGTGCCGAAGGTGTCGACATAGAACCCGACCGGGTGGGCCTTGCCGATGGCGTAGGCGACCTGGCACTCGCACCGAGACGCCAACCCGGCGGCGACGACGTTCTTGGCGACCCAGCGCATCGCGTAGGCAGCGGAACGGTCGACCTTCGACGGGTCCTTGCCGCTGAAGGCGCCGCCGCCGTGGCGGGCCATGCCACCGTAGGTGTCGATGATGATCTTGCGGCCGGTCAACCCTGCGTCGCCCATCGGGCCGCCGATCTCGAAGCGGCCGGTCGGGTTGACCAGCAGCCGGTAGTCGTCGTGCTCGACGTCGAAGCGCTCGAGCACCTCGTCGACCACGTGCTTCTTCACGTCCAGGGCCAGCATCGCGTCGAGGTCGATGTCGGCGGCGTGCTGGGTGGAGACCACCACGGTGTCGACCCGCACCGCGCGCTCACCGTCGTACTCGATCGTCACCTGGGTCTTGCCGTCGGGCCGCAGGTAGGGCATGGTGCCGTCCTTGCGTACGGCGGACAGGCGCTCCGAGAGCCGGTGCGCGATCGTGATCGGCAGCGGCATCAGCTCGGGCGTCTCGTCGGTCGCGTAACCGAACATCAGGCCCTGGTCGCCGGCGCCCTGCTTGTCGAGCGGGTCGGCCGAGCCTTCGCTGCGGGCCTCGTATCCGGCATCGATGCCGCCGGCGATGTCGGCCGACTGCGAGCCGATGGAGATCTGCACGCCGCAGGAGTTCCCGTCGAAACCCTTCTTCGACGAGTCGTAGCCGATCTCGAGCACCTTCGCCCGCACCAGAGCCGGGATGTCGGCCCACGCCTTGGTGGTCACCTCGCCGGCGACCACGACGAGGCCGGTGGTCAGCAACGTCTCGACCGCCACCCGGCTGGCCGGGTCGTCCTTCAGCAGAGCGTCGAGGACGCAGTCGCTGATCTGGTCAGCGATCTTGTCCGGGTGCCCCTCGGTGACCGACTCGGAGGTGAACAGGCGACGCGACAAGGTGAGCTCCCATGGTTTTGCGCGGACGTGGGTTCCGACAGCCTATCGTCCGTCCCACGCTTCGGTCCGGCGATCTCACCACGCCGGTGCGTCCGCGGCGTCCAGCCGGGCGAGCACCTGGTCCCAGACCAGGTGCGCCAGCGCCGCCTTGCTGCCATGCGCGACGGGGATCTGCGACCCGTCGGCGGCCAGGATCACGGCCTCGGTGTCCGGGCTGCCGAAGACCTTGCCGTGGCTGACATCGTTGACGACGAGCAGGTCGCAGCCCTTGCGCTCGAGCTTGGCGCGGGCGTGGGCGAGTACGTCGGCCTCGGCGTCACCGGTCTCCGCCGCGAAGCCGACGACCACGCTGCCGCAGCGGGGGCGGTCGTGCGCCAGGGTGGCCAGGATGTCGTCGTTCTGCACGAGCTCGAGCGGCCGGGGCGCGCCGCCGGCGGTCTTCTTGATCTTGTGCTCGGCACGCCGCGAGGGGCGGAAGTCGGCGGGGGCCGCGGCCATCACGACCGCGTCCGCCGTGCGCGCGGCGGACAGGACCGCATCGCGCAGCTCGGCGGTGGACACGACCGGCACGACCTTCGCTCCTGCGGGGTCGGGCAGCGACACGTTCGCGGCCAGCAGCGTCACCTCGGCACCGCGGGCGACTGCCGCGGCGGCCAGCGCGTAACCCTGCAGGCCCGACGAGCGGTTGCCGAGGTAGCGCACCGGGTCGAGGTGCTCCCTGGTGCCGCCGGCGCTGACCACGACGTGCCGCCCCGCGAGGTCCGGCGACCGCACGCCACGCAGGAGGACCTGCGCGGCCACGGCGAACAGCTCGGCAGCCTCGGGCAGTCGTCCCCTGCCGGTGTCGGCGCCGGTCAGCCGGCCGACGGCGGGCTCCACGACGACCGCATCACGCCC
>DASSKO010000060.1:0-42492 GCA_035690425.1 Nocardioidaceae bacterium
CGCCTACTCACCCGTGTCGCCTTCGGCTTCAAGTCAGCCCACGCACTGATCGCACTCGCCATGCTCAACCTCGGCGGCTACCAGCCCAGCCTCCCCGGCCGATCCTGACCCACAGATCAGTCAGAAGAGTCGAAATTTCGCGGGGGAACTCCCCATTTGGTGGGGTACCCAGTCAAATGGAGGGCGGGGCCTTGGACGCCGGAGGCGGGCCGGCCGGACGCTAGACGCCGAAGTCGGGACGCAGCGGGTAGTCGGAACCGCCGTCATCGTGCAGCCGGACACCGAGCACCTGGTGCAACTGCACCTGGTTGGTCTCGAAGCCGATCTGCGACCCGGCGAGATAGAGCCCCCACGCCTTGGCGGTCGGTTCGCCGGCCTCGCGCACGCACTCCTCCCAGTTGTCGACCAGGTTGGTGCACCAGGCCGCGCAGGTGCGGGCGTAGTGCTCGCGCAGGTTCTCACTGTGCCGCACCTCAAACCCGGTGTTCTGCATCGCGGTGATGATCGTGCCCGACCCGGTCAGCTCGCCGTCGGGGAAGATGTAGCGGTCGATGAAGCCACCGCGCACCCGGGGCGTGTGCACGTTGTCGGGCCGGGTGATGCAGTGGTTCAGCAGCCGCCCGCCCGGTCGCAGCCGCTCCCACAGCGCACCGAAGTACGCCGGGTAGCTGCGCACCCCGATGTGCTCGGTCAGCCCGATCGAGCTGATCGCGTCGAAACCGGTCTCGCGCACGTTGCGGTAGTCCATGTAGCGGACCTCCGCAAGATGGTCGAGCCGCTGTCGCTTGATCTCCGCCCGCGCCCACTTCGCCTGCTCCTGGGACAGCGTCACACCGAGCGCGCGTACGCCGTACTCGCGGGCCGCGTGCATGACCATGCCGCCCCAGCCGCAGCCCACATCGAGCAGTCGCATCCCCTCGGCCAGGCCGAGCTTGCGCGCCACCAGGTCGTGCTTGTGCTCCTGCGCCTGCTCCAGCGTCGAGTCGGCGGTGGGATAGCAGGAGCAGGTGTAGGTCATCGACGGGCCGAGGACCATCTCGTAGAACCGGTTCGACACGTCGTAGTGGTGGTGGATCGCCTCGGCGTCACGGCCGCGGGAGTGCAGCCACCCGCTGGTGATTCGCCGCCAGTCGGGCAGTGACTCCTGCGGCGGCGGTGGCGGCGGCGGGATGATCCGGCGTACGCCGATCGCGGTGGCGAGCCGGAGCACGTCGCGCGGCTCCGGTCGGCGGGACAGCAGCGCGTCCCCGAGCGTCCGCAGCGCGAGGTAGGGGTTGCCGGGATGCACCCCGCTGAGCTGCAGGTCGCCGGCGACGTAGGCACGGGCCAGCCCCAGCTCGCCCGGGGCGGTGACCAGATAGGCGGCAGCGCGCTCGTTGGCCAGATGCAGCCCGATGGCGGCATCCGGCGGCCCGGCACTGCTGGCGTCGTAGGCGGTGACACGGAAGGGCAGTGGGCCGTCGGCGAGCGCGGCGAAAGCCGCCGCAATCGGGAGGCTGCCCTGACGATTGGAGATTGACACGGCCCAACCATACGACGTCGGTTCAGCCGCGCTCGACCACCTTTCGGTACAGGTCGAGCAACCTGCCCTCGGGGTCGTAGCGCTGTTTCAGGGCGCCATAGGCGTCGCCGCCGTAGTGGGCCCAGAAGTCGTCGGGCTCGTAGTAGGCGTCGGAGTACAGCGACTTGTGCCCGTCGAGGTCGGCCACGCGGTCCTCGATCGCGCGGTTGACCGCGCCGTCCGTGCCGTCGCTGCCGGCTGCGTACCTGCGTGCGACCGTGCCCCAGAAACCCACGTTGACGTAGTCGCGTCCGGGCTCCAGCGGGTAGAGCGTCCAGCTTCGGGCGTCTCCCGGCGGCTGGTCGCGAGGCCGCTCCCGTGCCTCGCGCAGCCGCAACGGGCACAGCCACACCGGTGCCATGCCGACCTCGTCGGCGAACCAGCGCAGGAACCGCGGTGTCTGCTCGAGCGGGAGCTCCACGTCCTGCACGACCCGCTCGCGTGGTGGTAGCCCCCGCCGCCGGTCGATCCGGGCGGAGACCTGATGCTGGTGCTCCAGCCGGACCAGCCGGTGGTAGACGTCGCTGCGCCGCCAGCGCCGCGGCCACAGCCGGCGTACCAGCGGGTGCTGGGCACCGAAGGCCCGCGAGCACCAGAACCAGTCGGTGTCCCACCGCCACAGGTAGTCCTGCACCCTGAGCACGTCGCGGGACCGCTCGCGCAACGACCGGTAGTAGATCTGCTGGCCGGTGTAGTCGCTGGGCCGGGTGTCCGCCCGGTCCGCCCACTGCCCGAGCGTGAGGTAGAGCTCGTCGACGGCGAACATCACACCATCGAGGAAGTCCACCGGCTGCCCCTCCCACTGCCGGTCCCGCATGATCGCGGCGATCGCGGCACAGCACGCCTCGGGGTCGTCGAACCGCACATGGCGGAGTACGACGAAAGGCGAGACCGGTGCGAGCTCGATGCGCAGCCGGGTGGCGTAACCGAGCGTGCCGTAGGAGTTCGGGAAGCCCCGGAACAGGTCGGCGTTCTGGGTCGGGGACGCGGTCACGATCTCGCCCGCACCGGTGAGCACGTCCATCTCCAGCACGGACTCGTGCGGCAGCCCGTCCCGCCACGACGTCGACTCGATCCCGAGCCCGGTGACCGCACCGCCGAGCGTGATCGTGCGTAGCTGCGGCACGACCAGCGGCATCAAGCCGTGCCGCAGGGTCTGCTCGACCAGATGCTCGTAGGTGCACATGCCCTGCACGTCGGCGGTGCGCGCCTCGGTGTCGACGGCGATGACGCCGGTGAGGCCGGAGACGTCCAGGCCCGCAGGCGTCGCGTCGGTGCGTGGCCGGAACAGGTTGGACGTCGACTTCGCCAGCCGCACGGGCTGGTCCGCGGGGGTACGCCGGTAGCTGTCCAGCAGTTGTCGCACGGCGATCTCGTGTTGGTCCATCGCCGCCATCATGCCCGGTGCCGGCTACGCGGGCGCCGGCGGCGTACCCGGGCTGGCGACCGGAGCCCGGTCCCCGCCGCGCCGTTCACAGCCACCCGCGCGTACGGTCGGATGCGGAGGGTAACGGCAGCCGGATGAGATCGATCACATCCGGTGGCCGGCGCGCGGATATCGGCTGAACGCCGGTCGAACTTCCGGGTAACCTGGGCGGCAATGACCTGGCGGGCGTATGGATTGGCGATCGCGCTCGCCGTCGTCATGGGGGTGCTCTCCGTGTCGGCGGCGGCCATCCTCGACCTGCCCCTGCGCGACCCCGAGGGCATGGTCGGCCCGTCGTGGGTGCGGCTGCCGCTGATCGTGGTGGGGTGCTTCCTGGCCGACGTGGTGCCGCGCGCGGTTTTTCGCGCCAAGGGCGTGCGCGGGTCGATCCGGTACTTCCGTGACGTCGCCCGCGAGCGCTGGACGCGTGACCGCGTCAGCCTGATCGTGGTCGGGCTGGGCAGCTTCTACCTCACCTACGTCGGCTACCGAAACCTCAAGAGCTTTCTGCCGTTCGCCCGCGAGACCAACCACGACGAGGCGCTGGCGGCCTTCGACCGCATGGTGATGCTCGGCCATGACCCGGCCACGGTGCTGCACAACGTGCTGGGCACCGGCGTGGCCGCACACGTGCTGTCGTTCATCTACATCGGCTACCTGGTGTTCGTGCCGGTGTCGCTGGCCGCGTGGCTGATCTGGTCGCGCAACCTCGCCGGAGGGCTGTGGTACTCCACCGCGCTGTGCATCAACTGGTGCCTCGGCCTGGCCAGCTACTACATCCTCCCGACGATGGGACCGGTCTTCGCCGAGCCGTCGCTGTTCTGGGACCTGCCCAACACCGGCGTATCCGCCCTGCAGGCGGCGCTGTGGGACAACCGCTTCTGGGTCATCTCCGACCCGCACGCCACCCCGTCGGTGTTCGGCATCGCGGGCTTCGCCTCGCTGCACGTCTCGGTGGTGTTCACTGCCGCCCTGATGGCCCATCTGTGTGTCGCTACCCGCTGGGTGCGGGTGACGATGTGGGTCGCTCTGGTCGCCACCGTCCTGGCCACGATCTACTTCGGCTGGCACTACATCGCCGACGACCTCGCCGGTCTGCTGATCGGCTGGCTCGCCGTGTGGTGGGCGGGCGCGGCCACCGGCCACAGCATGCACGGCAACTACCGCGGCCAAGTGTTCGGTGCGGGCAAGCCGAGGGAGGAGCTCGTGCCACCCGACGAGGCGACTCGCGAACCTTCGGTGAAGTCTCTGTAACCCGCTGGGACCGAATTTCCATGCTGGGCCGGTGGCGCGCTAGGATGGCGGCATACGACAGGGGAGCGCCGAAGGGCGCTGAGAGTGCGGAAAGACCGCAGACCCTCGAACCTGATCCGGCTAGCACCGGCGCAAGGAAGTCGAGCCTCAAGTCACGCGGGAAGTGGCTTCCCCTCCTGTGACCACGGGAGGACCTGATGTCCCAGCACACGAGCACCACCACTCCGAGCACGTCGAGCACGTCAGCGCGCGCAGCGGCTGGCCGCCGCGGTCACCGGACCGCGCTCGCCCAGCGGCCGCTGCTGGCGTGGCGCACGATCGACCTGATGACCGCGGCCATGGTCGGCGTCACCATGGGCGTCGTCTTCTGGGGATGGAACTTCTTCTACGCGTTCGCCTCGCCGGCGTTCACCGCGACCGCGGCGCCCTTCGTCGGGCTGCTCGGCGGCACCTGGCTGCTGGCCGGCGTCCTCGGTGGCCTGATCGTGCGCCGGCCGGGAGCCGCGCTGTTCGCCGAGATGCTGGCTGCCGCGGTGTCGGCGCTGCTGGGCAACGAGTGGGGCTGGACCACGCTGTACTCCGGTGTCCTGCAGGGGTTCGGGGCCGAGCTGATCCTGCTGCTGTTCCTCTACAAGCGCTTCAGCCTCGTCGTGGCGGTGCTCGCCGGCATGATGGCGGCCGCCGTCGAGATGACCTATGAGTGGAACATCTACTGGGCCGGTTTCGACACCGCGTGGAAGCTGGTCTATCTCGGCGCGTTCATGTTCTCCGGTGCCGTCATCGCCGGCGGCGGTGGCTGGCTGCTCACCAGGGCGCTCGCGCGCACCGGTGCGATCGACGCGATGCCGCCCGCTCAGGAGCTGCACGAGAGTCGCGCAGTCTGAGCCGGCATCCGGGTGCGACGGGATGCGGCTGTCGAGGTCCGCGGGCTGACTTGGCGGCCGGCGGCGCGTCGGCAACCGGTGCTGCGTGACCTCGACCTGAGCATCGCGCCCGGCGAGCGTGTGCTGCTGGCCGGGCCGAGCGGTGCCGGCAAGTCGACGCTGCTGCGGGCGATCGCCGGCGTGCTGCTCACCGCCGACGTCGGCGACCTTGCCGGCGAGGTCCGTGTCGACGGCGCGGACCCGCACGAGCATCCCGGCCGAGTGGCGCTGTTGCTGCAGGACCCGACCGCGTCCCTCGTCGCCGAACGGATCGGCCGCGACGTCGCCTTCGGCCTGGAGAACCTCCGACTGCCACGCGAGCAGATCTGGCCGCAGGTGGCGGAGGCACTGACCGCCGTCGGTCTGCCGTACCCGCTCGACCACCGCACCCACGCGCTGTCCGGCGGTGAGACGCAGCGGCTCGCGCTCGCCGGCGCGCTGGCGATGCGGCCCGGTGTGCTCCTGCTCGACGAGCCTACCTCGATGCTCGACCCCGGGCTCGCCGCCGAGGTCCGTGCAGCGGTGGCAGACGTGGTACGCCGCAGAGGCAGCACGCTGGTCGTCGTCGAGCACCGGATGGAGGGCTGGGTCGACCTGGTCGACCGGGTGGTGGTGCTCGACGAAGCCGGGGCGGTGGTCGCCGACGGCCCGCCCGACCGCGTGCTGGCAGAGCACCGCGACGCCCTGCTCGCGCAGGGGGTGTGGGTGCCCGGGGCCGGCGACCCGAAGCCGGCCGACATCGACCACGCCCTGGTTGGCCCGTACCAGGAGGCTGCGGGCACGTTGGTCGAGGCCACCGAGATCGTGCTGCGACACACCTGGCGGACACACACCGGCGAGCGCCGGATCACCGTGGCCCTCGACGGCGTCTGTGAACGGCTGGACGCAGGCCGCATCCTCGCGGTCACCGGTGCCAGCGGCGCCGGCAAGTCGACGCTGGTCAGCGTGCTCGGCGGTCTTGCGCGGCCCACCTCGGGAGCGGTGCACGCCGGTCCGCTCGGCAGCGACCGGCCGCTGTGGAAGTGGCGATCCTCCGCGCTCGCGCGGCGGCTGGCCTGGGTGCCGCAGCAGCCCGAGCACGCGATCGTCGCCCGCACCGTGCTCGACGAGGTGTTGACGGCGGCGCGTGCGACGGACCGGGAGTCGTGGGCACGCCGCCGGGCCGACGCGCTGTTGCAGGCAGTCGGCGTCGCGCACCTCGCCGCCGCCAACCCGTATCAGGTCTCCGGCGGCGAGCAGCGCCGGATCATGCTCGCCGCCGCGCTCGCGCACGGGCCGCAGGTGCTGCTGCTCGACGAGCCGACGGTGGGCCAGGACCGCACCACCTGGAGCCTCGTGGCCGGCCTGGCCGCCGCGGCGCGTGACGCCGGGGTCGCGGTGGGCATGGCGACCCACGACCTGCTGGCGGTCGACACCGTCGGGGACCGGCACACCGCGCTGAGCCACGGCCGAGCCCGATGATGGCCCGATGATGGCGCGATGATGGCCCGGTGCGGGCCGCTGTCCCTGCTGCTGGTGTGTCTGCTGCCGGCCTTCGGTGCGCCCGCCATCGAGTCGGTCGAGCACGGGCTGTGGAGCCTGCTGCCGGTGGCGGTGCTGGCGGCGGTCGCCGTGCGCGCGGTCGGCATCACGCTGCGTCGGATGGCGCTGGGGCTGGTGGCGGCCGGCTCGATCGCGGTGTCGACCTGGCTCTACGGGGGTCACGACCTGGACACCGCGGTGGGGGCGTCGCTGCGGATCATCTACCTGATCGCGCCCGGCGCCATCGCATCGACGTATCTGGAACCGAGCAGCCTGGCCGACCATCTGGCGCAGCGACTGCGGCTGCCGCCCCGGGTGGTGGTGGCCGCGAGCGCCGCCCTGCAGCGCCTGGACGAGGTCGGTGAGCAGTGGCGGCAGATCGGTCGCGCCCGGCGTGCGCGCGGCGTGGGCGCCGAGGGCGGTCCGGTGCGGCGGGTCCGGGTCGGTGCGACCATGGCCGTGGCCCTGCTGGTGTCGACCATGCGGCTGTCGGGGCGGATGTCGGTGGCGATGGACGCGCGCGGCTTCGCCCGCGCGCAGCGGCGGACCTGGGCTGAGCCGGCGCCGTGGCGGCCGGCCGACTCGGTCGCGGCGCTGGCCGGTGTCGCACTGGCGGTCGTTCCCTGGCTGCTCCGCTGACGGGCGACGACTCGGTGCTGTGATGTCGGTCGTTGTCGTGGCCGCGTCGGGGGACGTCTACTCATCCCATGCACCGGGTCGCACAAGGATCAGTGCAGGTAACCGCCGTTGTCCTCGTAGCGCTTGACCGAGGCGTGGATCTCCTCCTCGGCCTCGACCCGGCCCACCCAGGTCGCGCCCTCGACGGACTTGCCGGGCTCGAGGTCTTTGTAGACCTCGAAGAAGTGCTGGATCTCCAACCGGTCGAACTCGCCGAGGTGGTGGATGTCGCGCAGGTGCTCCAGACGCGGGTCGGTCGCCGGGACGCACAGGATCTTGTCGTCGCCTCCGGCCTCGTCGGTCATCCGGAACATACCGATCGCGCGCGCCCGGATCAGGCATCCGGGGAACGTCGGCTCCTGCAGCACCACCAGTGCGTCGAGCGGATCGCTGTCCTGGCCGAGCGTGCCCTCGATGAAGCCGTAGTCGGCGGGGTACTGCGTGGAGGTGAACAGGGTGCGGTCCAGGCGGATCCGACCGTTCTCGTGGTCGACCTCGTACTTGTTGCGCTGCCCCTTGGGAATCTCGATCGTGACGTCGAAGTCCACGTGTGTCCTCCTGCTTGACCCGTTGCCGGTTCGTTGAATATCGGGTCCATCCTCCCCTACGATGCAGGGTCGTTCGTCCGCGGGAGGGGTCTGGTGCGCACACGCGCTGTTGTGCTCGCGTCGGCGATGATCCTGCTCGCCGCCCTCGGGCTCGGTGGCTGGGTGGCGTACGACGAGGGCCTGCTCGACCCCTCCGCCGGTGAGCCGCAGCGCACCGCGGGTGCCGAGCTGCCGCCACCGCCGGGTGTGTCCGTCCCCGAGGTCGCGCCGCCCGGGCCGGTCTTGGAGCAGACGTCGGCGAGTACGGCGACCCGGCGGGGGATGCGCACCGAGCTGGCCGACGAGCTGCGAGCGGACGACCTCGGCCCCAGCCTCGGTGTGCTGGTGGAGGACCTGGCCAGCGGTGACGAGCTGCTCCGGCACGGCCGGGGCCGGTTCACGCCGGCGTCGACGCTGAAGCTGCTCACCGCCGTGGCGGTGCTGGAGCAGCTGGGGCCGGAGCACCGGTTCTCGACCACGGTGGTGGCCGGGCGTCGGCCAGGCGAGATCGTGCTCGTCGGTGGTGGTGACCCGCTGCTGGCTCGTCGTGCGACCACAGCGGCGTACCCGGACCCGGCGACGACGCAACAGCTCGCACGGCGCACGGCGAAGGCGCTGGCTGCCGACGGCACCACCAGGGTGCGGCTGCGGTACGACGCCTCGCTGTTCACCGGCCCCGCGGTCAACCCGGCGTGGGAACCGTCCTACGTGCCCGACCAGGTGGTTACGCCGATCAGCGCGCTGTGGGTGGACGAGGGCCTGGGCCCCGACGGTGCCGGGCCACGCGCGACGGAGCCGGCGCGGGCAGCGGCGGAGGTGTTCGCGGACCAGCTGGAGGCCGAAGGCATCGTCGTCCGTGGGCGGGTCACGCCGCGGGAGGCCCCGGCCGAAGCGCAGCGTCTCGCCTCGGTCGAGTCGCCGCCGCTGGCTCGGATCGTGGGCCACGTCCTGCAGCTCAGCGACAACGAGGGCGCGGAGGTGCTGCTGCGTCACGTCGCGCTCGCGGCCGGACGGCCGGCCTCGTTCGAGGGGGGCGTCCAGGCGCTGACCGAGACCCTCGCCGGGCTGGGGATCGACCTGAGTCACGCCCGCATCCTCGGTGGCAGCGGCCTCGCCCGCGGCAACCGGCTGCCGCTCGACGTGCTGGTCGACACGCTGCGCGTCGCGGCGCAGCCGGAGCACCCCGAGCTGCGCGCGGCGGTGTCGCGGCTGCCGGTGGCCGGGTTCAGCGGCAGCCTGGCCTACCGCTTCGCTGCCGATGGCGAGTCGCCGAGCGATCCCGCGCTCGGTGTCGTCCGGGCGAAGACTGGCACGTTGACCGGCGTACACGCCCTGGCCGGGGTGATCCTCGACCAGGAGGGGGCAGCGCTGCTCTATGTCGCGATCGCCGACCAGGTGCGACCGCAGGACACCCTGGACGCGCGTGCCGCGCTCGACGACCTGTCCGCCGCGATCGCGACGTGTGGGTGTGGCTGAGCAGGTCGGGTCGCGGGTTTCTCCCCCGGGCCGGTCACGCGGTAGCGTGCGCTACGTCATACGGGAGCTCGCTGGTAGCGGGCTGAGAGGGCGGTGCCGACCGCCGACCGTCGAACCTGATCCGGACAATGCCGGCGAAGGGAGTGCGTGTGGAGGCGTCCGCACCGGTGATTGCAGGTTCCCTGTCGAGCCAGCTGTTCCGGCTCGGCGAGCCGATGCTGCAGGAGCAGCTGCGCCATCCCACCGTGGTGGGCCTGGCGCGCGGCGACCTTGGCGTCGAGGTTTTCCGCGGCTGGATCGAGCAGGACTACCTGTACCTGACCGACTTCGTCCGCGTCTTCTCCCGCCTGGCGTGGCAGGCGCCGCCGGAGCATCTGCCCGACCTGGTCGACATGGCCCACTCGACCTGGCACGAGGAGCTGGCGCTGCACCGGGAGCTGGCCGCGCCGTTCGGCGCCCGGCTGGACTCGGCCCGCAAGGGACCGACCTGCATGGCTTACACCTCGTTCGTCCTCGACGCGGCCGCCGACTACGGTCGCGGCCTCGCCGCGGTGCTGCCGTGCATGTGGGGCTACTCCCAGCTCGGGCAGCGGCTGGCGCAGGACCCGCCGCACGATGTGCGGTACCGCCGGTGGATCGACACCTATGCCGACCCGGGCTTCGCCGGCCACGCCGCCCGTTGCGCGCAGATGCTGGACGAGGCAGCGCCCGACCCAACGGTCGCACGCGAGGCGTTCGTGACCGGCATGTGGCACGAGCTTGCCTTCTGGGATGCACGGTAGGCCCACGGCAGCTGACCACCCGGCCGGCGTGGGCTCCTCCCGCGCCGAAACGTCGACCACCCGAGTCGACCAGACCGACCGACTGCGGGGAAGAGAGAGGCCGCCATGGCGATCACGGTGCAGGAGGCCATCGACCGGGCGGGCTTCGGTGCGTTCCAGCGGCGGTTGTTCTTCGTGTGTGCGGTGACCTGGGCCGCCGACTCCGCGGAGATCTTCCTGCTCTCCTTCGCGTTGCCGGGGTTCGTCGCGGAGTTCGACCTCACCGGCACCCAGGCAGGGCTGGTCGTGACCTCGACGTTCGTCGGGATGCTCATCGGCGCGTGGTTCTGGGGTGCGCTGGCGGATCGGATCGGTCGGCGAGCGGGGTTCCAGCTGACCATCGTGGTGTTCGCCGTGTTCGGTCTGGCCTCGGCCTTCGCGCCCAGCGCGGTGTGGCTGGCGGTGCTCCGGTTCGCCACGGGATTCGGTCTCGGCGGTGCGCTGCCGCTGGACTTCTCGGTCTTCGCTGAGTATCTGCCGACTCGGAACAGGGGGCGGTGGCTGG
Source organism: Nocardioidaceae bacterium (assembly GCA_035690425.1). Classification (GTDB taxonomy): domain Bacteria; phylum Actinomycetota; class Actinomycetes; order Propionibacteriales; family Nocardioidaceae; genus DASSKO01. Next base: position 10,753 of record DASSKO010000060.1, read on the forward strand.
TGCTGCTGGAGAGCTTCTGGGCGGTCGGTACGATCGCCGCCGCCGGTCTGGCGCTCGTCATCATGCCCACGCTGGGATGGCGCTATCTGCTGGCGACTTCTGCAGTCGCCGCCGTACTCGTGCTGTGGGCGCGTCGGCGGGTGCCGGAGTCGGCGCGCTACCTGGTCGCCGCGGGCCGTACCGACGAGGCGCGGGAGATCCTGGCGCAGGTCGCCAAGGACAACGGCGTCACGGCCACCGAGGAGTCGCTGGCCGCGCCTGCGGGCGGCTCTGCGGCCGTCACCCCGGCCACCCTGCTCCGATGCGGGCTGCGTCGGGTGACGCTCACGCTGTGGGCGACGTGGTTCCTGATCGCGTTCGCCTACTACGGCATCTTCGTCTGGCTGCCGCAGATCCTCTCCGAGCAGTACGGCTTCTTGGACAGCTACCTGTACGTGTTCTTCATCGCGCTGGTGCAGCTGCCGGGGTACTTCTCCGCAGCCTGGCTGGTGGAGCGCTGGGGACGGCTTCCGGTCCTGCGCACCTACCTGGCGATCAGCGGCGCGGCGACCTTCCTGTGGGCGTTCTCCGGCGGGTCCGCCCTGGTGCTGATCGCCGCCGGCCTGATGAGCTTCTTCTCCCTGGGAGCCTGGGCGGCGCTGTACGCGTACACCCCCGAGGTCTACCCGACGCAGGTGCGCGCCACCGGCATGGGCGCGGCCAGTGGCTTCGCCCGCGTCGGCGGCGTGATCGCGCCCCTGGTCGGCGGTCTGCTGTTCTCGGTCTCGCTCTTTCTCGCCCTGACGGTGTTCGCGGTGGGCTTCGTCGTCGCCGCGGCCGTGGTCGTTTCGATCCAGCGCGAGCCCCGCGGGCGGCCGCTGGTCGACACCCTGTCCGAGGCGTAGCCGCCGGACCGAGGCGGCCTGCCCGTGTCGGTGAGCGCACCCGGGCGCTCCTACTGCAGGGGCGAGTCCGGCGGAGGCACCTGGTAGTGCATCTCCTCGTCCACCGATGCGACACCGTCGACGGCGGTCAGAGCCTGACGAGAGTCGTCGGGCATGGACCCGGTGATGATGCCGAGCGCGTCATGGACGTGCTCGACCTCCATGCCGCGGTCGCGAAGGGCCCCTGCGACCGACTCGATCTCCGCGAGGTGCTCATCGGCAATGGTGACGCTGACCCGGATCACGTCTCCACCGTACTCCGTGGCCGCGGGCTGACGGGCCCGCTCATGGGGCTGCCAGAGCGAGCCCGGAGCCGACGTCGACCGACGGCAGCAGCAGCCGCTCACTCTCCCTGGCCAGCGTCGCCCACAGTTGCAGGCCGCGATACCCGGTCGCCTCCGACCACAGCGCGGCGATGCCCGCGACGTGCGGGGTCGCCATGCTGGTGCCGCTGATGGTGCGGTTCTTCATCGGCATCGGCCACGACGAGAAGACCGCCACACCCGGGCCGGCGATGTCGACCTGACCGCCTCGGCCGGGCAGGCTGCGGGCAGAGAACGGCGCAATGTCCAGGTCGGAGTCCACGGCTCCGACGGCCACAATGCTGTGGCTGTTCGCCGGCGCACCGACGAAGCCGGGATCCGCGGGCCGGTTCGCGTTGTTGCCCGCGGCGGCGATGATGAGGGTGCCGCGACGCAGCGCTCGACGTCCTGCGTGGGTGTAGGGCGGATGAGGCTGTGGGACGTCTGCGCCGAGGGACATGGAGATGATCGCGCAGTCGTTGGCGACCGCCCAGTTGATCCCGGCGAGGATCCCGGCGTCCGCGCCGGAACCGGCGTTGCTGAGCACCTTGCCGGCGAAGATCTCGGCCTCGTACGCGATGCCGTAGCGGCGAGTGCCCTCCGGCGTCTTCGGGCCGCAGGACGTGCCGATGCAGTGGGTGCCGTGCCCGTGGCCGTCCTGGGCCGACTCGCCTGCGATGAAGGACTGGACGGTGACACTGCGACCGACGAAGTCTGGATGGGTGCTGTCCATGCCAGTGTCAAGTACGGCGACCTTGACGCCTTGTCCCGACCGGGCCGAGGACAAGACCTGGGTCGCATGCAGCCCCCAGGTGGCACGGTCGTCGTCCTCGAAGTGGGCAGGGATCGTGGGGGCCGCAGCGGCGACCGCCCCTGTGCTGCCGAGGAAGCGCCCGCTGAGGTCGCCGACACCGTCGCGGTAGCCGCGCACATAGTCGGGAGAGGAGCCGGCGCTGCCGGGCATGATGTGGTGGATGAGCTCAGGCGCCACCGCGACGACGGCCCGTTGCGCGTCGGTGGAGGTCTGCAGCGCGCCCAGCTGGTCGGGGTCCACGCTGACCACGGCCATCGCCAGCTCGGAGAACACGGTCGCGTCGGCACCCTCGGTCTGCGCCATGTCCATGGCCTGCGCGTCGAAGTCGCGGGAGCTGGCGATCTGGGACAGCCCGGCCACGGACTGCAACAGGGCCGCAGGGTCGCCGTCGGCCCCTTCCTCGGCGAACGTGATCACGTAGCGGCCTGTGGTCTGAGCCCTACTCAGCTCCGGCTCGAACCCCGCGTCCGCTCGGTCTTGCGCTCTCGACGTACCCGGATCCATCATCGCGCTCTCCTTGGTCTCCTCCGCGGCCTCCTGCCAACGCGGGTCTCCTCGAGAGTGCTCCTGATCGCCACCGCACGCCAGACCCCGGCGCGCCTGCACGCCCGCGGGACGGAGACGGTCAGCCGCCCAGCCGATGGATGGCGAAGGCGATCAGGAACCCGACGGTGGTCACGAGGCCGGTCAGCAGGTGGGCACGCTCGAACGCTTCGGGGATCATCGTGTCCGCGATCATGGCGAGGACTGCGCCCGCGGCCACGGCGGTGATGACGGCGATCACGGTCGGCGGCACCCCGCTCAGTGCGACGTACCCGCCCAGCGCGGACAGGCCGCTGACCACGGCGATCGTGCCCCAGACGCCGAAGACATAGCTGGCGCTGCGCCCGGCCCGCTTCATCCCCGCAGCACTGGAAAGCCCCTCGGGGACGTTGGAGATGAACACCGCGGCCAGCACGCCCAGGCTGACGCTACCGCCCTCGAGGAGCCCCACGCCGAGCACGACAGACTCGGGTACACCGTCCAGCAGTGCCCCGATCGCGATGGCCGCCCCGCTGCCGGATGCCTGGGACTCGGACGGCTGCTGGGGTCCGGAGCGCTTGCGATGCCGGGCGCCGTGCCGGGCGAGGGCGACGTTTGCGACGGTGTAGAGCACCGCACCGGCAAGGAAGCCGATCGCCGTAGCCGCCAGGCCACCGGTCTCGGCGGCATCGGCCACGAGCTCGAACGCCAGCGCCGACACCAGCACACCCGCACCGAACGCCATCACGGTCGCGATCACCTTCGGCGGCACGCGCACCGTCCAGGCGACGCCCGCGCCGAGCACGAGCGCCCCACCGCCGAGCAAGCCCCACAGCCCCGCGGCCGCCCATGTCTGCACGCTGCCTCCTCTCGTCGGGCTCGTCGTCGACCGTTGTACCCACCGCCGCGGGGTCCTCGGCCGTGGCGGGCTCGGCCCAGGTTATGCGGTGCCGCGCGCCGGCGCCGGTACCGTGCCGTGCGGGTCGACGGTGACCGCGGTCGGTGATGTGGGCGCACGTCGTACGGTGGGCGCATGACAGAGCAGCCGGAGATGGTCGACTGGGACCTGGCCACGCAGACCGCGAAGCGGTTCACCCGCCCCGGGCCGGAGGTCTCGCCGGACGAGGTGCACGACATCGTCGCCGAGCTGCGCCAGGGCGCGACCGACTCCGAGAGCCACGTCCGCGAGTTCTCGCAGTTGCACGCGCGCAGCGCCAGCGCACCGATCGTCATCGTCGACCGGCCGGGCTGGGTGCAGGCCAACACCGAGGGCTTCCGCACCCTGCTGCGTCCGGTTGTCGGCAAGATCATCGCCACCAAGGGCGAGCCGTCGGCCATGGCCAACGCGGTGGGGTCGCGCATCACCGGGGTCGAGGTGGGTGCGCTGCTCGGCTATCTGTCCGGGCGTGTGCTCGGGCAGTTCGACCCGTTCTGGCGGGGTGCCGCGGGCGCCGGTGACCCCGCGCCTGACGATGCCGGGCGGCTGCTGCTGGTCGCGCCCAACATCGTGCAGACCGAGCGCGAGCTCGACGTGGTGGCGCGCGACTTCCGGCTGTGGGTGTGCCTGCACGAAGAGACCCACCGCGTGCAGTTCACCGCAGTGCCGTGGCTGCGCGAGCACCTCCTCTCGGAGGTCAAGGCCCTGGTCGACGCCACCGACCTCAACCCCTCCGCCCTGGGCGCCCAACTGCGCGAGGGCATCCAGCAGGTGGCCCGGGCCACCAAGGGAGACGGCGACGTGTCGCTGCTCGACGTGGTGCAGACGCCCGCGCAGCGAGAGATCGTCGACCGGGTCACGGCCACGATGTCCCTGCTCGAGGGGCACGCAGACGTCGTGATGGACGAGGTGGGGCCGGACGTCATCCCGACGGTCGCGACCATCCGTGAGCGGTTCAACGTCCGGCGCAAGGGCGGCGGCACGCTCGACCAGATGCTGCGCAAGCTGCTGGGTTTCGACGCCAAGATGAAGCAGTACCGCGATGGTGCGATCTTCGTCCGCGGCGTGCTCGACAAGGTGGGCATGGACGGCTTCAACCGGGTGTGGACCTCGCCCAACACACTGCCCACCAAGACCGAGATCGGCGACCCCGAGGCGTGGGTGCGTCGGGTGCACGGCTGACCCACGCGATGGGTCCCCACCCGGCCGTCGCTGCGGTCCGGCACGCCGTCCGGCGCGGCCTGGCAGACCTCCCACCTAGGTCGACCGTGCTCGTCGCCTGCTCCGGTGGTGCGGACTCGCTCGCGCTGGCGGTCGCGGTTGGCTTCGAGGCCCGGACGGCTGCCTGGCGGGCCGGTGCGGTGGTCGTCGACCACAACCTGCAGCCCGGGTCGGCCGAGGTGGCGGCGCGTACGGCGGGACTGCTGCGCGACCGTGGCCTGGACCCGGTCGACGTCGTCGGAGCCCAGGTCGGCGCCGGCATTGTGGGCGGCGGCATCGCGGGCGCCGGCGGGCCGGAGGCGGCCGCGCGGGCGGCCCGTTACGAGGCGCTGGCTGCGGTGGCGGACCGGCACGGCGCGGACGCCGTACTCCTGGGCCATACCCGCGACGACCAGGCCGAGACGGTGCTGCTCGGCCTGGCCCGGGGATCGGGCGCGCGGTCGCTGGCGGGCATGGCGCCGCGGTCGGGCCGCTACCGCCGGCCCCTGCTGGACGTCGACCGCGCGCAGACGCGAGCGGCGTGTGCAGCGGAGGGGCTGACCCCCTGGGACGACCCGCACAACACCGACAGCGCCTATACCCGGGTGCGGGTGCGCGCAGCCGTGCTGCCGGTGCTGGAGCGCGAGCTCGGCCCCGGGGTGGCTGGCGCGCTGGCACGCACCGCACGGCTGCTGCGTGCCGACGCCGACGCGCTCGACGACCTGGCTGCGACGGCGCTGACCGGCTGCCGCACCGCCACCGGTCTCGACGTACCCGCCTTGCAGGCGTTGTCGTCGGCGGTGCGTGCCCGGGTGCTGCGGTCGGCGGCGCTGATGGCGGGGTGCCCGGCCACGGAGCTGTTCGCGCGGCACGTCGAGGCCGTCGACGCGCTGGTCACCCAGTGGCGTGGGCAGCGCTGGGTCGACCTCCCCGGTGGTGTGCGAGCCCGCCGGGAGCGGGACGAATTGCAGATCCTGGGCGCGGCTGTGGCAGGCTGACCGCCGTGGATGCCGCGCACGTCGAGAACGACCTCGCCGAGATGCTGCTCAGTGAGCAGCAGATCCAGGACCGGCTCACCGAGCTGGCGCACGACATCGAGCGCGACTACGCGGGGCAGCAACTACTGCTCGTCGGCGTGCTCAAAGGTGCGGTGATGGTGATGGCCGACCTCTCGCGGCACCTGTCCCGGCACGTGGAGATGGACTGGATGGCGATCTCCTCCTACGGCTCGGGCACCACGTCCTCAGGCGTCGTGCGGATCCTCAAAGATCTCGACACCGACATCATGGACCGGCACGTGCTGGTGGTGGAGGACATCATCGACACCGGTCTGACCTTGTCGTGGCTGGTGTCGAACCTGCGCTCGCGAGGGCCGGCGTCGGTGCAGATCTGCACGATGCTGCGCAAACCCGACGCACAAAAGATGAGCGTCGACGTGAAATACGTGGGTTTCGACATCCCCGACAAGTTCGTGGTCGGCTACGGCCTCGACTACGCCGAGAACTACCGCAACCTGCGCGGCGTCGCCACGCTCGCCCCCCACGTCTACTCCTGAGCGCTGCGCTGCCTCCTGCCCTGCCTATTGGCACGGGGTGGCCCCACACCAATAGGTCTGGCACGGGGCCACCCCGTGCCAACGCGGCGGTGCTGTGAAGTCGCGCCCCACCGCGTTGCGGGTACGTCGGATCACGCGGCCGTGTGCTTGCGGACGACGATCAGTTCGGGAATCCGACGGTTCCTGCCTTGTCGACAGAGCGCCTGGAGCTCATTGCACAAGGTGTCGGGGTCGCGGATCGCGTCGCCGGGAGCGTAGGGCAGGACGAGGACCTGCGCGGTCGTCAAGGCTCGCTGGCGAGCCTGCGTCCGTTTGTACGCCTGCGGTGACAGGTGATACTCGATCGAGTCGAGCTGCAACGCGACCGCGACGTCGGCGTAGTAGCCGTCCGGCGTGCCGACAAAGTCACCATCGACTGTCAACAGCGATACGTTCCATTCCATTGGCGGCATGCGCCGACGCTGCATCGCCTGCTTGACCTTCGCTTCGGCCACCGACCGGATGCCGGCGTCGATCTCGCACAGCGCCGCGCGGGTCAGTGCGGTGCGTTGGCGCGCGGCCGCGCCTACCTCTGCATGCAGGTCCTCGAGCGTGCAGCGACGGTTCTGGATGGCATCGGCGACGAGCGCACGGACCTGGTCGAGATTGTCTTGTCGACGGCAGGCGTCGACAAGTGCGCGTGCGACTGGCGCACACGGCAGCGCACGGACGATGACCGGCTTCGGCATCCGGCGGCTTCGCTCGACTTGGACGAAGTCATGGGAGCCTCGTTGGCTGCCGTGGGGAATCAGCGCATTCACCTGGCCGTTGGGATGCGCCGCCGTCTGCCCTTGGTGCCGGAGGGCAGTCAAGCCGGTCAGCACTGCGCCCGTGCCGCAGCACTTCACTGCCGCCAGGCAACGTTCACGCCAGGTGGGGATGCCGCTATGTGCGAGGACCACGCCCGGCAAAATGCGCTGCCACGGGCCGCCCGGCAGTATTCGGAACGTGATGGTGGACGACGGGATACCCACTTCCCGCAGCTCACTGTGAGTCACGACGCGCTCGTTGGCCGCCAGGAGTTGGTCCACTGCCGTCTGGTCGATGTGCTTGCGGTGGGGCATTCGGCGAGACTCCGCCCGCGGGACGCCACCGCGCCACGACCGCCGCCGGCTCTGTGGACAGTTCAGGAGATCCGGGCGGCTGTGCACCGAACGCGGTCCGTTGGCACGGGGTGGCCCCGTGACAGCCCTATTGGCACGGGGCCACCCCGTGCCAATAAGGACGGCGGATGTAGGACACCCTGCGTAAGGGCAGACTTGGGCGCCCGGTGTACCGTCGTATTCTCCCGGTAACCCGGTTCTACCCAGGTCAGACTGCACTTTTCAGGAGGGACGGGGCGACCGCCCCCGATCATGGACGTCAAGCGTATCTTTCGCGGACCCTTGCTGTGGATCATCCTCGGTGTGGTCGCCGTGCTCTCCCTGTTGCAGTTCGGTGTCGGTGGCGACGACTACGAAGAGATCAAGACCGCGACGATGGTCTCTCACATCCGCGAAGGTGACGTCGAGTCGATCATCTTCGACGGCGGTGAGCAGCAGATGCGCGCCACGCTCGACGACGGCGACCAGGTACGCGCGCTCTACCTGCAGCCGCAGGTCCGCGACCTGGTCAACGCGGTCCAGGACCAGCAGGCCGACGGCAACATCGAGGAGTACGACGTCGAGATCACCGAGCCGGGCTTCCTCAGCTCGCTGCTGATCTCGTTGCTGCCGTTCGTGCTGCTGGTCGTGCTCTTCCTGTTCATCATGAACCGGGTGCAAGGCGGCGGTGGCGGCGGCGTCATGCAGTTCGGCAAGTCCAAGGCCAAGCAGGTCAGCAAGGACATGCCCAAGACCACGTTCACCGACGTCGCCGGCGCCGACGAGGCGATCGAGGAGCTCGGCGAGATCAAGGAGTTCCTGCAGGAGCCGGCGAAGTTCCAGGCCGTTGGCGCCAAGATCCCCAAGGGCGTGCTGCTCTACGGCCCTCCGGGCACCGGCAAGACGCTGCTGGCGCGCGCGGTCGCCGGTGAGGCCAGCGTGCCCTTCTACACGATCTCCGGCTCCGACTTCGTCGAGATGTTCGTCGGTGTCGGGGCCTCCCGAGTGCGCGACCTGTTCAACCAGGCGAAGGAGAACGCCCCCGCGATCGTCTTCATCGACGAGATCGACGCCGTCGGCCGGCACCGGGGCGCCGGCATGGGCGGCGGACACGACGAGCGCGAGCAGACCCTCAACCAGCTGCTGGTCGAGATGGACGGCTTCGACGTGCGCGGCGGCGTCATCCTGATCGCGGCGACCAACCGCCCCGACGTGCTCGACCCGGCGCTGCTGCGCCCCGGCCGCTTCGACCGGATGATCGGCGTCGGCGCCCCCAACATCGAGGGCCGGCACCGCATCCTGCAGGTGCACGCTCGCGGCAAGCCGATGGCCGAAGGTGCCGACCTGCTCGCCGTGGCCCGGCGTACCCCCGGCATGACCGGTGCCGACCTGGCCAACGTGCTCAACGAGGCAGCCCTGCTGACCGCGCGCAGCAACGCCACGCTGATCGACAACCACTTCCTCGACGAGGCCATCGACCGGGTGAGCATGGGGCCGCAGCGCCGGTCACACCTGATGACCGAGCGTGAGAAGACGATGACGGCCTACCACGAGGGCGGCCACGCGCTGGTCGCGTCGGCGCTGCCCGGCACCGACCCGGTCGCCAAGGTGACGATCCTGCCGCGCGGCCGGGCGCTGGGCTTCACCCAGATCCTGCCCGAGCAGGACCGCAGCTCGCAGTCGCGCAGCGAGCTGCTGAACCAGCTCGCCTTTGCGCTCGGCGGGCTCGCGGCCGAGCAGCTGATCTACCACGACCCCACCACCGGTGCCTCCAACGACATCGAGAAGGCGACGAAGATCGCCCGCGCGATGGTGACGAGCTTCGGCATGAGTGAGCGGCTGGGTGCGGTGAAGCTGGGCGAGGAGGGCGGTGAGCCGTTCCTCGGCCGCGACCTCGGCCACCAGCGCAACTACTCTGAGGACGTCGCGGCGATCATCGACGAGGAGGTCAACACGCTGTTGACCAACGCCCACCAGGAGGCGTTCGACATCCTCAACGACAACCGTGAGGTGCTCGACAACCTGGTGGTGGCCCTGCTCGAGCGCGAGACGCTGGACCGCAACGAGCTCAACGAGATCTTCGAGCCGCTGCAGATCCGGCCCGCGCGCGGCCCCTGGACGGGGTCGGAGCACCGGGCGCCGTCGAGGAAGCCGCCGGTCAACGTCTCCGCCTCGTCCAACGGCCAGAAGCCCGGTCTCGTGGTCGGCCCGGGTGAGGGCGGTGACGACGTGGTCGGCGAGCCGCCGGGCAACCCGGTGCCGCCGAGCGACAAGCCCGCCGGCGGCGCGGGGCCTGGTGACGGCAGCGGTCCCGGCGCCGGTGGCGAGCCGGGCGGCACAGCCCCGCAGCCGGGTCCGTGACATCGTGGTCGACCCGATCACCGTGGACGGCGACGACTGGTACGGCGAGCTGCCGATGTTCGATCATGATCGCGCCGCGGCCGCCGTACGCGAACTGCTGTCGGCGATCGGCGAGGACCCCGACCGTGAAGGCCTGCAGGAGACCCCGCAGCGAGTGGCGCGCGCGTACGCCGAGATGACGGCGGGGCTGCGGATGCGGCCCGAAGAAGTGCTCGCTACGACCTTCGACCTGGGCCACGACGAGATGGTGCTGGTCAAGGACATCGAGGTGTGGTCGATGTGCGAGCACCACCTGGTGCCGTTCACCGGCGTCGCGCACGTCGGCTACATCCCCAACGAGGACGGCCGGATCACCGGGCTGTCCAAACTGGCCCGGCTGGTCGACGTCTACGCCCGGCGGCCGCAGGTGCAGGAGCGCCTGACCACCCAGGTCGCCGACTCCCTGCACGATATCCTCAAGCCGCGCGGGTCGATCGTGGTGTTCGAGTGCGAGCACCTGTGCATGACCATGCGCGGGGTCCGCAAGCCCGGCGCCAAGACCGTCACCAGCGCAGTGCGCGGCCAGCTGCGGGATCCTGCGACCCGCGCTGAGGCGATGAGCCTGATCATCGGCTGACGCCGGGGCGCGCCCGTCCCTTGTCGAATGCGCCCGGCGGGAGGCCCCCGCGTAGGGTGGTCGCCGTGCAGGCGCTGACTCCACCACCCGTCGTGCCGGGGCTGCCTGCGCCCGGACGCACGCTGGTGATGGGGGTCGTCAACGTCACGCCCGACTCGTTCTCCGACGGCGGCCGTTGGCTGGACGCCGACCAGGCGGTGGCACACGGCATCGACCTGATCCACCAGGGTGCCGACATCCTCGACGTCGGCGGTGAGTCCACCCGCCCGGGTGCGAGCCGTCCGCCGGTCGAGGACGAGCTGCGGCGCGTCCTTCCCGTCGTACGCGGCCTCGCCGAGTCCGGCGCCACCGTCTCCATCGACACCATGCGCGCCGACGTCGCGCGGCAGGCGCTGGACGCCGGCGCCGCGATGGTCAACGACGTGTCCGGCGGGCTGGCCGACCCCGACATGCTGGCGGCGGTGGGTGGTGCCGGCGTCCCCTACGTGGTCATGCACTGGCGCGGTCACTCCGCGCAGATGCAGCAGCGTGCCGAGTACGGCGATGTGGTGGCCGATGTGGTCGCGGAACTGCGGCCGCGGATCGATGCAGCCCACGGAGCCGGGATCCAGCCCAACCAGCTGATCGTCGATCCGGGGCTCGGCTTCGCCAAGACGGCCCACCACAACTGGTCGCTGCTGGCGCACCTCGATGCCTTCACCGCCCTCGGTCACCCGTTGCTGGTCGCGGCGTCGCGCAAGGGCTTCCTGGGGCGGCTGCTCGCCGATCCCGTCTCCGGCGAGGCCCGCGACGCCGCGGACCTCGACGACGCCACCGTGGCGATCAGCGCGCTGGCCGCCGCGGCCGGGGCCTGGTGCGTGCGGGTGCACCAGGTGGGTGCCAACGCTGACTCGCTGCGGGTCGTCGCGCGGCTGGCCGAGGAGACCCATGGCTGAGGAGCAGACCGACCCGGACCTGGAGGCGGTGGAGCGCGCCAATGCCGCGTTCTACGCCGCCTTCGAGTCCGGCGACATGGACGCGATGCAGGACCTGTGGGTGAGCGAGGGCCACGCCGTGTGCATCCACCCTGGCTGGAACCCGGTCGTGGGCGCTGCCGCCGTACGCCGATCCTGGGCGGTGGTGATGGCGAACACGCCGTACATCCAGTTCATCCTCACCGACGTCCAGGTGACGGTGACCGGAGAGAGCGGGGCGGTCGCCTCGGTGACCTGCACCGAGAACGTGCTCGCGGCGGCGAACGGTGAGATGGAACCGGGCTTCTCCGGCGGCAAGGCAGTCAGCACCAACGTATTCCTGCGCCAGCACGGGGACTGGCGATTGTGGATACACCACGCCTCCCCGGTACTGTCGAAACCCGGGGCGGACAAAGGAGAGTGATGGACCGGACAGTTTCCGATCCTGTGCTCGACCGCCTCGCAGTGCGCGGTGTCCGGGCGACCGGGCACCATGGTGTGCTCGAGCACGAGCGACGTGACGGGCAGGAGTTCGTCGTCGACGCCGTGCTCGGGGTCGACACCGTGCAGGCAGGGCTGCACGACGACCTCGCCCGCACTGTCGACTATGGTCAGCTCACCCTGCAGATCAAGAATGTGATCGAGGCCGACCCCGTCGACCTGATCGAGACGCTCGCCCGCCGGCTGGCGGACGTGTGCCTCGCTGAGCCGCTCGTGCAGTGGGTCGAGATCACCGTGCACAAGCCGCACGCCCCGATCGAGGTGCCGTTCGACGACGTCACCCTGACTATCTTCCGGAGCCGTCAGTGACCGAGACTCCCAACCCGAACATTGTCGATGCCGACACCCTCACCGGTCAGATGCGACCGTTCCGGCGCGCCGTGCTGTCGATCGGCAGCAACGTCGGCGACCGGGAGGGCAACCTCCAGGGCGCTATCTCGTCGCTGGCCGACACTCCTGAGGTCTATCTCGTCGACACCTCACCGGTCTACGAGACGGAGCCGATCGGCAGCCCGGTGGAGGCCGACGACTTCCTCAACGCCGTACTCATCGTCGACACCACGCTGTCGGCGGACACGCTGCTGGAGCGCTGCCTGGCGGTCGAGGACGCCTACGGTCGTGAGCGCGGCGAGCGCAACGCTCCCCGCACGCTGGACATCGACCTGCTGGTGCTGGGTGACAAGCGCATCGAGACCGACGACCTGACCTTGCCGCATCCCCGCGCCCGCGAGCGCGTCTTCGTGCTGCAGCCGTGGCTCGACATCGACGCCGAGGGTGAGATCCCCGGGCACGGCCGCCTCTCCGACCTGCTCGGCAAGCTCGACCTCGGTGGCGTGCGTCGGCGCGACGATCTGCAGCTCGAACTGCCGTGACCCAGCAGCCTGGCCGGGGTGGACTCGGCCGGGGCCAGCCGGGTGGGCGCCGGCCCGGCGGTGGCCGGCCCGGTGGTGGGCAGCCCGGTGGGCGCCGGCCCGGTGGGGAGGAGCCCGGCCGGCTGCATCCCACCCGGCTGCGCACGCTGTTCGCTGTCGCGGCGGCCGGTCTGGTCCTCGGCTGGTTCGGGGTGCCGCTGCTTCGCCAGACCGCGGGGTCGGTGCCTGCGGTGCCGTGGACCTCGGTCGGCACCTTGATGTTCGCCGCCGCGGTGCTCGGCGGCATGGCTTGGCAGACCTGGTGGCGGCTACAGCGCAACCGGCGCTGGATGGACCCGCAGCGGGCGGTCAACTTCCTCGTGCTGGCGAAGGCGTCGATTGTGGTCGGCGCGCTGGTCGCGGGCGGCTACACGGGCTACGGCCTGCACTACGTCGACGACCTCGCCTACGACGCCCCGGCACAGCGGGCGCTGCGATCGGGGCTGGCTGTCGTGGCCGGGGTATTGATCGTCGCTGCCGCCTCGTGGCTGGAGCGCGCCTGCAAGGTGCCCGAGTCGCCGGACGACTCCGACGACGACGCCGACAGTGACCGGGGCGAGTCCGGACGCCGTACCCGCTGACCGCCTGCGCGGGTCGGCTCTCGCCCCCGATTTGGCAAGGTACCCAGTCAAGTGGGGAGTCCCCCCGCGAGATTCGGCTGGGGGACTCCCCACTTGGTGGGGTACCTTGCCAAATCCGGCGTACGGCGGGGCGGCGCGTCACCCATCCTGCGCCCCATGCGCCACCTAGGCTGGCGGCTATGCCAGCGAACCGTCGCATCCAGCGCAGCGTGCGCGTCACCGTCGCCATCGTCCTGCTCGCCGTGGCTGCGGTGGTGGTGATCGGGGCGTTGGTGAGCCAGGCCGCGCTCTGGCTGGGGGTCGCCGCGGTGGTGGCCTGGGGTGCCGGCGCCGCCGCCACCCGCATCCTCGGCAACGAGCTGCGGGAGAGCCGCCGCCGGCACGCTCGCGACCGTGCCGAGCAGGCGCAGGCGTATGCGTCGCTGGCGTCTCGCCGCGCCACCGAGAACGCTGCGTTCGCCAGCGCGATGAAGCAGAAGGTGGCCGACCACGCCGCCAACATCGACCGGCTCAAGGCGACGTTGCGGCTGGCCGAGAAGCGCGCCACTCTCGCCGAGCAGGTCGCCGGGCGCAACAGGGTGGCGCTGGCACGGGCACAGCAGGAGATCGCCGAGCTGCGGGCACAGATCGCCACGCTCGAGACCGAGCTGCGGCAACTGAAGGACGCGGAGACCGCAGACACTGCGGAGACCCCGGCGGGAGCGGACCTTGCGGCCGTCGAGGGCCGCGACCAGATGCCGACCGTCGTCGACCTGCTGGCATGGAACGACCTTGCCCAGGTCGAGCAGGGCCAACGCCAGCACGCGTGACCTCTGCCGGGCGTGGTGTGCGGTGGCTGGATCGGCTCGCGGGCGGCGGTGCGTGCCCTCGACTGGCCCGCGAGTGTTAGCATCACAGGTCGTCACCAGACCGTCGCGCCATGGCAAGGGAGTCTTACCAGTGGACTACCGGTCTGCCCTCTCCGAAACGCTGGACGTGTTGCGGACGATCGCCACCGACTACCGGCCGGCGGTGCTGGCCAACGCGTTCGGCCCGGAGAGCATGGTCATGACCGACCTGATCGCCAAGCACGAGCTCGACATCGGCATCTTCAGCATCGACACCGGCCGGCTCCCCGAGGAGACCCACGCGCTGGCGCACAGCGTGCACCAGCGCTACGGGCACATGATTCAGATGGCCAGCCCGGACGCGGACGAGGTCGCGGCATGGACGGCCGAGCACGGGCAAAATGGCTTCTACGACGCCGTCGAGCTGCGTCACGGCTGCTGCAACGTGCGTAAGGTGGCGCCCTTGCGTCGGGCACTCGCAGGTAAGCGCGCCTGGCTCGCCGGACTCCGTCGGGAGCAGTCGCTCACCCGCCGCGACTTGACCGTGAGCGCGTGGGACGACGACTACGGCCTGCAGAAGTTCAACCCCATGCTGGAGTGGACCACCGAACAGGTGTGGGCCTACATCCACGATCACGCCGTGCCCTACAACAAGCTGTACGACCGGGGCTATGCCAGCATCGGTTGTGCGCCGTGCACCCGCGCGATCTCGCCCGGCGAGGACACCCGCGCGGGCCGCTGGTGGTGGGAGCTGGACGCCGTGAAGGAGTGCGGCGTGAACTTCGACCCCGAAACCGGCCGGATGCAGCGGACCAGCTCCGTGGCCACCGGCCCCTCGGTCGAGTTCTCTCCCGGGATCAACCCTGTCGAACTTGCCGTAACAACGCCGCCGACCGCGGTCTCGACCAACCACGAAGGGAAAGCTATGCGGGTACTCATTCTGGGCGGGGACGGCTTCTGCGGCTGGCCCACAGCTCTGCACCTATCCGCGCAGGGCCACGAGGTGGCGATCGTGGACAACTTGTCCCGTCGCAAGATCGACATCGAGCTGGAGGTCTCCTCGCTGACCCCGATCCAGCACATGGGTGAGCGGCTCCGCGCGTGGAAGGAGGTGTCCGGCAAGGACATCGCCTTCCACGACATCGACGTGGCGGTCAATTACCAGCGGTTGCTCGACCTGCTCGAGGACTGGAAGCCGAATGCCCTGGTTCACTTCGCCGAGCAGCGCGCCGCGCCGTACTCGATGAAGAGCAGCCGGCACAAGCGCTACACCGTCGACAACAACCTCAACGCGACCAACAGCGTGCTGGCTGCGGTCGTGGAGAGTGGCTTGGACATCCACGTGGTGCACCTCGGCACCATGGGCGTCTACGGCTACGGCACGGCCGGCATGAGGATCCCCGAGGGCTACCTGCAGATCAAGGTGGAAACCGGCGAGGGCAACCTGGTCGACCAGGAGATCCTGTACCCGGCGAACCCCGGCAGCATCTACCACTTGACGAAAACGCAGGACCAGCTGCTGTTCGCCTACTACAACAAGAATGACCACGTCCGCGTCACCGACCTCCACCAGGGCATCGTGTGGGGCACGCAGACCGATGAGACGCGCCGCGATGAGCGGCTGATCAACCGGTTCGACTACGACGGCGACTACGGCACCGTCCTCAATCGGTTCCTGATGCAGGCCGCGATCGGCTACCCGCTCACGGTGCACGGCACCGGCGGGCAGACCAGGGCGTTCATCCACATCCAGGACACCGTGAAGTGCATTCAGCTGGCCCTGGAGAACCCCCCCGAGCGTGGTGACCGGGTGCAGATCTTCAACCAGATGACCGAGACCCACCGGGTACGCGACCTGGCCAAGATGATCTCGGACCGCACCGGCGTGAAGATCGCGAACCTGCCGAACCCGCGTAACGAGGCCGACGAGAACGAGCTGTTCGTCGCCAACGACCGGTTCCTCCACCTCGGCCTCACCCCCATCACGCTGAGCGAGGGTCTGATGGAGGAGGTCACGGACATCACCAAGAAGTACGCCGACCGCTGCGACCAGTTCAAGATCCCGTGCATCTCGGTGTGGAGCATCGACTCCGCCGCCGCCAAGGCCGGGGTCACCGAGTCGGTCTGAGTCACTCCTCCGGTACGACGATGCCGGCCCCCCTCGGGGGCGGCCGGCGTCGCTGTGCCGGAAGCGATGTGCTGGCTATTGGGCTGCGGAGGCCGCCCTTCCTGACCGAGCCAAGTCGCGGATCCGGTCGATCGCCATCTCCGGCAGGGACCGCAGGATCGACTTGCGGTTGTTGCTCTCCACGACCAGGGAGAAATCGCGACGTCGCTTGAAGATGATTGTGTCCCGGACGACGACGTGCTTCCAGCCGCGCGACATGGTCTCGACGGCGAACTGCCAGTCCTGGTAGGAGAGCCCGTTAGGAATGTCGCGGTGGATGTAGGGCACCTCGAGATGCGCCTCCCGAGGGGTCAGGCACAGCGAGTCGTAGTAGTTGCGCACGTAGAGGAAGTGCGGCGCGAACAGCGGAGAGTCCTGGTCGACGTTCTGGAGCAGATACTTGCCGCCGTCGAAGACGATGTTCACCTCCGGGTGCGCGATGACCCGCTCACCCCTGTGCTCTGCCGCCACCAGGGCCTCGACACCGTCGGCCAGCCAGTTCTCGCTGAACAGGTCGTCGGCGTCGAGGAAGGCGATGAAGCGACCTGAGGTCTGCGGCACCAGCGCGTTACGGACCCGGCCGAGGTCGCCGTTGTGCATCGTCCAGCGTTCCCAGTGGTCGAAGTCGGGCTGGTTGAAGTAGTCCGTGGTCTCCCCGGTCGCGTTGTCCAGGGCGACGATCGTCTGCACGGTGTAGCCGGCCGCACGGGCAGCTTCCACGGCCACGTCGGCCGACTCCATCGTGGGCCCGCAGACCAGGGTCTCGTTGTGGGCGGTCACGATCAGCGTGAGGTCGGTGCTGGTCATCGGGCTTCCCTGGACTCGTCGTTGGTCAGCAGCAGGTCGGCAGCCTGAATGGCGAACTCCTTCTCGGTGCGCTCCCGCAGCATCCGCTGCCGCAGCCTCAGGGCGCGCCGCCGGGACTCTGAGGGGTCGGCCAGCGCTGCCCGGATCGCAGCGACGTACGCCGCTGCTGTTTGGTCCTCGGCCACCGGCCAGGCATCCTCCTCGCTCAGCACCTCGCCGGTCCCGCCGACGAGCGAACCGACGAGTGGGATCCCGGTCATGGCAACCTCGAGCAACTGGCTGGGGACGCCGTCCCACCCGGAGGTGTAGAGCCAGACATCTGCCTCAGCAAGCGGTATCTCGGAGATGTGCCCATAGCGCCCCTGCACTGACACGTTCTGCGGTACCGGCCGAGTCCCGCTGCCCATCACCGGTTCTCCCCACATCCGGAAGTCCACGTCGGGCATCAGGTCCGCCACCTCGAGGAACAGCCCGACCCGCTTCTGCCGGTCCCAGCGACCCGCCCAACAGACCTGCGGACGCCGCCCAGGACTGGCCGGCGAGTCCGAGACCACCGGCAGGTCGGGATCGACGGGCGCCCGCAAGACGTGCAGCCGCTGTAGGTCCTTCTCACCGACCCGGTAGGTCTCGGTGAGCTCGCGGGCGAGGTATTTGCTGTCGGTGATCACGCCCGCCACGTAGTCGAACGTGCGGTAGAAGTAGCGCAGGCTCCAGCCGTCCCAGGTGCCCATCGCGGTCTGCTCGTTGCAGAAGAAGCACAGGAACAGCCGTTCGGTGACGGCCAGCGCGCGCCCATAGGCCCGCATTGCGTGGTACAGCATCCTCGAGTTGACGTTGACGATGGCATCGGCATCGAACGTCCGTAGCAGCATGGTGAGGGCGTGCTCGGCCCGCTCCTTCGGCAGGTGTCGCGCGATCCTCGCGAAGTCAATCTCGCGGACACCTTCGGGATACCGATCGACCGGGGCTGTCGTGCTGTCGTCGGTGTAGAGCACGACGATCTCGTCGGGGTCGACGTGGGCCGCCAACGCGTGGGTCAGGTGGCCCTCCATCCGGCGCCCACCGCCCCATCGGGCGCGGTTGATCACGAAGACCACTCGGGCGCGCCGGAACCCGGCCGCCTCCTGGGCGTGGTACAGGGCGGAGATCTCGTCCACGACGGCGGGCGTGCTGAGCGGCAGCAGTTTCGGCCGGGCGATCTCGGTCCAGGTGGCGCCGACCAGCGGCTCGATCTCGGTCGCGCGCGCGAACATCTCGCCCAACCTGCCCGTGCGGAAGCGTTGTTGCAGATCGCGCCTCCGCTCGGCGACGAGATCCGCCGCCTGCTGATGCGGCAGCCCAAGAACATTCGCCATCCGCCTGATGCGCGGGGCCGGATCGACGAGATCGCCTGCCGCCTTACCGCTCTTCAGCCAGGCCAGGTAAGGGCTTCGCTCATGCAGGTCTGCGACCTTGTGCGGGTACCGGATGAGGTACTCGACCATGGAGAAGTCGGGGTGCGGACTCAGCCGCTCGTCGAGGCCGTTCTCCAGGAAGTGCTCGATCAGGTCGACCTCGGGTTGGTCGAGCAGGTGCGGCGCCTGCAGCAGGTAGTGCAGGACGTCGAAGTTCTCGTACAGCAGGTCGTAGTCCGGATCGGCTCCGATCCGCATCCGGCGCTTGGCGCCGAGGACTGCTTCGTCCATCACCGGCCCGAGGTGCGTTGTCTCCAGCGCCACGTCGGGCGCGCGTCCGGGGCTCCGAGCCGAGGGCGGCGTGACCGCAGATGCTTCACGCGAGGTCTGTAGCCGACGTGCCACCCGACGGCGCAGCCGCCCCGCCCGGCTCCGCAGCTGCACGTACAGCCCACGCTGACGACTCGTCAACGTGTCAGCCCCTCGGCGGATGTCTCTCATCGGCTCCGCTGGGCATCGAACCACTCCCAGGTACGCCGTAGGCCGTCCTCGAGCTTCGTTGCCGGATCAAAGCCGAAGCTCGTCCGAGCCTTCTGGATCTCGCACCAGGTGTCGCGGACCTCGCCGGCGCGGAAGTCTTGGTAGGCGACATCGAGGTCGCGGCCGGTCACGGTGCGCATGAGCTCGAGGAGCTCGTTGACGGTGGTGGGCTTCCCGCTCCCCAGTTGGTAGGCGCCGTTGGCGTCGCTCTCGACGGCGGTCCAGATGGCTTCGACGAGGTCGCCGACGTAGAGGAAGTCTCGGGTCTGGCTGCCGTCGCCGTAGACGACCAGTTTCTCTCCCGCAAGGATCTGCTTGTAGAAGTGGGCCACTACTGAGCCCTTGTGGAAGGAACGCGGACCGTAGACGTTGGAGAAGCGCAGCGCACAGCCGCTCATGCCGTACGAGCTGGTGTAGGCACTCAGATAGCCCTCAAGCATGAGCTTGGAGGCGCCGTATGGCGACGTCGGTTGTGGTGCCATCTGCTCGTGGACCGGTGGCTCGACATCTCCCAGGATCGCGCCGCCGGTGGAGGCAGCGACGATCCGGTTGACGCCGAGCTCGCGAGAGAGCTCAAGCAGGTTGAAGGTGCCGATGACGTTGGACTCGAAGTTGTGCGCAGGGTCGGCGATGCTCTCGATGACCCGGGTGTCGGCTGCGAGGTGAACCACCACGTCTTGGCCCTCCACCGCGGAGCGCAGCTCGTCCCGATTGCGCAGGTCGCCGGCAATGAACCGCACCTTGGTGAGATCGAGATGCTTGCGGTCACCGAGGGACTCGTTGTCGATCACGGTGACGGCGACGTCAGTCCGGTCGGTGAGGTAGGCGGCCAGGTGCCGGCCGATGAAACCGGCACCGCCGGTGATCAAGACGTTCTTCATCTGCGCTCTCTCGCTCTCGGTCAAAGGACTTGCCTACGGTAGCGCGGGTCACGCAGCGTGAAATGACTGCCATGCCTGGCGTGTCCATGCTGCGGTACACCGGCGAGTACCGGAGTGCGTGACCCTTCGTTCACTGCCGATCCGGTCCGGCAGCTGCCATTCAGCGGCGGTGAGCTGACCGCCGAGGACTTCTCGGCCGCCTGGCGGAGGCCACGGGACACATCGGACCAACTTATGCCAGACTGCAGTCCTTGTTACCCCATGCAACTCACGAACTGCGGACGGTAGCCACATTGCAGGAAGACGACTTCGATGTCAGGAGTTTCCCGCCACTCGAAAGCGTGGGCCTCAGCGCCTGCCGTCGCCAGTTGCGGGTCTGCATCGTGACCGAGGAGATACTCGGTCCGGTCCGCAACGGCGGCATCGCGTCGACCTACTACCACCTGTCCAAGGGTCTCGCGGCCCACGGTCACAACGTGCACGTGCTCTTCCTCAAGGGCCCGGTGGTGCAGGACGAGAGTCCCGAGCACTGGGTGAAGCACTTCGCCGAGTTCGGCGTGACGCTGAACTACCTCGATCTCCCCGAGTATCCGGTGTGGGGCGCCGCCACCGAGTGGCAGCGCCGGTACGCCGCCGCCTACGCGTGGCTGCGCGACGAAGACCCGTTCGACGTCGTCCACACCTCGGAGTGGCGTGGCGGGCTCGTCTACGCCCTCGCGGCCAAGCGACTCGGCCTCGCCTTCCGGGAGACCCTGTTTCTGGTCAAGACCTCCTCGCCGCACATCTGGAACCGGCACTACCAGATGAGGCCGATCGAGCGCCGTGAGCTCGTGCTGGCCTCCTACGCCGAGCAGAAGTGCGTGGAGCTCGCCGACGCGGTGATCGGCGGCTCGGCGCACCTGATCAGTTTCATGGACCGGATCGGCTACTCACTTCCCGAGACCAACGTCTTCGTGCAGCCGAACATCGTCGACTTCTCCGAGGTGGTTGTCGCCGACCGACGACCCGGTGAGCCCCGCCGGCCGGGTGATGTGGTCAAGTCCCGTGACCTCGTCTTCTTCGGTCGGCTCGAGGGCCGAAAGGGTGTGGAGCTGTTCTGTAACGCCGTGGAGATTCTCCGCGAGCGCGGGGTTTCACCGGACTCCGTCACGTTTCTGGGCAAGTGGGGCGCGCCGCTCGCGACCCAGGGTGGCATGACGGTGCAGGACTACATCCAGGGGAAGTCACAGGGCTGGGACTTCCCCGTCACCGTCATCACCGACAAGAACCAGCCCGATGCGCTGTCGTACATGTGCTCGCGGGACATGACCGCGGTGATGCCGTCGCTGATCGAGAACTCCACCATGGCGGTCTACGAGGCGCTCGAGCAGCGGATCCCGTTCGTCGCCACGGCCGTAGGCGGTACGCCGGAGCTGATCGACGAGGTCGACCACGTCCGCTGCCTGGTGGAGCCGAAGGCGCCGGCGCTCGCCGACCGGCTTGCCCAGATCCTCGAGGAAGGCCAGGTGATCGCCCGGTCGAGCTTCTCCAACGACGCCAACCTCGGGGTCTGGTACGGCTTCCACTCCCACGTCGGGGAGATGATTGGCCGGCTGGGCCGGGAGCAGGCGGTGGCACAGCTCACCGCGGGCATCGACTGCCCGGGGCCGGTGGTGAGTACGGTCGCCTACGCCGTGCTGGTACGTCGCGACGACCGGCTCGACCACCTTGTCGCAGCGCTTCGCGCTGACCCACCCGACCGGGTCGTGCTGGGACTCACGGACGCGGCGATGAGGCCGGAGGCCTCGGCGGCCCGTGCGGCGCTGGCCGAGGACGGTGTCATCGTCGAGGTATTCGACTGCATCGGCCAGGCTGCCGGCGATGCTCTCAACGCCCTCATGACCGCGCAGGCCTGCGACGCGGTCGTGGTGGCCCACGGCGCCGACGTCTGGCCACGCCCGGGCTTTCTCGCGGCTGCTCGCGTCGGTCTGGGGCGCCAACCCGGCGCTCTGTTCACCACCTTCTTCACCGGCCAAGACCACCTCGTGGGGATGCCGATCGGCGGGGACGTGGCGTCGCAGTTCTTCACCTCTCGGGCCTATGGTCCCGAGCTCGTCGCCCTCCGCCGTGACACCTTCGAGTGGCTCGGTCGGTTCGAGCCGTACGACGTACGCCATGGCATCGTGCACGACTACGTCACCCGCGCCGCGGAGGCGGGCCGGGACCTCCTGGTCTTCCCTGAGGAGTTGTTGGTCTGGCCGTCCGCGCAGGACCGGGCCCGCGAGTTCGCCGAGGATGCGGTCTACGCCTACCTCAAGGCCAAGCCGCTCATCGACGGATCCGGGCTTGCGCACCGCAAGATCACGCTGACCGCACTCAACCAGGCAGACCGCGGCGGCGGTGCGCTCGACGAGCGGTTGCTACGTGAGAGCCGGCAGGAGGACGGTACCCACTGGCTCATGCCGGTGGGCTGGAACCGGCAGGACGTCGACACCGCATTGAAGCGCCGCCTGGTCGTCGGGCTCGACGAGGAACAGAACGACATCTGGCTCTATGCGCGAGGTCGCGGGGAGCGCCGGTTCACCGTGCGCGGCGCGCGACAGCCGCTGGAGATGATCGAGACGCACGGCGAGGAGACCGACGAGGACTACCTCACGCTGTCCTGCTTCCACGTGCCATCCACCTGGGATGCGGGTGTCTCCTATCCCGCCTTGTGGGGGCTCTATCAGAACAGCGAAAAGCTAACGAACCTATTCCTGAGGATCAACAAGATCGGGGCCGACACCTTCGCCCTGGCAGGACGTAATCCGGTCCTCTCGGTGAGCGCGCTCCGCGAGTTGGTCGACCGTCAGCTCAAGGCGGCCCGGGTGGAGGTGGCAATCCGAAGCACAGCCACCCTCGAGCCGGCCCGCCCCCGCGACGTCCCCGACCTCGACGGGCTCCTCGCCCTGGCCCGCGAGACCGGCCGCGCGGGCTTGGAACGAGAGAGCGCTTCTACGAGGAGCCAGCGGCTCCTGGAAGAGCTGACCCAGGTTCCGGCGGTCGAGCCGCGGCCAGCGGACGTGCATGCCCATCTGACTTCGCTGCAGGGCGACGGCGGTTGGGTCGAGGGTGACTGGTTGGTCGGCTGGGCGTGGGACCGGTCGGACCCGGACCGGGTGCTGCATGTTGCCGTGGTGTCTGACGGTGAGCCGGTGTTCGTGGTGGCCGCCGACGCACAGGATCCGAGCCTGGACCGGACGACGCCGGGGTTGGGCCGTCACGGGTTCCGAATTCCGGTGCTGCCGGAGTTCCTTGAGGTGGGCGGGATCCGGTTGGAGGTCTTGGAGTGTCGAATGCCGGTCGCTGAGGGTGTTTTGAAGGTCTTCGAGGATGAGGGGCCCGTCCTGCGAGCAACAGCGGACGAGGTACCGGTCGAGGATGATGTCGACGAGCTCGTGGCCATGGCGGTGGCTGCAGCCTTGCGTTCGGCCCACGAAACATCTCAAAAGACGGCCGAAGGGCCGGTTGGGCAGGCGTCCGGGCGGGAGGCCGTGTGTGCCCGGAGCCGGTGGCTCCTCGAGCGGGTGAGCGACGGTGTGTCGGTCGGGCGGGATGGCGCTGGCATCCGTTCGCACCTGTCGCGGCCCCCGGGTGGGTACGGGTGGGCGGAGGGCGATTGGCTGGTCGGCTGGGCGTGGGACCGGACGGACCCGGATCGGATGCTGCATGTCGCCGTGGTGTCTGACGGTGAGCCGGTGTTCGTGGTGGTCGCCGACGCCGAGGAGCCGAGCCTGGACCGGACGACGCCGGGGTTGGGCCGTCACGGGTTCCGGGTCCCGGTGCTGCCGGAGTTCCTCGGCGCCAGCGGGATTCGGCTGGAGGTCTGGGAGGGTCGGGTACCGGTGCGAGAGGGCGGGTTGGATGTCCGCATCGTCGATGAGACGACGGTGCTGCGGAAGACGGAGCGCCGCGGGCACAACTCTCCCGCGCTGGCTCGCGACCGCTCCGAGCGGAATGCCCGCGAGAGGTATGAGGCCACCCGGGCGCGGAGCGCGGCGCTCCTTGCGGAGCTGCCGGCCGGGGTGACGGGCCTCAATCTCGGGGGCACGCGAAGGAAGCGACTTTGGCGACGCGTCCTACTCGGCCGCTTCATGTCCGGACTCGCAGGTGCCAGAGCGCCGGTCGACGCACGTGCTCACCTGACGCCACGCCCAGGCGGCGGCGGATGGGCTGAGGGCGACTGGCTGGCCGGATGGGCATGGGATCGGTCGGACCCGGACCGGGTGCTGCGCGTCGCCGTGGTTCGTGACGGTAGGCCGGTGTTCATGGTCGCCGCTGACACGCAGGATTCACGCCTGGACCGGAAGACGCCGGGATTGGGCCGTCACGGGTTCCGGATCCCGGTGCTGCCGGAGTTCCTCGGGTCCGATCGGATCCGGCTGGAGGTCTGGGAGGGCCGGATTCCGGTGCGAAAAGGTGTGCTCGCAGCAACCGGGGGAGAGTCCGCCCGCTTGCGTCAGGTCTCGGAGGAGGAATGACTATCACCTGCTCGCCGATCGTCACGGGCATCGTCGGAAGCCCGTTCGTCCAAGGGCTCGACCTGCCCGCGGCGCTGAAGGCTCAGCAACGAGCCGGCGCTGTACCGGGCATGTTGTCCGCCGCCGAGCGTGCGCTGCTGCGTGAACTCGTCCGCCGCACTTGGCGCGGAGACGGAGTGATCATCGACGGCGGCAGCTTCTTCGGCTCATCGCTGGTGGCTTTGGCCACAGGGCTGGAGGCGAATCCGAAAGCTCCGATCGTGGACCTCGATGGCTTTCACGGTGGGAAGCCGATCCACGGGTACGAGCTGGGCTTCCTGCCCGCACCGGCGAGCGACAAGGTCGACCGCCGCCGAGTATTCGGCGGGGTGGAGTATCTCTTGGGAGACAGTTTCGTCCCGATCCTCAAGGACAATATCGGGCCGCACCGGCAGTTCGTCGAGTTGCACATCGGCGACCTCAACGAGGAGACATGGGACGGTTCGCCCGTCGAGATCGCGTTCATCGACGTCTGCAAGACGGCGCGTCTCAACGCCCACGTCTCGCGAGAGTTCTACCCCGCGATGATCGGCGGTGCTTCGACGCTGGTCAACCAGGACTTCTTCTTCGACCGGCTGCCGTGGATCAAGGTAACGATGGGATATCTCAAGGAGTACTTCCGCTGGGAGGGGCAGGTCTTCACCAGTTCGATCTACAGCAACGTCAAGGCGGTTCCACAGGACGTCGCAGGCCACGACCCCTTCACCGAGGACAGCTACGAGGAATGTCTTGCCTATCACGACGCGGTGGAGTTTCCGGGCATCGACTGGAAGTCGAAGTACTTCATGTCGCTTTCGCGCGGGTACCTGATGGCGCTCAAGAACCGCAAGGAACAGGCGCTGGAGCATCTGCGCGCGGTCGCCGATGAATTCGCTGACCTTCTCGGCGACGACGACAACCCGCGTGGCAACCAGTTCCGCATGGACCGCGCGGTGCGCCAGATCTCCAACGGCAACATCTTCAAGGTGTCGTGATGGCAGACCTAGACTCGGTGCTCGCCGACGACCTCGACGCCGGTAAGGCAGCTGTGGCCCGCAAGGATTGGAGGGAGGCACGTCGGCTCCTTGCGCCGCTCGTAGGGCAGGCCCCCCAGGGATTCGCCGCGTTCCTCCTCGCTCGGACCGAGTTCGAGGCGGGCCGCCCAGACCTCGCAGCACCGCTGCTCGACGCGTTCCAGACACGGCTTCCGAGCCACGCAGGCGCCCGGGTGCTCCGCGCTCGGATCCACCTGGCGCAGGGCAAGCGCGCGGCTGCACGCGCGGAGGTGGAGGCGGCGCTGGATCTCAAGCCCGAGCACCCGGCCGCCACCCGCCTACTGGCCGAGATCGCGGTCGCGGACCGGGTTGCCCGGATGAGCCGGCACGTTGCCGTGATCGACGCCCGCCACGTAGAGGCCCGCGTGAGCGGCCCCAGCGAGGACTTGCTCGAGGCTGTGAAGGCGCTCAAGGAGTCACCGCTCGCTCGCGACTGGACGAAGGAGCCCCTCCAGGCCAAGGTCGCCTACTTCCACCACGCCACGGATCTCGAGTCGGCGCTGCGCAACTACGACGCCCATCTGATCGAGGTCTCCGCCCAGTTCGACTACATCACCTGGCCCAAGCGGATCCAGAAGTTCATTCGCGGGAAGTCGGTGCTGGACGTCGGCTGCGGTTTCGGCGGCTTCGGCATGGGTTTCCTCATCGCCGGAGCCACCGAGTACGTCGGACTCGACCCAGCCATGGACCTCGACAGCACGCGCGCGAAGAACAAGCGGATCCGGCAGTGGGCGGACATGGGCATCACCCCGCGCGCCATGGGGGAAGCGCTGCCCGCGATCCAACTCCTACAGGGCTCGTCCGAAGATCTGTCCTTCGACAAGAAGTTCGACACGATCGCGCTCCACAACGTGACCGAGCACCTGCTCCAGCTCGACCTGGTCCTCGAGGGACTGGTGCCGCTCTGTAGGCCGGACTCCACTCTGGTCTACCTGCACCACAACTTCTACTGCTGGAACGGGCATCACATGGCCCCGAACCGCCCGGAGCAGCTCGACGAAGGCAACCCCAAGCACGCAGAGATCTATGACTGGCGCCATATCGACCTCGCCCCGGGGCTTCCCGAGAACCACTACTTCCGCACCCATCTCAACCAGGTCCGGCTCGACGAGATCCGCGCGATCACCGAGAAGCATTTCGACGTGGTTACGTGGGACGAGATCCCGTCTTCTCCGGAGACGCTCGCCCGGCTGACACCTGCGGTCCTCGAGCGGATCCGCCGGACCTTGCCTGACATCACCGAACGGGAGTTGGCGACCAACGTCGTGTTCTGCGTCGCGAGACCGAAGGCTCGCTGACGAGCTGACGCAGAGCCCTTCGCTGAGCCGACGCACCGGATGCCGGGTACCCGGTCAAGGGCCGGTATCCTCGCCAGGTACTCCTGCGAAACGCACCTGAGAAGGTAGACCCCGGAACACCTGCTGCCGCCTTTTGAGGAGCCACGCCTGTGCCAGCTCCACATGCACCACCGAGTATCCCGCTGGACCTTGTGCTGCACATCGGTTCGGGCAAGACCGGCACGTCGTCGATCCAGTACTTCCTGCACCAGAACCGAGCCCGGTTGGCCGACCTCGGTCACCTCTATCCCAAGACGCCAGGGAAGAGGCGGCACACGCGCCTCGGCCTCTTCGTCCAGCCCGATGATGCTCTCGACGACATTCCCAGCTGGCGCCGTCAGCGCTTCACCTCGCCTGAGGCATTTCGGAAGGCGTTCCGAGGCCGGCTGTTCACGGAGATCAAGCAGTCCGGACTGACCCGCGTCCTGCTGTCCGACGAGGCGCTCTACGGGTCGCCGAACGAGTCGCTGCGGCGATTGAGCGGGTTCGTCGACCGGATCGCCGGCAGCCTCCGGCTGGTGGTCTACCTGCGTCGACAGGATGATCATCTGGCGAGTCGCTACCAGCAGGTGGTGAAGGTCGGAGAAACCAGGCGACTGACGGAGCGGGTGCAGCAGCTGGACTTCTCCAAGACCTACGACTACTACGCCCGGCTGCGCACGTGGGAGCGGCTGGTGGAGCCCACCGAGTTCGTCGTACGCCGCTTCGAGCGTGACAGTTTCGTGGACGGATCGCTGTACCAGGACTTTTTGGGAGCCGCAGGCATCGACGCCCGTGCCGACGAGCTGGAGCAGGTCGACACGGTCAACGAGAGCTTGGACGCCGAGGCCGTGGAGTTTCTGCGGATCTTCAACGTCTACCGGGCGGAGAACCAGGAGACAGCAGCCCTGGCGGCGAACAACGAGGCGCTCGTCGCCCGGCTGGCCGCGGCCTCCACCGGTCCGACCCTGACCATGCCCGCCCCGGTTCTGGACAAGTTCATGGCGCAGTGGGAGGAGCCCAATCGCCGCGTCGCGCTGGAGTTCCTGGCCGACGAGAGTCGGGAGCTCTTCCGGCTGCCGCGGAAGACCGCCAACACCACCACCGAGCAGCATCTCGACCCCGCCCGGCTGGACCACTTCCTCACCCTGCTCGAGCTTCCGGAGCAGGCACACGCTCCGCTGCGTGCAATTGTCGAGCGCGAGGCGAAGAACCGGCCCCGCGACGAGGGGAAGGCGACGTGGTAGCGGCGAACCGATTGGTCCGGAGGCTCCGAGACCGGCTGCGCCGTGACGGCGCCGCAGTGAAGCGTCGCCTGAGCCGACAGACCACGGACGACCATGCCCGTGCTCGACAGGGGACGCCTCGGGACGTCGTGACGGAGCAGACCAACCTCGGCCCGATCATGGACGCGGCCATCGCCCGGGTGAGACGCCGGATGCAGCCCGCGGGACTCGACGCCGACTACGACCTCGCCTATGACCACTTCGACCTGACGCACTTCCTGCTGCAGGCCCGCCCCTTGCTGTCGACAGACGATGTCGACCCGCTGGGAAGCTTCCTCGCGAATGGAGCCAGGGCCAAGGCCAGCCCCGAGATCAACTTCAGGATGCAGTCCTACATCGCGCGCTACCCGGAGAAGGTCAACGGCCCAGAGCGGAGCCCTTACCTGGAGTGGCTCAAGCGGGGTAAGGCGGCCGGCGAGATCGCCGACCCCGCCCCCGGTCTGGACAAGATGGCGTCCGTTCTGGGCATGGAGCCGGGTGAGGTGGCCAAGGAGCTCGCGAATACCAGGTCCGACCTTCAGAAACGGCTGCGGACAGGAGTCCTCGGCGACATGTTCGCCCGAGCGGCAGAGGTCGAGCCGCTGATCGCGGACTCCTGGACCGAGGCCGCGCGGCCGACCATTCCGCCGCTGGTCTCGGCCAGCACCGTGGACCAGGTCGCGACCATGCACGCCTGCCAGCGCGCGGCCGGGTACGCCAGGGCACGGCTGGTGCTGGTGTGCACGGGGCCTCGTTGGGGAGGTGGCCGGCGGGTCGAGGGCCACATTGCGCATGCGGTGACCGGTCATCTCGCCCCCCGCGACATCGTCGTGATCTACACCGACCAGAGCGGGACCGCGCCGCCTGGCCGCTTCCCGGCCGGCGTCCGAGAGATCGACCTCGCGAGTGAGGTCGAGCAGATGGACAGGCCGGGTGTCCAGCGGGTGCTCGTCGAGCTGGTCCGCTCGTTCCACGCCGAGGCCGTCGTCAACATCAACTCCCGCCTGCTCTACGAGGCCATGACGCCGTACGGGAAAGCGTTGGCGGCCTCGGAGCGTCTCTTCCTGATGCTGTTCTGCAACGAACAGCTGGCCATGGGCAACTGGCTGGGCCTCCCGCTGAAGTTCTTCTACCGTTGCTTCGACCTGGTTGAGGGAGTGATCACCGACAGCGCCTACCTCGCGGACTGGTTGCAGGAGAGGCATCAGCTCGGGGTGGAGCAAGGCGGCCGCGTCCACGTCTTCCGCGCGCCGGTGGATCCGCACCTGCCCGTCGTATCTCCTCCACCGTGGGAACCATCCCGGCGACCGCAGGTCTTCTGGGCCGGCCGATGGGACCGGCAGAAGCGGATCGACATCGCTTTCGAGGTCGCCCGGCGCATGCCCGACGTGGACCTCCGGATGTGGGGCGAGTCGGTGCTGACGCCGGGTCACGTCGGTGAGGCGCCCGGCAACGTCCGGCTGGAGGGTGCGTACGCGCACATCTCCGAGCTCGAGTTGTCCGATGCAGACGTATGGCTCTACACGTCCGCATGGGACGGGGCGCCCAGCCAACTGCTCGAGGTGGGCATGACCGGGATCCCGATCGTCGGCAGCCTCGTCGGTGGCACCGGGGAGGTCCTCGGCGACGATGACTCATGGCCGGTCGCTGACCTGGAGAACCCCGACGCCTACGTGCAGGCGATCCGTGATGTGCTGGCCGACCAGGCCAAAGCCCGCCGACGGTCACAAGAACTTCGCGACCGGCTGCTCCGAGAACGCACCGAGGAGGCGTACGCCGACCACGTCGCGGGTCTGTTGCTCGGCGGCGCGCAGCCGAGGCAGGGCGAGGAGGCAGCCAGATGAGCACTGACCTCACGGTCGTTGTGACAGCCCACGACGAGACGGCGGTCTGCGGTCCGACGATGCGTGCCGCCGACCTCGCGGTCGAGGCGGCACGCGAGCGCGGATTTGCCGTGCAGACCATCATCGGCCTCGACGCGCCGACGGAGGCCACGTCGACGTACTTCCACCAACCGCATTTCGACCACTGGGAGCGGCGGGTTCTGCAGGAGCGCGATCTCGGTAGGGTGCGCAACGCGCTCGTCCCCGAGTGCGTGGGACGCTACATCGCCTTTCTCGACGCAGACGACCTGTTCAGCGAGAACTGGCTGGCCGAGGGTGTCGTGGCCATGGACGCGGCCCAGGAACGCGGAGAGCACGCCGTAGCTCACCCAGAGCTCAATGTGATCTTCGACGGGCAGAAGGCAGTGCTCCTCAACATCGACCAAAGCTCTCCGCTGTTCACGCCGCAGTACCTCTACTTCCGCCACTACTACGACTCGCTGTGCATGGCGCCACGGGAGGCGCACCTGGAGGTGCCGTACGTCAGTCGCGACGTCCCCAACGGCCTGTCCTACCAGGACTTCCAGTTCACCATCGAAACCCTCGCGGCGGGCTGGCAGCATGTGGTGGTGAAGGACACGATCATCTTCAAGCGCCGTCGGGATGTCTCCCTCGTCACCGAGAGCAATACTCGCAAGTCGGTGGTGCGGAAGCTCCCGGCGATGGCAATCGACCGGATCCGCGACCTGGGGTCGGCTCGCCGGTAGGTCCGCGTCAACGGACCTTCGCCTCGCGCTCGACGACCTTGCGCAGCGGGGCGTGCACCTGCTCCGGAAGCTCAAGCAGGGCGAGGAAGTAGTCGAGCCGGGCCGGGTCGAGATGCTGCTCGGTGGTGGTGCTGGCGGTCCTCCGCGGCGCTCTGAACAACTGCCCGCTCTCGTCCCCCAGGAAATCAAGCGCCACGCGCCGGTTGGACTCTGCCCACTGCAGCATGAACTCGTCCAGCACGCGGCCCGGCAGGGTCAGGCTGGGGCCGGTGGAGACCTCGGCCAGCCGCGTGACCAGCCTCCGGTTGTCGATCAGGCCCACCGTGGCTGCCTCGTTCTCGACGCGGTAGAGGTTCAACACCCGAAGGAATGAATCGCCCCGGGTTTCGTGGAGGCTCGGTTACTTGGATCCGGCCTCGGTGAGGACCGGGTTCTCAGGGTAGTGGCTGGGCTGTTGGTTGGCCCAGAATGACTGCTCGCACTCGGCCGGTGGGACGTGCTTGAGCTCGCCGTGGAGCCTGCGGTGGTTGAACCAATCGACGTACTCGGCGACGGCGATCTCGACGTCACCGACGGACTTCCAGCCGCCCTTGGGGCGCATCACGGGGTTGCGGATGCACTCGGCCTTGAACAGCGAGTTCAGCGCCTCGGCCATCGCGTTGTCATAGCTGTCCCCCTTGCTGCCAACGGATGCGACGGCCTCGGCCTCGGCGAGCCGCTCGGTGTAGCGGATCGCTCGATATTGCACGCCGCGGTCGCTGTGATGGGTGAGTCCGATGACGTCCTGGCCGGCGCGCTGCCGGGCCCACAGCGCCATGTCGAGGGCGTCCAGGGCGAGGTCGGTGCGCAGGCTGGTGGAGACCTGCCAGCCCACCACCATGCGGGAGAACACGTCGAGCACGAACGCCACGTAGACCCAGCCAGCATGGGTGCGGACATAGGTCAGGTCCGCCACCCACAACAGGTTCGGCGCATCGGCGACGAACTGCCGCTCGACGTGGTCGGCCGGACGCGCGGTCTCAGCACCCTCACCGAGGGTGGTCTTGCGGGTCCTCTCCCGCGGGATCCCGCGCAGTCCCTCGGC
>DASSKO010000061.1:0-2468 GCA_035690425.1 Nocardioidaceae bacterium
GGGAGGTGGTGAAGAGTCGGCTGCTCGACGAGGGCAGCATGGAGAAGACCGCCGGCCGCACGCTCTCCGAGCTCTCGGTGACCACCGTCAGGTCGGTGCGCCAGCTGGTCGGTTCGCTGTCCGGTGGTCAGCGCCAGGCGGTGGCCGTGGCCCGGGCAGTGATGGAGGAGGCCGAGATGGTGATCCTCGACGAGCCGACCGCGGCCCTCGGCGTCTCGCAGACGGCCATGGTGCTCGACCTTGTCAAGAAGCTGCGGGACCGTGGCATCGCGGTGCTGATCATCTCGCACAACCTCAACGACGTGTTCGCGGTCGCCGACCGCATCGCGGTCCTGCATCTGGGGAAGATGGCGCGCAGCGCGCCGAAGTCCGAGCTCGACACGCAGAGCGTGGTCGAACTG
The DNA here is from genome assembly GCA_035690425.1 of Nocardioidaceae bacterium. Taxonomy (GTDB): domain Bacteria; phylum Actinomycetota; class Actinomycetes; order Propionibacteriales; family Nocardioidaceae; genus DASSKO01. The sequence continues at coordinate 402 of DASSKO010000061.1, forward strand.
ATCACCACGGGAACGACGACCCAGCCGGCAGTGGCGAAGGGCTGATGAGATGACCACTCCACGTGACACCGAGGTCCAGCCCACCACCCCTCCGTCCTCCGCGGACGCCGAGGCCGATGCGGCTGCGGTGAGCGAGTCGTCGATCGAGCTGACCTCCGGTTCCCTCAGCGACTACCTGCGAGCCTGGGGCAAGCGCATCCGCGCGGGGGAGAGCGGGGTGCTCCCCGTGCTGGTCGGGCTGGTCATCATCATCGTGATCTTCCAGACCCAGCAGTCGGTGTTCTTGTCGGCGGGCAACCTCACCGTCCTGCTGCAGCAAGCCGCGGCGGTGGTGCTGTTGGGCATGGCCGAGGTCTACGTGCTGCTCCTCGGCGAGATCGACCTGTCCGTCGGGTTCGTCGGGGCCATCGGCGGGACGATCACGGTGATCCTGACCTCGACACCGCACAACCTGCCGTGGTGGGTCGGCGTCCTCGCCGGTCTGGCGGGCACTGCACTGATCGGAGCCTTCCAGGGCTGGCTGATCACCTGGCTGCGGCTTCCTTCGTTCGTGGTCACCCTCGCCGGCTTGCTGGGCTTCAACGGTGTGCTGCTGCTGCTGATCAACAAGGCCGGGGGGTCCAGTGGCGGCACGATCGCGATCAGCAACAGCGTGATCCTGGGCATCGTGAACTCCAACATGGCTCCGATCGTCGGCTGGATCGTGCTGGCCGTGAGCGTCGCGGTGTTTGCCCTGGTGACCCTTCTCGGTGATCGGAGCAGGCGCCGGTCCGGCCTGGCCACGCCGCCGTTCAGTCTGGCGGTGGCGAAGATCGTGCTGTTCGCGGTGGCCGGGGTGATCCTGGTCGTCGTGTGCAACACCAACCGCGGAGTCGGAGTCATCGCCCTGTCCGGCGTGCCCTACGTCGTGCCGGTCGTGCTCGCGATCCTGCTGGTGTGGACGGTGCTGCTCGGTCGCACCAGGTTCGGCCGCTACGTCTACGCCATCGGCGGCAACGCCGAGGCCGCCCGCCGCGCCGGCATCAACGTGAGCCGGATCCGGCTGGCCTGCTTCGTGCTGTGCAGCCTGACCGGCGGCATGGCAGGCATCGTCTACGCGTCCCGGCTGGGCTCGATCTCCAACAACGTGAACGGAGGCCAGCTGGTGCTGTACGCCGTCGCAGCCGCCGTGATCGGTGGCACGAGCCTCTTCGGTGGCCGGGGCAAGATGCTGCATGCGCTGCTCGGCGGGATGATCATCGCCACCATCGCCAACGGGATGGGGCTGATCGGCCTGGACGCGGCGACGCAGTACATCGTCACAGCGCTCGTCCTGCTGGCCGCGGTCATCGTCGACGCGGTGGCCCGGCGCGGCCAGAGCGTCTCCGCCTGAGGGCTGTTGAGCCGGCAGTTGTGCGCTGTTGAGCCGGCGGTTGTGCAGCGTTCAACCGGCGGTTGTGTCGGCCCCCGGGGGCGCGAGCGCCGGTTGAACGCTGCGCGAGCGCCGGTTGAACGCTGCGCGAGCGCCGGTTGAACGCTGCGCGAGCGCCGGTTCAACGCGGAGGGTCCCTTGAGCGGGTCAGAGGGGGCGGCGCCAGGCGGCGATCTGGTCGAGCAGTTCCTGCTGGCGCTCGGGGGACGCGAACGACGAGGTGACCCCGTTCGCGGCCAAGGTGGCCACCTGATCCGCGTCGAGGCCGTGGGCCTGGACGAGGGCGGTGAAGTTCGCCTCGACGTACCCGCCGAAGTAGGCCGGGTCGTCTGAGTGGATGCTGACCCGCACCCCGGCATCCAGCAGCCGGACCGCGGGGTGCTCCTCGACGGAGCTCACCGCCCGCAGCCGCACGTTCGACAGCGGGCACATGGTCAGCGGGACCTGCTCTGCAGCCAGCCGGCGCACCAGTGCCGCGTCGTCGACGCAGGTCACGCCGTGGTCGATGCGTTCGACCCGGAGCACGTCCAGCGCCTCCCGGATGTAGGCCGACGGCGCCTCCTCGCCGGCGTGCGCGACGGTGTGCAGGCCCAGCGCGCGGGCCCGGGCGTAGACCTCGGCGAACTTCGAGGGCGGGTTGCCGGTCTCGGTGGAGT
>DASSKO010000062.1:0-59300 GCA_035690425.1 Nocardioidaceae bacterium
AAAGGCGGCCGAAACCCGCTAGTCCGGATAGACTACCCCTGTATGGTACTCCGACCAAAGTCCAGGTCAGCCGCCTCTTTCTACGGTGGCAGGTGCAGGATTCGAACCTGCGTAGGCATACGCCGACGGATTTACAGTCCGCTTCCATTGGCCACTCGGACAACCTGCCATGGTCGCCGCTGGCCGGGTTGGAACCCGGCGCGACGAGTCGACACAATAGCGCAGCAGACGCCCGAGTTCGAAACCGCACCCAAGGGAGGCACCGTGGCCGCCGACTCGTCGTTCGACATCGTGAGCAAGCTCGACCAGCAGGAGGTCGACAACGCCATCAACCAGACCGCCCGCGAGCTCTCCCAGCGCTTCGACTTCAAGAACACCGGCGCCTCGATCGAGCGCCAGGGCGAGGCCGCCGTGGAGATCAGCGCCAACGCCGACGAGCGCGCGCTCGCCGTGCTCGACGTGTTCAAGGAGAAGCTGGTCAAGCGTGGCGTCAGCCTCAAGGTGCTCGACGCCGGGGACCCACGGCAGTCCGGCAAGGAAGCCAAGCTCGGTGTCGCGCTCAAGGAAGGGATCACCCAGGAGCAGGCGAAGAAGCTGTCCAAGCTGATCCGCGACGAGGGTCCCAAGGGCGTGAAGGCCCAGGTGCAGGGCGACGAGCTGCGGGTGACCAGCAAGAAGCGCGACGACCTGCAGACCGTGATCGCGCTGGTGAAGGAACAGGACCTCGACTTCGCGGTGCAGTTCGTCAACTACCGCTGACTCGGGGTCCGCTGCGGGTGAGCGCGGGGGTCAGCCGAGCAGGCCGAGTACGGCGGAGGGGACGACCGAGAGCCCGATCGCGGCCACCAGGGTTGCCCCGATCGCAGCCGCGACAGCCGGGTGCACCTCCGGTGAGGCGGAGTCCTCCCCCACCGGGCCGAGCACCACGGCCATCCACCGCACGTAGTAGGCCAGGCCGATCGCGACATTCACCGCCATCACCACCGCGAGCCAACCGAGCCCGCCGGTGACGACGGACTCGAACACGACCACCTTCGCGAACAGGCCGGCGATGCCCGGCGGCAACCCAGCCAGGCACAGCAGAGCGAAGGCCAGTCCCACGCCGGCCCACGGCTGACGGCGCACCAGGCCCTGGTAGTCCGAGATCGCGCCGGCGGGCCGGTGCCGTGAGACTGCCGCGACCACGGCGAACGCCCCGAGGTTCACCACGGAGTAGATCAGCAGGTAGGCCAGCACGGCCTCGGCCGCGGCGCCGGACACCTCGGCGCGCCCGTCGGCGACCACCGCCAACGGCGCCAGCATGAAGCCGGACTGGCCCACCGACGACCAGGCCAGCAGCCGCACCGCATGCCGCTGCCGCAGTGCCAACACGTTGCCGACGGTCATGGTCAGCGCCGCCACGGCGGCGAGAATCGGCCCCCACACCTCGCCGTACTCGCCGAACGCCCGGCTGAGCAGCACCAGCAGAGCCACGAACCCAGCGGCCTTGGAGACCACGGACAGGTACGCCGCGACCGCCGGCGGCGCGCCGACGTAGGTGTCAGGCACCCAGCCGTGCAGCGGCACCGCGGCCACCTTGAACAGCAACCCGAACAGGCTCAGCACGACGCCGATCGCGAGCACACCGGCGGGCTCGGCTCCATCGGCGAGCGCTGCCCGGATGCCGCCGACGTGCATGCTGCCGGTGACGCCGTACACCAGTGAAATGCCGTACAGCATGACCGCGGTGGCGACGACGGAGACGAGGAAGAACTTCAGCGCGGCCTCGGCCGAACGGCGGTCGCCGCGCTTGAGACCGACCAGCGCGAACGCCGGCAGCGAGACCAGCTCCAAGGCGATCACGAGCGTGGCGAGGTCGCGCGCGCCCGCGATCGCCAACGCGCCCGCCGCCGAGCACAGCAGCAGGAAATGGTGCTCACCCGTCGGCACCCGGTCGTCGATCGCTCCCACTGCGCTCAGCATCACCGTGAGGAGCGTGCCGGCGAGCACCACGACCCAGAAGCCGATCGTCAGCTCGTCCACGACGAAGGAGCAGCCACGGCCATCGGGGAGGCAGAAGGTGGCCCGGTCGTCGCCGACCAGCGGCAGCACCGACACCGTGGCGACGGCCAGCCCGAGCACGGAAAGCAACCCGGCCCATCGAGGATGGTGGGTGAACGCGTCGACGACCAGCACGACGACCGCGGTGACGGCCACCGCCAGCAGCGGCGCGGTGGCGGCCCAGTCTATCGCCTGCACCGTGCTCATCCGTCACCTCCGAGCAACAGCCGCACCGCCGGGTCGGTGATCGTCAGCAGCAGCCCGGGCGCCAGCCCGAGCACCACGGTCAGCACCAGCAGCGGCGACCAGGTGGCGAGCTCGCGGGTGCTCGCCTCGGCGGGCGCCGTCTCGGGCTCGCCCTGACACAGCCGGCGTACGACGTGCAGGAAGTAGGCCGCGGTCAGCACCGCGCCGACGCCACCGGCGACCATGCAGGCAAGGAAGGTCGCGCGCGGGAGCGCCTCGGCCGGGTCGAACGCCCCCAGCAGCGTGAGCATCTCGCCCCAGAAGCCGGCCAGTCCGGGCAGCCCCAGACTCGCCATGGCGGTGACCGCGAGTACGGCGGCCAGCCGCGGCGAGCGTGCGTACAGGCCGCGGCCGATCGCCGTCAGCTCCGCGGAGCCGTGTCGGTCCTTCAGCGCACCGGCCAGGAAGAACAGCAGGCCGGTGATCAGGCCGTGCGCGATGTTGGCGACCAGGGCGCCGTTGAGGCCCACCGGTGTCAGGGTCGCAATGCCGAGGAGCACGAACCCCATGTGCCCGACGCTGGAGTAGGCGACCAGCCGCTTGAGGTCGCTCTGCGCCAGGCAGGCGAACGAGCCGTAGACGATGCCGACCGCCGCCAGGCACGCGAGGTACGGCGCAAGCGCCTGCGCGCCCTCGGGCACGGCCGGCACCCAGATCCGCACGAACCCGTACGTCCCCATCTTGAGCAGCACCCCCGCCAGCAGCACCGACCCCACGGTGGGTGCCTTGCCGTGGGCGTCGGGCAGCCAGATGTGCAGCGGCCACATCGGCGCCTTGACCGCCAGGCCGAGCCCGATCGCGGCGGCGGCCAGCACCTGGACCTGCGTGGACATCCCCAGGCCGCCGCGCTCGGCCAGCTCCACCATGTCGAAGGTGCCGGTATGTGCGTGCACCACCAGGAACCCGACCAGCATCACCGCCGATCCGGCCACGGTCAGCAGCAGGAAGACCGTGGCGGCGCGGCGCCGACCGGCGGGGTCGTGCCGGTCGCCCCAGTCGGCGATCACGAACCACATCGGGATCAGCACGACCTCGAAGAACACGAAGAACAGCACCAGGTCGAGCACGACGAAGGTCCCGAGCACGCCGGTCTCGAGCAGCAGCAGCGACAGCACCAGCGCACGGACCCGCTCCGGACGCTCCCACAGCAGCGCCACCATGCACAGCAGCGACAGCAACGTGGTCAGCAGCACCAGCGGGAGGGAGATGCCGTCGACGCCGGCGCGCCACCACACGTCCAGCGCAGGGATCCAGGCGGCCTCCGACTCCAGCCGCATCCCGTCGCGACCCCAGGTCAGCACCGCGACCAGCAGCGAGACGGCGAACGTCGCCGCAGCGACCGCGACGCCGACCATCGCGCCGAGCCGGTCCGCGCTCGAGCGCGGCCAGACCGCGAGCGCCAGTGCGCCGGTCGCGGGCAACGCCACGAGCAGCGGGAGCAGCCAGCTCATGCGCCCAACCACCCCGCCGTCAGTCCGATCGCCAGCGCACCGACGACGACCGCGGCGACGTAGACCTGGGCGTTGCCGCGCTGCAGCCAGCGCAGCGCCGTCCCGAGCCCGCCCGCGGTCACCCCGGCGCCGCGCACGTAGGGCTCGACGACGTCGCGGTCGGTGGCCACGACCAGCCGCGCCAGCGCCCAGGTCGGGCGGACCACAGCGGCCTGGTACGCCCGGCCGACGCCGAGCTCGGCGAACAGTCCGCGCCGGACGGGGCCGAAGCGCGCGACCGGGTCGATGCCGTCGACACGCCACCACTCGGCATAGGTGACCAGCGCGGTCAGCAGCACCGCAGCCGTGGTCGCGATGGCCAGCACCGGGTGCACCAGGTCGGCCGGACCGCGGCCGAGCGGGTCGAGCACGTCGGGGGCCAGCACCAGCGCACCGCCGGCGAGGGAGCACGCCGCCAGCACGATCAGTGGGGCGTGCATCATCCAGGGCGCCTCGTGCAGCACGTCGGCCCCGTGCGGACGGCCGAAGAAGACCAGCAGCCACGCACGCATCGAGTAGGCCGCGGTCACCACCACCGTGAGGAGCCCGCTGACCAGCAGCAGCCACCCCTGCCAGGAGCCCTCGTGCAACGCCGCGTCGAGCAGCCCGCCGAGCACCGCGTCCTTGGAGAAGAAGCCGGCGGCCGGGACCAGCCCGGCGAGGGCAGCGAAGCCGATCGTGGTGGTCACGAACGTCAGCGGCAACCGGCGTCGCAGGCCGCCCATCACCTCCATCGAGGTCCCGCCGACCGCGTGCACCACAGCGCCGGCACCGAGGAAGAGCAGCGCCTTGAAGGCCCCGTGCGAGACCAGGTGGAACACGCCGGCGGCGTACGCGCCGACCGAGAGCGCGGCGAACATGTACGCGAGCTGGCTCACCGTGGACCATGCGAGCACGCGTTTGAGGTCGTCCTGGGCGACCGCGAACAGGGCGGCCAGCAGCATCGTGACCGCAGCGATCACCGCGAGCACCGACCGGGCGACCGGCGCGGCGGCCATCACGTCGTCGAGGCGGGCGACCAGGTAGACACCCGCGGCCACCATCGTCGCCGCGTGGATCAGCGCGCTGATCGGGGTGGGGCCGGGCATCGCGTCCGGCAGCCAGGTGTGCAGCGGGAACTGCGCGGACTTGCCGACCACGCCGCACAGCACGAGCAGCATCGCCGCGGTCGCCTGGGAGGTGCTCATCGTGCCTGACGCCGCGGCCTCGCCGGCAGCGCTGATCGAGAACGACCCGGTCGCCGACGCCAGCACGAAGATGCCGAACAGCAGACCGATGTCGCCCAGCCGGGTGAGCAGGAACGCCTTGACCGCTCCAGCACGAGCCTCGAACCGCTCCCAGTAGTGGCCGATGAGGAAGTAGGAGCAGGCGCCCATGACCTCCCAGCCCACCAGCAGCACGAAGAAGTCGTCGGCCAGCACCACCAGCGACATCGCCGAGGTGAACACCAGCACCAGGGCCGTGTACGACGCTCGGCGCCGCTCGCCGGCCAGGTATCCCACCGAGTACAGCAGCACCAGCAGCGCCACCGTGGTGGCCAGCAGCACCATCAGGGCCGCCAGCGAGTCGACCACGAACGCCACCTCGATCGGGGCGGCCCCGGTGGGGAACGACGTCAGCACCGTCCGGGTGCCCGCCGCGTCTCCCAGAGCCGGCACTGCGACCAGCAGGCCCAGCAGCCAGGTGAGCAGCCCGAAGCCGGCGCCGACCCACCCGGTCGAGGGGCGTGCACCCATCGCCAGCGCGAACACGGCTCCGGCGGCGGGCGCCACCACGACCCAGCCCGGACTCATGCGCCGGACCCGGGAGCGCACGTCGGGGTGCCGGCGTCCCGCGCGATCGCCTCGTCGGCGGCGGCGCTGTCGGAGAGCTCGCGCAACCGGTCGACGTCGATGTGCCGGTGCGACCGGAAGACCATCAGCACGATGGCGAGCCCGAGGCCGATCTCGGCGGCGGCGATCGCGATCACGAACAACGTCAGCACCTGGCCGGAGTGCACCACGTCACGCAGGTAGGCGTCGAAGGCAACCAGGTTGAGGTTGACCGCGTTGAGCATCAGCTCGACGCCCATCAGCACCAGCACCGCATTGCGCCGGGCGAGTACGCCGTACACGCCGATCGCGAACAGCAACGCCGCGACCACCAGCGGAAACAGCACGCTCACTGGTCGTCCCCACTACGTTCCGCGTTTGGCACGGGGTGGCCCTGTGACGGACCTATTGGCGTGGGGCCACCCCGTGCCAATGTGGGGCTGGAGGAGCGGGAGAGGACGATCGCGCCGATCAGCGCCGCGAGCAGCAGCACGGACAGCACCTCGAACGGCAGCACCCAGGAGGTGAAGATCGCCGTGCCGGTGCTGCCGGCGGAGCCCACCAGCGTGTGGTCGAGGTCGATGCGCACCCCGGTGAACCCGGCGACCAGGGTGGCGACCAGCGCGCCGGCCACCAGCGCGGCGACGACGGCCGCCAGCGGGCGGTTGCCGGTCGTCGCGGCGGCCTCGGCCCCGGTCGGCGCGCGGGTGAGCATCAGCGCGAACAGCAGTAGCACGACCACCGCGCCGACGTAGATCAGCACCTGCACCCACGCCACGAACTCGGCGGCGAGCAGCAGATAGCACCCGGCGAGCGCGCCCAGCGTGACCACCAACCACAGCGCGGCGTGCACGAGCTTGGTCGTGGTCACGACGAGCAGCGCCGACCCCACGACGACCAGCCCCAGCAGGCCGAACAGCACCTCGATCGCCGTCACGAGCCCGCCTCCTCGCCCGGGCCGGCAGGGTTCGCAGGGCCGGCAGCCGGCGGTGCGGCCTTGCGCGCGGCCGAGACCTCCTTGGGGTCGTCGGCGCCCTGGTCGAGCGGGGGCGGCGCCGGCACCGTCCACATCCACTCCCGCAGCCGGTCCATGTCGTGGGTCAGGTCACGGATGTCGAGCTCGGCGTACTCGAACTCCGGAGACCAGTGCAGTGCGTCGAAGGGGCAGGCCTCGACGCAGATGCTGCAGTACATGCAGATGGAGTAGTCGATGTCGAACTGGTCGAGCACGTTGCGGCTGCGCTCGCGCTGACCCTCCTCCTTCGGCGGGACGGTCTCCTTGTGCGAGTCGATGTAGATGCACCACGCTGGGCACTCCCGCGCGCACAACATGCAGACCGTGCAGTTCTCCTCGATCAGCGCGATCACCCCACGGCTGCGCGGCGGCAGCACCGGCATCGAGTCGGGATACTGCGCCGTCACCGACCGGCGGGTCAGGTGGCGCAAGGTGACCCGCAGCCCGTTGAGCAGTCCCGTGCCCCAGACACTCATGCGACCGCCACCACGGTGGTCGCAGCGAGCTGCGCCAGCGCCACCGGCACCAGCACCTTCCACGCCAGCCCCTGCAACTGGTCCTCACGCATGCGGGGGTAGGCCACTCGTGCCCAGATCACCAGAAACGCCACCAGTCCGGTCTTGAGGAGAGTCCACAGCCAGCCGAGTACGCCGTCGAACGGGCCGTGCCAGCCACCGAGGAAGAGTAGGGCGGTCAATGCCGAGATCAGCACGATGCCGGCGTACTCCGCGAGCAGGAACAGCGCGAACCGCAGGCCGGTGTACTCGGTGAGCGGGCCGAACACGATCTCCGCGTCGGCGAGCGGCATGTCGAACGGCGGCCGTTGCAGCTCGGCCAGGCCGGCGACGAAGAACACGACCATCGCCGGCAGCTGCAGCAGCAGCCACCACCACTCGAAGGCGTCGACGATGCCCGACAGCGACAGCGTCCCGGCGAGCATCGCCGGGCTCACCGCCGCGAGCACGAACGGCAGCTCGTAGCTCAGCAGCTGCGCGGCGACCCGCAGACCACCGAGCAGGCTGTACTTGTTGGCGCTGGCCCAGCCGGCCATCAGCGAACCGAGTACGCCGACCCCCATCACCGCGAGCACGAAGAACAGCCCGAGGTCGAGCTCACCGCCGACCAGGCCGGGACCGATCGGGATCGCGACGAACGCCACCAGATAGGGCAGCAGCGCCAGCGCCGGCGCCAGCTTGAACACCGTGCGGTCGGCCGCGGCCGGCACGATGTCCTCCTTCTGCGCGAACTTCACGCCGTCGGCGACCAGCTGCGCCCAGCCGTGGAAGCCACCGGCGTGCATCGGCCCGACCCGGCTCTGCATGTGCGCCATCACCTTGTGCTCGGTCTGCCCGACGAGCAGCGGCAGCACCAGGAACGCGCCGAGCACCACGAGCACCCGCACGACCGTCTCGACCCACTCAGCCATCGGCCGGCTCCTCGCCGCCCGACCGCCGGCCTCGCCGGGGACGGGCGGGTTGCGGGGCGGCGTGCGCGAGCGGGTCCGGGGACTCGCTGCCCGGCTCCCGCGGACCCCACTGCTCCGGGTCAGGTACGCCGGGTGGCCGGGTCTTGCGTCGGGACGGGGATGCGCCGCCGCGGTCGGACTCGCCGGGCTCCTTCGCGCCCGGCCACGGCTTCGCCACCCGGGACGCCAGCACGAACTCCTTGCGCAGCGGGTGGCCCTCGAACTCCTCCGGGAGCAGCAGGTGGCTGGCCTCCGGGTCGGCAGCCGGACCGTCGGTGAATGCGATGCCGAACATCTCCGCGGTCTCTCGCTCATGCCATCCAGCCCCGGCGTACACGCCGATCGCCGTCGGCAGGCGCGGCTGCTCGCGGGCGATCTTGGTGCGCAGCAGCAGATGGTCCACACCGCCTGCCGGGGCAGATCTGCGATCTCGGCGGGAAGGGGGTGCTTCCCGTCCCGCCGAGATCGCAGGTGTGCTCGAGAGGCGGGCCAGGTGGCACAGCACGGCGAAGCCCTCGGCGAGCTCGTCGACCGCCGACATCCAGTCGAAGTAACCGCATCCGAGCTCGTCGCGGGCCCGGGTCAGCGCCTCGATCCAGGACTCGGCGGGTACGTCGACGGTCAGCGGCCCGAACCCTTCGTCGTACGCGCCGAAGACGGCACCGACCTCGTCAGCCCATGTCATCGGCGGTTCCCCTGCTGGTGCGCGGGCTGAGCAGCGAGGACCGGGAGCGGCGCGCGGGCTTGTCGGGGTAGCGCTCACCGAGCGACTCGGCGGCGATCTTGTCCTGCAGGCGCAGGATGCCCTGCAGCAGCGCCTCCGGGCGCGGCGGGCAGCCCGGCACGTAGACGTCGACGGGGATGATCTGGTCGACACCCTTGGTCACGCAGTAGGAGTCCCAGTAGGGGCCGCCCGAGTTGGAGCAGGACCCGAAGGAGATGACGTACTTGGGGTCCGGCATCTGCTCGTAGAGACGGCGCACGGCGGGTGCCATCTTGTCGGTCACGGTGCCGGAGACCACCATCAGGTCGGCCTGCCGTGGACCCGGGGCGAGCGGGATCACGCCGAGGCGCATGAAGTCGTGCCGAGCCATCGAGGTGGCGATGAACTCGATCGCGCAGCAGGCCAGGCCGAAGTTGAAGACCCACAGTGAGTAGCGGCGGCCCCAGTTGAGGATGTACCGCGCCGGCGCGGGCGCGAGCCGGGACAGCGGGCCGACCGAACCGGAGGTCGCCGGCATCCCCAGGTCCACAGCGCCGCCGGGCCTCACGTCCATGTCATGACCCCCTTCCGCCACGCGCAGAGCAGACCGACCGCGATGAAGCCGATGAACACCGCCATCTCGCCCACCACGGTCCAGCCGAGACCGGCGAAGACCGTCGCCCAGGGGAAGAGGAAGACCGCGTCGACGGCGAAGACGACATAGAGGTAGGCGAAGATGTAGTACCGCAGGTGCACCTGCGCCCAGCCCTCACCGACCGGGTCGACACCGGACTCGTAGGTGAGCCGCTTCTCCGGGCTGGGCCGGTGCGGAGCAAGCATCCGGTTGCCGGCGAACATCAGCGTCACGAGGACCACGCCCGCGAGCACGATCACGAGCACGGGCAGGTATGACGCGTAGTAGCCGTCCACGCCCGGCAGTCTAGGGACTGCCCGGCCGACAGCCTGCACCCCACCGCGGTCGCCCGCTCCGCGAGACGGCATGGGCCGGAAACGGGATGTGGACGGCACGGGGATTCGGCTTGTGGACGTCGTAGCATGAACAGTGCAGTAAGGGTTACCTTCCCGCAGGCGCAGATAACCCGCCACAGCAACGAGGCCCCCCACACCCAGGCGGGTCTACCGGAAAGGCAGATGCTCGGTGACCAAACAGGTCCGGCAGCTCGACCGGGTCATCATCCGGTTTGCCGGTGACTCCGGCGACGGGATGCAGCTGACCGGCGACCGCTTCACCCAGGAGACGGCCGCGTTCGGCAACGACTTGTCGACGCTGCCCAACTTCCCCGCAGAGATCCGCGCCCCCGCGGGCACGCTGCCCGGCGTGTCGTCGTTCCAGGTGCACTTCGCCGACCACGACATTCTCACCCCGGGCGACGCGCCCGACGTCCTCGTGGCGATGAACCCCGCGGCGCTGCGCGCCAACCGCGCCGACCTGCCCAAGGGCGCGACGATCATCGTCGACACCAACGACTTCACCGCCCGCAACCTCGCCCGGGCCGGTTACCACGAGAGTCCGCTCGACGACGACAGCCTCGACGCCTACACCGTGCACCAGGTGCCGTTGACCGCGATGACGGTCGAGGCGGTGAAGGAGTTCGGCCTGGGCCGCAAGGAGGCGTCCCGGGCCAAGAACATGTTCGCGCTCGGGCTGCTGTCGTGGCTCTACGGCCGGCCCACGCAGTCGACCATCGACTTCCTCGAGCGACGCTTCGCCAAGGCCCCCGACATCCGCGACGCCAACGTGACCGCCTTTCGGATGGGCTGGAACTTCGGTGAGACCACCGAGACGTTCGCGGTCTCGTACGAGGTGAAGCCGGCGCAGGTGCAGCCCGGCACCTACCGCAACATCACCGGCAACCTCGCACTGTCCTACGGCCTGATCGCGGCCGCGAAGCGCGCGGGGCTGCCGCTGTTCCTCGGGTCCTACCCGATCACGCCGGCATCCGACATCCTGCACGAGCTGAGCAGGCACAAGCAGTTCGGTGTCACGACGTTCCAGGCCGAGGACGAGATCGCCGGCGTGGGGGCGGCCCTCGGCGCCGCGTTCGGCGGGTCGCTCGGCGTGACCACCTCCTCGGGCCCGGGCATCGCGCTGAAGGCCGAGACCGTCGGACTCGCCGTGATGACCGAGCTGCCGCTGGTCGTGGTGGACGTGCAGCGCGGTGGTCCGTCGACCGGGCTGCCCACCAAGACCGAGCAGGCCGACCTGCTGCAGGCGATGTTCGGCCGCAACAGCGAGTCGCCGCTGCCGATCGTCGCGCCGGCCTCCCCCGCCGACTGCTTCGACGCCGCGATCGAGGCCGCCCGGATCGCCGTCACCTACCGGACACCGGTGATGCTGCTGTCCGACGGCTACCTGGCCAACGGGTCGGAGCCCTGGCGGCTGCCCGACATCGACGACCTGCCCGTCATCGATCCCGCGTTCGCCACCGAGCGCAACCACGGCACCGACGCCGGCACCGGGGACGGCTCCGGCGGTGACTTCTGGCCCTACCTGCGCGATGTGTCGACGCTGGCCCGACCGTGGGCGATCCCGGGTACGGCGGGACTCGAGCACCGCATCGGTGGCATCGAGAAGGCCGACGGGTCCGGCAACATCTCCTACGATCCCGCCAACCACGACCTGATGGTCCGCACCCGCCAGGCCAAGGTCGACCGGGTCGCCGACACCATCCCGCCGATGGTCGTCGACGACCCCGACGGTGACGCCCGGGTGCTGGTGCTGGGCTGGGGCTCGACCTACGGTCCGATCGGTGCGGCGGTGCGCCAGGTGCGCGGTGCCGGCGGGTCGGTCGCCCAGGCGCACCTGCGCCACCTGAACCCGTTCCCGTCCGACCTCGGTGACGTCCTGCGCCGCTACGACCGGGTGCTGGTGCCGGAGATGAACCTCGGGCAGCTGTCCCTGCTGCTGCGTGCGAAGTACCTGGTCGACGTCGTCGGGTTCAACGCCGTACGCGGTCTGCCGTTCGTCTCCACCGAGCTCGCGGACGCGATCGCCGACCTGCTGGCCAGTCTCGACCCCGAGCCAGCCGCTGACCTTGGGTCGCGGATCGAGCGTGGACCCAGCACCAACCGTGAAGGTGAGGAGGCCCGCCGATGACCGCCACCGACCTGCCGTTCCCCGGCTTGTCCGGGGTGCCCACGACCGAGGTGCCGCAGAACCGCAAGGAGTTCGCCTCCGACCAGGAGGTGCGCTGGTGCCCCGGCTGTGGTGACTACGCCGTGCTCGCCGCCGTCCAGAGTTTCCTGCCCGACCTTGGGCTGCGTCGCGAGAACATGGTGTTCATCTCCGGGATCGGCTGTGCCGCACGGTTCCCCTACTACCTCGACACCTACGGCATGCACTCGATCCACGGCCGGGCGCCGGCCATCGCGACCGGGCTCGCGACCAGCCGCTCCGACCTGTCGGTGTGGGTCGTCACCGGCGACGGTGACGCGCTCTCGATCGGCGGCAACCACCTCATCCACGCGATGCGTCGCAACGTGAACATGACGATCCTGCTGTTCAACAACCGGATCTACGGCCTGACCAAGGGGCAGTACTCCCCCACCTCGGAGGCCGGCAAGGTCACCAAGTCGACGCCGATGGGCTCGGTCGACACGCCGTTCAACCCGATCTCGCCCGCCCTGGGCGCGGAGGCGACGTTCGTGGCCCGCACGATCGACTCCGACCGCAAGCACCTGACGTCGGTGCTGCGGGCGGCGGCGGCCCACCGGGGCACCTCCCTGGTGGAGATCTACCAGAACTGCCCGATCTTCAACGACGGCGCGTTCGACGCCTTCAAGGACCGAGACACCCGCGACGACGCGATCATCCCGCTCGTGCACGGTGAGCCGGTGCGCTTCGGCGTCGACGGGCGGTTCGGCGTGGTGCAGGAGCCCGGCGGCACGCTACGGGTCGCCGCGGTCGAGGAGGTCGGCGTGGACGCGCTGCACGTGCACGATGCGCACGCCAGCGACCCGCAGGTGGCGTTCGCGCTCTCGCGGCTGACCGCGGCCGGACACCTCGACCAGGCGCCGATCGGCATCTTCCGGCAGGTCGAGCGCCCGACGTATGACGACCTGGCGCGCCAGCAGGTGCAGACGGCTCAGGCGGCCGGCGGCGAGAGCGGCAGCGCCGACCTGGCCGGCCTGATCGCCGGCGGCGACACCTGGACGGTCGACTGACGCACCGCCCCCTCGCGCTGAGCTCGCGCCGATGTCTCACCGGACAGGAGTCAGACACCGGATAGGTGATGACGGCCCCTAGACTTCTCGGGTGACCGAGCAGCGGCGTGGATTCATCCTGGGAGCCACCGCCTACACCTTGTGGGGGTCCTTTCCGCTGTACTGGCCGTTGCTGGAGCCCGCGGGCCCCGGTGAAATCCTGGCCCACCGGATCGTCTGGTCGCTGGTGGTGGTGTCGGGTCTGCTGGTCCTGCGGCGGCGGGTCGGCAGTCTGCGTCAGGCGCTCACCAACCGTCGTTCGATGCTCGCTCTGGTGATCGCCGCGGTCGTGATCGGCATCAACTGGTTCACCTTCATCTACGGCGTCAACAGCGGACGGGTGGTGGAGACCTCCCTCGGCTACTTCATCAACCCGCTGGTGACCGTGCTGATCGGTGTGCTGTTGCTCGGCGAACGGCTCCGCCGACCGCAGTGGGTCGCGCTCGGGGTTGCGCTGGTGGCGGTGGTGTGGCTCGCCTTCGACTATGGGCGTCCGCCGTGGATTGCTCTCGTTCTGGCGTTCTCCTTCGGCACCTACGGGCTGGCGAAGAAGAAGGCCAACGCCGGCGCCGTGGAGGGGCTCGCGGTCGAGAGCGTCGTACTCGCTCCGGCGGCTCTGCTTTATCTCGGTTTCCTGCACCAGGCGGGGCAGGGCGAGTTCACCGCTCACGGCTGGCCGTTCGCCCTGCTGCTCACCACGACCGGCATCGTGACGGCCGCGCCGCTGCTGTGCTTCGGGGCTGCCGCCACCCGGGTGTCGCTGACGACGATCGGGATGCTGCAGTACATCACGCCGTCACTGCAGTTCGCCGTCGGCGTGCTGGTCTACGACGAGCCGATGAGCCCGGCGCGCTGGGCCGGCTTCGTGCTGGTGTGGATCGCGCTGGCCATCCTCACTGCCGAGGCGATCTCCCACCGCCGGCGTGCTTTGCGCCGCGCCGCCGTGGCCGCCGCCGCCTGAGCTGGGCCGAGTCGGCACACCCTGCCGCCGTGTCCGGGGCAACTGATCCTCGGCTCGGTGCCGAACTCCGCGGCCGCTGGCGGCGGTACGACGTTCCACGTTGGTCACCGGGTGAGGGGCACGGTGGCGGCGATCGGGCGAAGCAGGCGGTGCGGCGAAGTAGGCGGTGCGGTGGATCAGGCGGTGCGGTGGATCACGAGGTCGCAGAGACTGGCGAGGCTGTCTCGAGCGGGGCCTGCGGGCACGCCCTCGAGCAGCGCGCGCGCGGCGTCGGCGTGCTGAGTGACCGTGGCGCGCGCATCATCGATCGCCCGGTGGCCGCGCAGCAGCTTCAGCGCCTCGGCCAGCGACGCGTCGTCGGACAGGTCGGCGTCGTCGGACAGCAGTTGGACCAGCCGCGCGTCGGCCGGGTCGGTGGAGGCCTGCGCGATCAGCACCGGCAGCGTGGGCACGCCTTCCCGAAGGTCGGTGCCCGGTGTCTTGCCGGTGTCGTCGCTGGTCACGTCGATCACGTCGTCGGAGAGCTGGAAGGCGGTGCCGATCCGCTCACCGAACTCGGTCAGCACCTCGACGACTCGCGGCTCCGCGCCGGCCAGCAACGCGCCGTAGCGGGCCGAGGTAGAGATCAAGGCGCCGGTCTTGTCGGCGACGACCCGCAGGTAGTGGTCGAGCATCGCCTCGCCGGGCTGCGGTCCGACGGTCTCGCGCACCTGGCCCTCGACCAGCCGCGCGAAGGTCTGCGACTGGATGCGGACCGCCTCCGGGCCGAGGTCGGCGATCACCTTCGACGCCTGGGCGAAGAGGAAGTCGCCGGTGAGGATCGCAACGGTGTTGTCCCACCGGGCGTTGGCGCTGTCCGCCCCGCGGCGCAGGTCTGCCTCGTCCATCACGTCGTCGTGGTAGAGGGACGCGAGGTGCGTCAGCTCCACGCCGACCGCGGCCGACACCACGCCCTCGGCGGCCGGGTCGCCGAACTCCGCGCTCACCATCACCAGCATCGGCCGGAAGCGCTTGCCACCGGCGTTGATCAGGTGCAGCGCCGCTTCGGTGACGAACGGTGCGTCGCTCTGCGCGCAGCTGACCAGCCGCTTCTCGACCGCCTCGAAGCCGGCACGCACGCGGGCCTCGAGACCGGCGTCGACGTGCTCGGAGAGACCGAGGCTGCTCACAGTTGCTCCTGACATCTGTACCGCGTCAGCGGATGAACTGTCCCGCGTCTCGGGCCAGATCGAGGACGGGGTCGGGCATAACCCCGAGTACGACGGTAGCGACTACCCCAACCGCGATCGCCGCCATGGTCAGCACGCTCGGCACCGCGACCGTGGGACCCTCGCCGACCGGGTCGGAGAAGAACATCAGCACGATCACCCGGATGTATACGAACGCGGTGACCACGCTGGCGAGCACACCGACGATCACCAGAGCCTCGGCGCCCCCCGACCAGGCGGAGGTGAAGACCGCCCATTTGCCGGTGAAGCCACTGGTGAGCGGCAGCCCGAGGAAGGCCAGCATGAACAGCGACATCACTCCGGCGACGAGCGGGGAGCTCCGGCCGAGCCCGGCCCACCGCGACAGGTGGGTCGCCTCGCCCGCGGAGTCGCGTACGACGGTGACGACGGCGAACGCGCCGAGGGTGGTGAAGCCGTAGGTCGCGAGGTAGAACAGCACGGCCTGCAGGCTGGTGATCCCGTCCCCGACGTCGGCGACCCCCTGCACACCGACGAAGCCGACGAGGATGAAGCCCGCATGCGCGATCGAGGAGTAGGCCAGCAGGCGCTTGATGTCGGTCTGGGTCAGGGCGATGATCGCGCCTACCGCCATCGTCAGGATCGCCACTGCCCAGATCATCGGCTGCCAGTCCCAGCTCACCCCGCCGAGCCCCACGTAGAACAGCCGCAGCATCGCGCCGAACGCCGCGATCTTGGTGCACGCCGCCATGAAGCCGGTCACGGCCGTGGGTGCGCCCTGGTAGACGTCGGGCGTCCAGGCGTGGAACGGCGCGGCGCCGACCTTGAACAACATGCCGACGGCGACCAGGCCGATGCCGCTGAGCAGCAGCGTCTCACCGGAGGTACGGCTGGCGACCGCGGCGTCGAGGCCCGCGAGCGTCATGCTGCCGGAGTACCCGTAGAGCAGGGCGATGCCGAAGACGAAGAACGCCGAGGAGTAGGCGCCGAGCAGGAAATACTTCATTGCCGCTTCCTGGCTGAGCAGCCGGCGCCGGCGGGCCAGGCCGCACAGCAGGTACAGCGGCAGGGAGAGGACCTCGAGCGCAACGAACATCGTGAGCAGGTCGTTGGCCGCCGGGAACAGCAGCATCCCACCGATCGAGAACATCACCAGCGGAAAAACCTCGGTGTGCTCCAGGCCGCGGGTGGATGCCTCCCGCTCGGCCTCGGTGCCCGGCAACGCCGACGCCTGGCCGGCAAAGGCCGTGACGCCGCTCTCGAGGCGCCGCTCCGCGAAGGTCAGCACGCCCAGGAACGACAGCAGCAGCAACAGCCCCCAGATGAAGACCGTCGGCCCGTCGACCGCGACGGCTCCCTCCGCCTCGATGATGCCGCGTCCGGCTCCACCGCCGACCGCAGGCAGGTCGATGGCGACGAGGACCGTCGCGACGAACGCGGCGACCAGCGCCGTGACCGCCAACAGCGTCTGCATGAGGTAACGCAGCGCGCGCGGCGCGAACGCCTCGACCACCACGCCGAGGACCGCGGCCCCCAGCACGATCAACAGCGGCGAGATGTTGCCATAGCCGATCGCGGGCGCATCGATCTCGACAGCGAGCACCACTTCACTAACCCCACTCACTCCTGGACCCCTTCCGCGTCTGGTGAAGCAGGCACCGACACGGTCGGTTCAGGGTCGGTCTTGCCAACCTGCTCGAGTGTCGTCTCGACGCCGGGGTTGATGACCGCGAGCGCCGGCTTCGGGTAGAAGCCCAGCACCACGAGCAGCACCAGCAACGGAGCCAGCGCGGCGATCTCCCGCACGTTCAGGTCCGGCATCGCATCCAGCCCGGGGCGCGTCGGCCCGGTCATCGTGCGTTGGTACATGATCAAGATGTAGAGCGCCGCCAGCACGATCCCGAAGGTGGCCAGCACCGCCGCGGCCGGCGAGTAGCTGAAGGTGCCGACCAGCACCAGGAACTCGCTGACGAACGGTGCCAGGCCCGGCAGGGACAGGCTGGACAGGCCCGCCAGCAAGAAGATCCCGGCGAGCACCGGCGCGACCTTCTCCGCACCGCCGAAGTCGCTGATCAGCTTCGACCCGCGCCGGCTGATCAGGAACCCGGTGACCAGGAAAAGTGCGGCGGTGGAGAGACCGTGGTTGAACATGTACAGGACGGCGCCCGCGTGGCCCTGGCTGTTCAGCACGAAGATGCCGAGCACGATGAAGCCGAAGTGCGAGACCGACGTGTAGGCGATCAGGCGCCGGATGTCGTTCTGGCCGATGGCCAGCAGTGCGCCGTAGAGCACGGACACGATCGCCAAGGCGACGACGACCGGCGTGGCCCAGGCCGACGCCTCGGGGAAGATCCCGAGGCAGAACCGGATCATGCCGAAGGTGCCGATCTTGTCCAGCACGCTGACCAGCAGCACCGAGGTGCCCGGTGTGCCCTCGCTGGCGGCGTCGGGCAACCACGTGTGTACAGGCCACATCGGGGCTTTGATCGCGAATGCGACGAAGAAGCCCAGGAACAGCCAGCGCCCGGTCTCCTCGTCGATGGGCAGCTGCGAGAGCTCGGACAGCAGGTAGGTGGCACCGGTCCCCGAGCCGTTGGAGAGGACATAGAGGCCGATGACCGACGCCAGCATCAACAGCCCGCCGAACAGGCTGTAGACCAAGAACTTGGTCGCGGCATAGGACCGCCGGGCACCGCCGAAGCCACCGATCAGGAAGTAGATCGGGATCAGCGTCGCCTCGAACAACACGTAGAACAGGAAGACGTCGATGGCGACGAAGACGCCGATCGACAGCCCCTCGAGCACCAGGATCCATGCGAAGAAGGATTTGACGCTCCATCGCCCGGCCTCGGCGTCGTTCCACGAAGCGAGGATCACCACCGGCGTGAGGATCGCGGTGAGCAGCACCATCAGCAAGCCGATCCCGTCGAGCCCGACCGCGTAGTAGGCGCCGAACGCGCTGATCCACTCGTACTGCTCCACGAACTGCATGCCACCATCGACGTCGTACTGCACGGCGACGTAGATCGTCAGCGCGAGCACGAGCAACGAGACGCCGAGCGCCACCTGCTTGGACAGGGTGTCCGCCCGCGCGCCGCGGCCTTGCGGCAGCAGCGCCACGGCGACGGCGCCGATCAGCGGCACCGCACCGAGAACGGTCAGCCAGGAAAAGGTCACAGCGTCTCCTGCGAGTCGTTGCACTCGGTCGTGCAGAGGATGGCTATCACGGTCTTCGTCGTCGGGCTCGCAACGGCGCTCATGCGAGGTTCACCGCCAGCAGCGCGGCCACCACCAGCACCACGCCGGACAGCATCGCCAGCGCATAGGAACGGACGAAGCCGGTCTGCAGACGGCGTAGCCATCCCGACGAGCCGCCGATGAGCCCGCCCACGCCGTTGACTGTGCCGTCGATGCCCTTGTTGTCGGCGTAGACCAGCGACCGGGTCAGGTACTGCCCCGGCCGCATCAGCACGGCCTCGTTGAACGCGTCGCCGTACAGGTCGGCGCGGGCAGCCTTGGTCGCCACCGACACGTTCGCCGGCGCAGTCGACGAGACGTCCCGCTTGCCCACCAGCACCCAGGCGACAGCCACGCCGATGGCCACGGTGACGGTGATCAGGATGGTGAACACCCAGGCGGGCAGGCCGGCCTCGTGATGCTCGATCCCCGCGACCGGCGACAACCACTCCGTGATCCAGTCGCCCAGCGCGAGCACACCGCCGACGACGGACAGCGCCGCGAGCACGATCAGCGGCATGGTCATCACCGCGGAGGACTCGTGCGGGTGCGCCTCCTCGGCCCAGCGCCGGCGGGTGAAGAACGTCATCAGCACCAGCCGGGTCATGTAGAAGGCGGTGATGCCCGCACCGATCAGCGCCGCGAGCCCCACCCAGATGTTCTCGGCGAAGGCCACCTCGATGATCCGGTCCTTGCTCCAGAAGCCGGAGAACCCGGGAAACCCGATGATGGCGAGGTAGCCCATCGCGAAGGTCAGGAAGGTCACCGGCATGAAGGGGCGGAGCGCACCGTACCGACGCATGTCGACCTCGTCGTTCATGCCGTGCATGACCGACCCGGCGCCGAGGAACATGTTCGCCTTGAAGAACCCGTGCGTGAGCAGGTGGAAGATCGCGAAGGCATAGCCGGCGGGGCCCAGGCCCGCGGCCAGCATCATGTAGCCGATCTGGCTCATCGTCGACCCGGCCAGGACCTTCTTGATGTCGTCCTTCGCGCATCCGATGATCGCCCCCCACAGCAGCGTCACCACCCCGACGACGACGACCGCCGTACGCGCGGCCGGCGCCTCGTTGAAGATGAAGTCGGACCGCACCACCAGGTAGACGCCCGCGGTCACCATCGTCGCCGCGTGGATCAGCGCCGACACCGGAGTCGGGCCCTCCATCGCGTCGAGCAGCCAACTCTGCAACGGCACCTGCGCCGACTTGCCACAGGCGGCGAGCAGCAGCAGCAACCCGAGGGCGGTCAGCGTCGACACCGACGCCTCCGAGGCGGCCGCCGACACGCCGGCGAAGGACGAGGTGCCGAACGTCGCGAACATCAGCATCACCGCGAGCGCCATGCCCATGTCCCCGACACGGTTGACGACGAAGGCCTTCTTGGCCGCGACCGCCGCCGAGTTCTTGTACTGCCAGAAGCCGATCAGCAGGTACGACGCAAGACCGACGCCCTCCCAGCCGAGGAACAGCGTCAGGTAGTCGCTGCCCATCACCAACATCAGCATCGCGGCCACGAAGAGGTTGAGGTAGCCGAAGAACCGGCGCCGCCGGTCGTCGTGCGCCATGTAGCCGATCGAGTAGATGTGGATGAGGCTGCCCACCCCGGTGATCAGCAGCACGAAGAGCACGGACAACTGGTCGAGCAGCAGCCCCATCTCCACGTGGTAGGCGCCGGCGTCGAACCAGTCGTACAACGTCACCGCGACGGCGCGGTCGTCCTCCGGGCGACCCAGCAGCTGCGCGAACATCACGACGCCGAGCACGAAGGAGGCGATCGGGGTGGCGGCACCGAGCAGATGCCCCCAGCGGTCGGTGGCGCGGCCACCGAGCAGGAGGACCGCCGCCCCGATGGCCGGCAGCACGATGATCAGCCACATCAGCGAGAAGACGCCTTCGGCCGCGGCCGGCGCCACCGCCGACGCCGCCTCGGACATCGGCGCGGGCGTCATCAGCGACGACATCGGCAGCGCGGCGCTCACCGGGCTGAAGCTGGTCAGGAGGGGGCTCACGGCTGCGGAACTCCTCAGTACTTGAGCAGGCTCGCGTCGTCGACCGAGGCCGAGCGACGGGTGCGGAAGATGGTCACGATGATGGCGAGCCCGATGACGACCTCCGCGGCAGCGACGACCATCACGAAGAAGGCCGCCACCTGCCCGTCGAGGTTGCCGTGCTGCCGGGCGAAGGAGACCAGCGCGAGGTTGCCGGCATTGAGCATGAGCTCGACGCACATGAACACCACGATGGCGTTGCGGCGCACGAGAACGCCCAGCGCGCCGATGCTGAACAGCAGCGCCGCCAGCACCACGAACGGTTCGGTCGTCACGGCTTTCCCTCCCCTGACGTGGTGGCGTCGTTGCCGGTGGTCGGCGCCGACTCGGACCCGTCGTCGGGCAGCCCGGGGGTGCGCCGGATCCGCGGCGCCTCGCGCACCGTGCCGCGAGCCTGCAGCACCCGTGACACCGAGCTGTCGGCGACCGAGCCGTCCGGCAGCAGTGCCGGTGTGTCGTTGGCGTTGTGCCGGGCGAAGACGCCCGGGGACGGCAGCGGGCCCGGGTGCTTGCCCGAGTCCGCGTAGTCCCGCACCCGCTGCAGCGCCAGGTCCCGCTGCGTCGGCTTCGGCGAGAGCCGCTCCTGGTGCGCGAGCACCATGGCACCGAGTACGGCGGTGATGAGCAGCGCGCTGGTCACTTCGAAGGCGAGCACGTAGCTGGAGAAGAGCAGGCTCGCCAGGCCGGGGACGTTGCCCTCCAGGTTGGCCGCGGTCAGACCCTCGGGCGGGCCGACGATCGCCTGGGCGGCCCCGAGGACAAGGATCACGCCGAGCAGCACCGCCGCGACGAACGCGAGGACACGCTGTCCCCGGATGGTCTCGACCAGGGAGTCACTGGCGTCCACACCGACGAGCATCAGCACGAACAGGAACAGCATCAGCACGGCGCCGGTATAGACGATGATCTGCACCGCGAAGAGGAACGGCGCCTCCAGCACGGCGTACAGGATCGCCAGCGAGATCATCACGATCGCCAGCAGCAGGGCCGAGTGCACCGCCTTGCGCACCAGCACCATGCCGACGGCCGCAGCCACCATGATCGGGGCCAAGATCCAAAACGCGATCACTTGCTTCCCTCCGCGCTCTCGGCCTCCTGGCCGGCCACGTCGGAGCTGCCACCGCGGTAGTAGGCGTTCTCGTCGTCGCCCAGCCGCATCGGGTGCGGCGGCTGCTCCATGCCGGGCAGCATCGGCGCCAGCAGGTCCTGCTTCTCGTAGATCAGGTCGGCGCGGTTGTTGTCGGCCAGCTCGTACTCGTTGGTCATCGTCAGCGCACGCGTGGGGCAGGCCTCGATGCACAGCCCGCACAGGATGCAGCGCAGGTAGTTGATCTGGTAGACGCGGCCGTAACGCTCGCCCGGCGAGTAGCGGCCACCGTCGGTGTTGTCGGCCCCTTCGACGTAGATCGCGTCCGCGGGGCAGGCCCAGGCACACAGCTCGCAGCCGATGCACTTCTCCAGCCCGTCGGGCCAGCGGTTGAGCTGGTGCCGGCCGTGGAAGCGCGGCGCGGTGGGCTTCTTCTCGAACGGGTACTGCTCGGTGACGACCTTCTTGAACATCGTGCGGAAGGTGACTCCGAACCCTGCGACCGGGTCCCAGAACTGTTCCCTGAGACTAGCGCTGAGGCTAGCGCGACTCTGGGGCATCCCTGTCCTCCTCGACTGCGTCTGCGGCGTTGCCGCCGGATGTCTCGCTGGTCTGGCCGCCGGGCTGGCCGGCTGCCTGGCTGGTTGCCTGGCTGGGCGTGAGCTGCGGCACCCGCTGGCCGGGCATGGGCGGCACCGGGTATCCGCCGGCGAAGGCGTCGAACTCCTCCTCGGCCGTCTCCGTCTCTTCCTTGCCTTCGGGGATGAAGGACAACCCCACGAAGATCAGCACAGCGACCACCAGACCGGCGATCACGAAGCGCATGTCGAAGCCGCCCTCGAGAGTCGCGGCCCGGATCGTGGCGACGGCGACGGTCCACAGCAACGCGATCGGGATGAGCACCTTCCAGCCCAGCTTCATGAACTGGTCGTAGCGGAGCCTCGGCAGCGTGCCCCGCAGCCAGATGAACATGAAGATGAAGATCATCGTCTTGCCGAGGAACCACAGCAGCGGCCAGTAGCCCTCGTTGGCTCCCGGCCAGATCGGGCCGCCCAGCGGCCATGGCGCCTGCCAGCCGCCGAGGAAGAGCGTGGTGGCCAGCGCCGACACCGTGACCATGTTGATGTACTCGGCCAGGAAGAACAGCGCGAACTTC
Source organism: Nocardioidaceae bacterium (assembly GCA_035690425.1). GTDB lineage: Bacteria > Actinomycetota > Actinomycetes > Propionibacteriales > Nocardioidaceae > DASSKO01. The sequence continues at coordinate 22,670 of DASSKO010000062.1, forward strand.
AGCGAGGAGTACTCGGTGTGGAAGCCGGCCACCAGCTCACCCTCGGCCTCCGGCAGGTCGAACGGCGCGCGGTTGGTCTCCCCCACCATCGAGATCAGGTAGATGGCGAACGACGGGAACAGGATGATCGCGAACCACAGCCGGTCCTGCGCCTCCACGATCTCTGACGTCGACATCGAGCCGGCGTACAGGAACACCGCCACGAAGGCCAGGCCCATCGCGACCTCGTAGGAGATCATCTGGGCGGACGAGCGCAGCCCACCGAGCAGGGAGTACGTCGAGCCCGAGGACCAGCCGGCGAGCACGATGCCGTAGATGCCGACCGAGGTGACCGCGAGGATGTAGAGCACGCCTACCGGCAGGTCGGTCAGCTGAAGCGGGGTCGTGATGTCGGTGAACGGCACCTCCACGACCGGGCCGAACGGAATCACCGCGAACGCCATGAACGCCGGGATCGTGGAGATGACCGGCGCGATGATGTAGACCGCCTTGTCGGCGGCCTTCGGGATGATGTCCTCCTTCAGCGCGAGCTTGACACCGTCGGCGAGGGACTGCAGCAGGCCGAACGGCCCGTGCACGTTCGGGCCGACCCGGTGCTGCATGCGGGCCACGACCCTGCGCTCGGCCCAGATGTTGAACAGCGTCAGCACGACCAGGACCGCGAAGATCAGCACACCCTTGACCAGCCACAGCCAGACCGGGTCGGTGCCGAACTCCGACAGATCGTCGACTCGGGCAGCAGCCATCTCAACGCCCCTCATCAGACTCCCTCGATCCGAACGACGGCACCGGCAGCGACGCCGAGGTCCCGGTTGACCGACGTGCCGCCGGAGCGCTGCGGCACCCACACGACACCGTCGGGCAGGTCGGTCACCACCACCGGAAGGGTGATCTGCCCGTGCCCGGTCGAGATCGTGACGTGGCCGCCCTCGGCCACGCCCGCTGCCGCCGCCGTGGCCGCCGATACCCTAGCCACCGCCGGACGCGCGGTGGACCTCAGGTAGGGGTCGCCGTCCTGCATCGCACCGTCGTCGATGAGCATCCGCCAGGTGGCGAGCACGGCCTCCCCGGTCGCCGGCACCGGCGCAGCGCCGGCGGCGACCTCGGGCATCGGCGCGCGCGCACCGTCCCACGGACCGAGCTCGCGCATCTCGGCGCGGGCCTCCGCGACGGTGCGGAAGCCCAGTGGCTTGCCCATCTCCTCGGCGATGCCGGCCAGCGCGCGCAGGTCGGGCAGCGAGCCGGCGACCTCGAGCACGTTCCCGAACGGCCGGACCCGGCCCTCCCAGTCGACGAAAGAGCCGGCCTTCTCCGCGACCGGGGCGACCGGCAGCACCACGTCGGCCCGCTCGGACACCTCGGTGGCGCGGATCTCCAGGCTGACCAGGAAGGGCACGGTGTCCAGCGCCCGCCGGGCGACGGTCGGCTGGCTCAGGTCGTCCAGCTCCACACCCGCCACCACCATCGCCTGCAGGTCACCTTCCGCAGCGGCGGTGAGCATCTCGTCGGTGCTGCGACCGGGCCGCTCTCGGACCAGGTCCAGACCCCACGCAGCCGCCACGTCGACGCGCGCGCCGGCGTCGGCGACCGGGCGTCCGCCCGGCAGCAGGCCGGGCAGGCAGCCGGCCTCGACCGCACCGCGGTCTCCGGCCCGCCGCGGCACCCATGCGAGCCTCGCGCCGGTGGTACGGGCGAGCGCGGCGGCGGCCGACAACGCGCCGGGGGACGAGGCCAGCCGCTCACCGACGAGGATCACGCCGCCGCTGTCCAGCGCGAGCGCGCCGTCGTTGGCGAGATCGGTGATCGCACCGGCCTCGGCTCCCGGCACGGTCTGGACGAGCGTGCCGCCCAGCTTGTGCAGCCCGCGGGTCGCGAACGGGGCGACGGAGAACACCCGGGTCCCGTGCTTGCGGAACGCCTTGCGCAGCCGGAGGAAGACGATCGGCGACTCCTCCTCCGGCTCGAAGCCGGCCGGCACCACGGCGCTGGCACGCTCCAGGTCGGCGTAGCTGACGCCGAGGTGCGCCGGGCCGGTCGCGGCGACACCGGCGGCGAGGAAGTCGGCCTCCTCGGCCGAGTGGAGCCGAGCACGGAAGTCGATGTCGTTGGTGCCGAGCACGGCCCGGGCGAACTTGGAATAGGCGTAGGCGTCCTCGGTCGTCAGGCGGCCACCGGTGAGCACGCCGACCGACGTACCCGCAGCCGTCAGACCGCGAGCGGCGACCGCGAGCGCCTCCGGCCAGGACGCGGGGCGCAGCTTGCCGGACTCACCCGGTCCGCTGTCTCGCACCAGGGGGTGGGTGATCCGGTCCTCCTGGCGGGCGTAGGTGAACGCGAACCTGCCCTTGTCGCAGTTCCACTCCTCGTTGACCTCCGGGTCGTCACCGGCGAGCCGGCGGGTGACCTTGCCGCGGCGGTGGTCGGAGCGCAGCGCGCACCCGGACGCGCAGTGCTCACACACGCTCGGCGTCGACACCAGGTCGAACGGGCGCGCACGGAACCGGTAGGTGGCGCTGGTCAGCGCTCCCACAGGGCAGATCTGGATGGTGTTGCCCGAGAAGTAGGACTCGAACGGCTCCTTCTCGTAGATCCCGACCTGCTGCAGGGCACCACGCTCGATCAGCGCGATGAACGGATCGCCGGCGACCTGCTCGGAGAACCGGGTGCAGCGAGCGCACAGGACGCACCGCTCACGGTCGAGGAGCACCTGGGCCGAGATGTTGATCGGCTTGGTGTAGGTGCGCTTGGCCTCCTCGAACCGGCTCTCGCCACGGCCGTTGGACATCGCCTGGTTCTGCAGCGGGCACTCGCCGCCCTTGTCACAGACCGGGCAGTCGAGCGGGTGGTTGATCAGCAGGAACTCCATCTGGCCCTGCTGCGCCTTGTCGGCGACGGGCGAGGTCACCTGCGTGTGCACGACCATGCCCGGCGCCACCGCGAGCGTGCAGGACGCCTGCGGCTTGGGCAGCGCCCGGCCGTTGCCGGCATCGGGCACCTCGACCAGGCACTGCCGGCAGGCGCCCACGGGGTCGAGCAGCGGGTGGTCGCAGAACCGGGGGATCTGCACGCCGACCAGCTCGGCGGCCCGGATCACGAGCGTGCCCTCGGGCACGCTCACCTCGATACCGTCGATGGTCAGCGTGACCAGCTTCTCCACCGGGGCGTCGCCGGCACCGTCGCTGCCGGTCCGCCGCGTGCTTTGCACCGTCATGCGTGGGCTCCCGCAGTCGCGAACAACGTTGCCTGGTGGGGGTCGAACGGGCACCCACCGTGCGTGAGGTGGGCGAGGTACTCGTCGCGGAAGTACTGCACCGACGAGGTGATCGGGCTGGTCGCCCCGTCACCGAGCGCACAGAACGCCCGGCCGAGGATGTTGTCACACTGGTCGATCAGCAGGTCGAGGTCGGCCTCGGTGCCGCGCCCCTCCTCCAGCCGCTGCAGCACCTGGACCAGCCACCACGTGCCCTCCCGGCAGGGGGTGCACTTGCCGCAGGACTCGTGCTTGTAGAACTCCGTCCAGCGCAGCACCGCGCGTACGACGCACGTGCTGTCGTCGAAGATCTGCAGCGCCTTGGTGCCGAGCATGCTGCCCGCGCCGGTGACGCCTTCGTAGTCCAGCGGGACGTCGAGGTGCTCCGCGGTCAGGATCGGGGTCGACGACCCACCCGGCGTCCAGAACTTCAGGTCGTGACCCTCGCGCACTCCGCCGGCGAGGTCGAGGAGCTCGCGCAGCGTGATGCCGAGCGGCGCCTCGAACTGGCCCGGCCGCTCGACGTGGCCCGACAGGGAGTACAGCGTCATGCCCTTGCTCTTCTCGGTGCCCATCGAGCTGAACCACTCGGGTCCGTTGTCCACGATAGAGGGGATGCTCGCGATTGTTTCTACGTTGTTGATGACGGTCGGGGCGGCGTAGAGACCCGCGACCGCGGGGAACGGCGGACGCAGCCGAGGCTGGCCGCGACGGCCCTCGAGAGAGTCCAGCAGCGCCGTCTCCTCACCGCAGATGTAGGCACCGGCACCGGCATGCACGATCACGTCCAGGTCGTATCCGGAGCCGTGGATGTCCTTGCCGAGGTGGCCCGCGAGGTAGGCCTCCTGGACCGCCCGCTGCAGCCGCCGTACGACGTGCAGGACCTCGCCGCGCACGTAGATGAAGGCGGTGCTGGCCCGGATCGCGTAGGAGGTGATGATCACGCCCTCGACCAGGGTGTGCGGGGCCGCCATCATCAGCGGGATGTCCTTGCAGGTGCCCGGCTCGGACTCGTCGGCGTTGACCACCAGGTAGTGCGGCTTGCCGTCACCCTGCGGGATGAAGCCCCACTTCATCCCGGTGGGGAAGCCCGCACCGCCGCGGCCGCGCAGACCGGAGTCCTTGACCAGCTCGATCAGCGCGTCGGGCTGCTGCCGCAGGGCCTTCCGCAGCCCGCGGTAGCCACCGGCGGCCTGGTAGGTGTCCAGGGTCCACGAACGCTCGTGGTCCCACGTCTCGGAGAGGACCGGAGTGAGCATGTCGGTCATCACGCCTTCTTTCCGTCGCTGCTGCCGCCTTCGCCCTTGACGTCGGCGGGTGACTCCTCGACCTCGGTCTCCGTCTCGGCCCGGCCGCTGTCGGCCCCGGACGCCGCCGCCTGCTTGCTCGCGGGCTTGCCGGCGGCCTCCGCGCCAGCCAGGTCGCTCTCGCGGTCGCCGCCGTCGGGGGCCTTCCAGCCACGCTCGCGGGCGATCTCCAGGCCGACCAGCGAGGCGGGGCCGGCGCCCGGGCCCTCGTCGGCGCGGTCGTCGGGGAAGCCGGCCAGCACCCGCTCGGCCTCCCGCCAGGTGCAGATCCGCGGTCCGCGCGTGGAGGTGACCTGCTCACCGGCACGCAGCCGGTCGACGAGGTCGACGGCCGACTCCGGGGTCATCGTGTCCATGAACTCCCAGTTGACCATCATCACCGGCGCGTAGTCGCACGCAGCGTTGCACTCGACGTGCTCGAGGGTGATCTGGCCGTCCTCGCTGGTCTCGTCGTTGCCGATGTCGAGGTGCTCCTTGAGCCGCTCGAAGATCAGGTCGCCACCCATGATCGCGCACAGCGTGTTGGTGCAGACGCCGACGTGGTAGGTGCCGGCCGGTCGCCGCTTGTACATCGTGTAGAAGGTCGACACCGCGGCCACCTCCGCCGCGGTGAGGCCGAGTATGTCGGCACACGTCTCGATGCCGGCCGGCGTGACGCAGCCCTCCACGCTCTGCACCAGATGCAGCATCGGCAGCAGCGCGGAACGCGCCTGCGGGTAGCGTGCGGCGATCTCGTGCAACTCGTCGACCGTCGTCTGCGGCAGGTCGGCACGGGGTCGCTCTGGCGAGGCCGGCTGGTCCTGCAGATGGCTGCTCACCGGTCGACACCTCCCATCACGGGGTCGATGCTGGCAACGGCCACGATCACGTCGGCGATCTGGCCGCCCTCGCTCATCACCGAGGTGCCCTGCAGGTTCACGAAGGACGGGTCCCGGAAGTGCGCCCGGAACGGCCGCGTGCCGCCGTCGCTGACGACGTGGGCGCCGAGCTCGCCGCGCGGCGACTCGATCGGCACGTAGGCCTGGCCCGGCGGCACGCGGAAGCCCTCGGTGACCAGCTTGAAGTGGTGGATCAGCGCCTCCATCGACTCGCCCATGATGTGCCGGATGTGGTCGAGAGAGTTGCCCATGCCGTCGTGGCCGACCGCGAGCTGCGCGGGCCACCCGATCTTCTTGTCACCGATCATGACCGGGGCGCCTTCGAGGCCGGTCAACCGGTCGGTGCACTGCTCCACGATGCGTAGCGACTCCCACATCTCGTCGAGCCGGATCCGGAACCGGCCGTAGGCGTCCATCGAGTCGCGGGTGACCACGTCGAAGTCATAGGTCTCGTAGCCGCAGTACGGCTGGGTCCGGCGCAGGTCCCACGGGTAGCCGGTGGCGCGCAGCGGCGGGCCGCTGATGCCGAGGGCGAGGCAGCCCGCCAGGTCGAGGTAACCGACGCCGTCGAGCCGACGCCGGAAGATCGGGTTGGCGTTGCACAGGTCGGCGTACTCGGGCAGCCGCTTGCGCATCAGCTTGATGTACTCGCGGATCGCCTCCAGCGCGCCGGGCGGCAGGTCCTGCGCCACGCCGCCGGGGCGGAAGAACGCGTGGTTCATCCGCAGGCCGGTGATCAGCTCGAACAGGTCGAGGGTCGCCTCGCGTTCGCGGAAGCCGATCGTCATCACGGTGAGGGCGCCGATCTCCATCCCTCCGGTGGCGATCGCGACCAGGTGGGAGGAGATCCGGTTGAGCTCCATCAGGAGCACCCGCATCACGGTGGCCTTCTCCGGGATCTCGTCCTCGATGTCGAGCAGCCGCTCGACGCCGAAGCAGTACGTCGCCTCGTTGTAGAACGGCGACAGGTAGTCCATCCGGGTGCAGAACGTCACGCCCTGCGTCCAGTTGCGGAACTCCATGTTCTTCTCGATGCCGGTGTGCAGGTAACCGATGCCGGCACGAGCCTCGGTGACCGTCTCGCCGTCGAGCTCCAGGATCAGCCGGAGCACGCCGTGGGTGGACGGGTGCTGGGGACCCATGTTGACGACGACGCGTTCCTCGGCGTTGTCGGCGACACCGGAGACCACGGAGTCCCAGTCCTGTCCGGTCACGGTGTAGACCGTGCCGGTACCGGATTCGTGCGACCCGGCGAACGGGTCGGTCTGCGGGCCCCCGGCGTGGTCCCGCTGGCTCTGCGTCTGCTCGCTCATCAGTTGTAGGACCTCCGCTGGTCCGGCGGCGGGACGGTGGCGCCCTTGTATTCCACGGGAATGCCACCGAGGGGATAGTCCTTGCGCTGCGGGTGGCCCGGCCAGTCGTCGGGCATGAGGATTCGGGTGAGGGCCGGGTGGCCGTCGAAGACGATGCCGAAGAAGTCGTAGGTCTCGCGCTCGTGCCAGTCGTTGGTCGGGTAGACCGAGACCGTCGACGGGATGTGCGGATCGGTGTCGGGGCACGTCACCTCGAGCCGGATCCGGCGGTTGTGGGTCATCGACAGCAGGTGGTAGACGGCGTGCAGCTCACGCCCCTCGTCCTCGGGGTAGTGCACGCCGGACACGCCGGAGCAGAACTCGAAGCGCAGCCCGGCGTCGTCGCGGAGCTGGCGGGCCACGTCGAGCAGTCGCTCCCGGCGGATCCAGAAGGTGATCTCGCCGCGGTGCACGACGACCTTCTCGATCGCCGCACCGAAGCCGTCGTCACCGAGGGCGCCGTCGAGGCGGTCGGCGACCTCGTCACGCCACGCACCGAACGGGCGTTCGCTGCTGCCGGGCATCACCACCGCGCGACGCAGGCCGCCGTACCCGCTGGTGTCACCGGTGCCGTCCACGCCGAACATCCCGCGACGGACCTCGAGCACCTCGTCGGTGCGCGCCTCCTCGTCGGTGCGCCCCTCCTCGGCCGGCAGGTTCTCCGGCATCCGCTCGGTGATGCCCTCCTCGGGCCCCTTGTCCGGCTCCCGCTCGCCCAATGGCTTGTCCAGCGGCTCGTCCTGGGGTTTGTCGTCGCTCACCGCAGCAGCCCCTTCATGTCAGACGTCGGCGCGGCCGTCAGCGCGTCGGACTCGATCTGCTCCACCTGGTTCTGCCGGTTGACGCCGAGCTTGCCGTGCTGGATGTCGTCGTGCAGCTTGAGGATCGCGTCGATCAGCATCTCCGGCCGGGGCGGGCAGCCGGGGAGATACATGTCGACGGGCACCACGTGGTCGACGCCCTGCACGATCGCGTAGTTGTTGAACATGCCACCGCTGGACGCGCACACACCCATCGCCAGCACCCACTTGGGGTTGGCCATCTGGTCGTAGATCTGCCGCAGCACCGGTGCCATCTTCTGGCTGACCCGGCCGGCCACGATCATCAGGTCGGCCTGCCGGGGCGACGCCCGGAAGACCTCCATCCCGAAGCGGCCGGTGTCGAAGCGGGGGGCGCCCGACGTCATCATCTCGATGGCGCAGCACGCGAGGCCGAAGGTCGCGGGCCACAACGACGCCTTGCGGAAGTAGCCGGCCACACCCTCGACGGTGCTCAGCAGCACCCCTGCGGGGAGCTTTTCCTCGATACCCATGTCGTCTCGCCTACCTCAGTGCTATTCGCGGGGCCGTTCCCACACCGGGGGTCCGTGCCGCTCGCTGGGTCGTTCTGATGCCGTTGTCAGGAGCCATCAGCCGAGTCAGTCCCACTCGAGCCCGCCGCGCCGCCACACGTAGGCGTAGGCGACGAAGACCGTCAGGATGAACAGGACCATCTCGATCAGGCCGAACAGCCCCATCGCGTCGAAGGCCACCGCCCAGGGGAACAGGAAGATGATCTCGATGTCGAAGACGATGAACATCATCGCGGTGATGTAGTACTTCACCGGGAAGCGGCCACCGCCGGCCGGCTGCGGGGTCGGCTCGATGCCGCACTCGTAGGAGTCGAGCCGGGCCCGGTTGTAGCGCTTGGGACCGGTCAGCACGCTGACCGCCACCGAGAACACCGCGAACCCGGCCGCCAACAGGCCCAGCCCGAGAATCGGCACGTAGTAGTCCACGTTGCCTACGCTCCCTTCCGTGTGACGATGTGCTCTGCTGCGAATGTGCTCCGGCTCTGCATCATGCCACCGGCGCCAACCGCGAGATCGCGTGGATGACCCGGTCCATGGAGTCGCCGCCACGCGGGTCGGTCAGGTTGGCGAGCAGCTTCAGCGTGAACCGCATCAGCGTCTTGCGCGGCAGCCCGTAACGGGTGCCGTACTTCATCACCTCGGGGTTGCCGATCAACGACGCGAACAGGCGGCCGAGGGTGTAGTAGCCGCCGTACTCGGCGTCGAGTGCGGCCGGGTAGGCCTGCAGCGCACGCTCGCGTTGCGGGCCCTCCGGGCGAGACAGCGCCTGGGCGACCACATCGGCCGCGATCTCGGCGGACTCCATCGCGTAGGCGATGCCCTCGCCGTTGAACGGGTTGACCATGCCACCGGCGTCACCGGCCAGCAGCAGGCCGTCGGCGTAGTGCGGCTTGCGGTTGAAGCCCATCGGCAGCGCGGCACCGCGCACCTCGCCGACCATGTTGTGCTCGCGGAAGCCCCACTCGGCCGGCGTGTTGTCGAGCCACGTGCGCAGCACGTCCTTGTAGTCGACCTTGCCGAAGGCGCTGGAGGTGTTGAGGATGCCGAGACCGACGTTGGCGGTGCCGTCGCCGACACCGAAGATCCAGCCGTAGCCGGGCAGCAGCTTCGACCCGGGATCGCCCGGCTTGCCGTCCCACAGCTCCAGCCACGACTCCAGCCAGTCGTCATCGTGACGCGGGCTCTGGTAATAGGTGCGGACCGCGACCCCCATCGGCCGGTCGTCGCGCTTGGTCACCCCCATGGCCAGCGCGAGTCGGGCGGAGTTGCCGTCGGCGGCGATCACGACCGGCGCCCGGAACTCGATGTCGTCACCGGTCTTGCGGGGCGCGCCGGTAGGTGACTCGGTGACCGCGCGAGCCCTGACGCCGACGACCCGGCCGGTGCGCTCGTCGGTGACCGGGCCGGTGACGGCCGTTCGCTCGTGCAGCCGGGCACCGTTCTTCTGGGCCTGCTTGGCGAGGATGTCGTCGAAGTCCATCCGGGTGCGCACCAGCCCGAACCGTGGGTACGACGCGAGGTCCGGCCACGGAAGCTCGATCTGGTGGCCACCACCGACGATGCGCAGACCGTGGTTCTTGACCCAGCCCGGCGCATCCAGATCGAGGCCCATCCGGATCAGCGACCGCACGGCGCGCGGAGTCAGGCCGTCGCCGCAGACCTTCTCCCGTGGGAAGGCGGTCTTCTCCAGCAGCAGCACGTCGACGCCGGACTTCGCGAGGTGATAAGCGGCGGTCGAACCGGCCGGACCGGCGCCGACGACGATCACGTCGGCCTGCCGCTCGTCCGCGGTCGTCCGCGACATGGTGGATGTTCCTCGAGGTAGGGAAGGATGTTCAGTCCGGGACGCTCGTGAAAACAATCACGAGCGCCGCGGAGGTCAGTCTAGGCGCTATCGGGTCAGGCCGCGACTCCGCCCCTGGCGCCGCGGATTCCGCCTTCGGCACGGAACTCGACCAGACCGATCGTGGGGCAGATCGTCCCGGCCAGTGCGCAAACCGTCGCGGCGTACACGGTCCACGGTTCCGTGAAAGACGACCCCGCCCACGCCCAACCGGCGTACACGGTCCACGGCTCCGTGAAAGACGACCCGCCGAGGGTCATGGCTTGGTGGCCCGATGCAGGGCGACGATGCCGCCCGAGAGGTCGCGCCAGCCCACGTCGGCCCACCCCGAGGACCGGATCCAGGCGGCCAGGCCGCGTTGGTCGGGCCAGGCCCGGATCGACTCGGCCAGGTAGACGTAGGCCTCCGGATTCGACGAGACCGCACGGGCGACCGGGGGCAGCGCCCGCATCAGGTACTCGACGTAGACGGTGCGAAACAACGCCTGAGTCGGGTGGCTGAACTCGCAGATCACCATCCGGCCGCCCGGCCTGGTGACGCGCAGCATCTCGGCCAGGCACTGCCGTGGCTCAACGACGTTGCGCAGCCCGAACGAGATCGTGACCGCGTCGAAGGCGGCGTCGGCGAACGGCAGCCGGGCCGCGTCACCGGCGGTGAAGTCCAGGCCGGGGCGGGTGCGCCTGCCCACCCGCAGCATCCCCTGGGAGAAGTCGCACGGGACCACCCGCGCCCCCGCGTCGGCGAACGGTTGGCTCGACGTGCCCGTGCCTGCGGCGAGGTCGAGCACCCACTCGCCCGGTCTGGCGTCGACGGCGGCGAGCACGGCCCTGCGCCAGCGCCGGTCCTGCCCCATCGACAGGACGTCGTTGGTCAGGTCGTAACGCTCGGCCACGTCGTCGAACATGCTGGCGACCTCGCCGGGCCGCTTGTCGAGCTTGGCACGGGTCACGCCGGCCAGCCTCCCACGCCGACGCACGCGCGCGTCGGGCCGGGTCGTACGCTGTCAGACCGTGACCACTCTCGCCGCCGGGCCACCGGAGTCGACGCCCCTGGTCGTGCGGTCGGTCGCGATCACCGATCCTGGCCCGCTCGTGCGCCTGCTGCCGCAGGCCGGTCCCGTTGCCTGGGTACGCCGAGGCGATGGCCTGGTCGGATGGGGCGAGGCAGCCCGTATCGCGACCAGGGGCCCCGACCGGTTCATCGACGCCGACGGCTGGTGGCAACGACTGACGTCGGCCGCGGTGGTGCGCGACGAGGTCGACGTACCCGGCTCCGGACTGGTCGCCTTCGGCTCGTTCGCCTTCTCCGACAGTACGGGCGCCGCCAGCACCGTCGGCGGCGGTTCGGGCGAGTCGGTGCTGGTGGTCCCCGAGGTCGTCGTCGGCCGCCGTGGCGGCGCCTGGTGGGTCACGACGATCGGGTCTGCCCTGTCCGGACCCCTGGCGCCGGAGCCGACCGACGATCCGGCTGCGCCGGAGGTGGTCTTCACCGACGGTGCGCTGTCGGGGGCGGAGTGGGAGTCGGTCGTCGCCGACGCCGTCCGCCGGATCGAGGCCGGCGCCCTGCAGAAGGTCGTGCTCGCCCGCGACCTGGTGGCGCAGTCCGACGCACCGATCGACGTGCGCTGGCCGCTGCGCCGGCTCGTCGAGCAGTACCCCACCTGCTGGAGCTTCCACGTGGACGGCCTGTTCGGAGCGACTCCCGAGATGCTGGTGCGGCGCGAGCGTGGGCTGGTCACCTCCCGGGTGCTCGCGGGCACCATCCGCCGCACCGGCGACGACGAGCGCGACCTCGCGCTCGCGGGCAAGCTGGCCCGTTCCAGCAAGGACCTCGAGGAGCACGAGTACGCCGTGCGGTCGGTCGCCGACGCACTCGCACCGCACTGCACCAGCATGAACCTTCCCGAGTCGCCGTTCGTGCTGCACCTGCCCAACGTCATGCACCTGGCCACCGACGTGACCGGCGTGGTCGGTGACTCCACCACCGCCCTCGGCCTCGCGGCCGCCCTGCACCCGAGCGCCGCCGTCGGGGGCACGCCGACCAGCACGGCCGTCGACCTGATCGGGGAGATCGAGGGCATGGACCGCGGCCGCTACGCCGGTCCGGTCGGCTGGATCGACGCACACGGCGACGGTGAGTGGGGCATCGCGCTCCGGTCGGGCGAGGTGCGGGGGTCACAGGTCCGGCTGTTCGCCGGTTGCGGCATCGTCGCCGGCTCCGACCCGCAGGCCGAGCTCGCCGAGTCGCAGGCGAAGTTCGTCCCCGTGCGCGACGCCCTCGGCTCCTGACTCCCCCCTCCCGTGACGCGTCAATGCTCCCCGGCCCGCCCGGCGCGTTCTGGTCGTGATCACCGACTCACATCAGCCGCTGCGCGCCACTCGACGGCCGCGCCGTGGGTCGACACACTGGTTCGATGCAACCCGACGACCGGTTCGACGCTCTCCTGGAGGAAGGCATCGGGCTCGACGTCGAGGCGTATTGGGGTGCCGGCTTCCTCGCGGGGCGCTACCTGCCGTCGCCACCTCCATGGACTTGGCGTGGTATTGCCGCCCCTCACCTCAGAGGCGCCGGCAGCGTCCTGGATATGGGGACAGGTGACGGCGGTATCCTGCTCGGCCTAGCGCCACTGCCCCCGCTGACGGTGGCATACGAGGAGTGGCTGTCGACCGTGCCTGCGGCCGCGGCCACGCTGCGACCCGCCGGGGTGCACCTGGTCGTCTGCGCGGCGTCGGCGGAGAACACCAGCCCCAGCGACGAGACAGGACCGGGTCTGCCGTTCGCCGATGCCAGCTTCGACGTCGTGCTCAATCGGCATGAGTGCTTCGACCCGCAGGATGTACGGCGGATACTGCGCCCTGATGGCATGTTCGTCACCCAGCAGGTCGGTCATGACGAGTCTCGGTCGCTGCGTGCGTTGCTCAACCTCCCGACGAAGCCTGGGCAATCGAGCGCCCAACCTCCGGCAATCGCCCAGCGAGGTGGTTTCTTCTCGGCCGTTCGCACGCTCCTCAGACGTCTGGTCACCTCGGCCGGCGTCCATGATCGCCAGGGAGTGCGGTCTTCGTCGAACGGCTCGGCTTGCCGGGCTGGCATTTCGGACACGCCTTCCATCGTCTCAGCAAGAGCGCAACGTCATCCCCGCCGTTTGCAGTCACCTGCCTCGGACGCTCGGCGCAGCGTCCACCGTCGCCGATGCGCCATCGGCGGTCCCGGTGAGGTTCTCGCCGCTGATCGGCTAGCGAGGGTCGAGTACCTCGATCCGACATGTAGGTCCGCTGGCAGCGGCGAGCCGCCGGTCGGTGGTCAGCAGGACCGCGTCGAGTGCTTCGGCGAGCGCGACGTACATCGCGTCCCAGCCGCGCACGGTGTCGCGTAGCTGCCAGCTTCGGGCGAGCAGGAGTCGGTGCCCAAAGCGTTCGCCGGGCCAAAGTCGCAAGTCCTCGACTGCCTGGGCAGCTGCGGTAGCGTCCAGCCGCCTCCGCAGGTGCTCGCGCCGAATGACGCCGAAGACTTCGACGTCGATGATGTGCGGAGCGGCGTGGTCGCGGTCAACGACCAGTCTCTGGCGGACCGTTTCGGCGCCTGGTCCGCCGGTCAACACCTCGATCAGGCAGGAGGCGTCAACGACGAGCATCGGGCCACGCGCCGCGCTGCTCATCGAGCGCATCCAGGACCTGTGCGCGATCCAGATCCGAGGAGCGCTGCCGGGTGCGCTGCAGCCACTCCTCGACGCTGGGCCGGGCGGCCAGGCGCGCGGCCTCGGTGCGCAGAAGTTCTGGAACGCTGACCCCGTACTCAGCCGCGCGCCGGACGAGGCCCGCGTACACCTCGTCGTCCAGGTCGCGGATCTGCACGGTCTTCGACATAGATCTCAGGCTATCATGCGAACTCGCACCACTCCATGCGGTTCTGCACCTTGCAGTGATCGCCGTGTTTCGGGTTCGACTGACACCCTCGATCGGGGCGTCGAATGGACGTTGGGAGCGGCCAGGTGCAGCTGCGCGGGGCGGGCCCGCCACCTCGTCGGCGGCACACCGAAGGCCTTGGCGAACGCCCGCGTGAACGGCTCGTACGACGAGTAGCCCGCCTCCACGGCGATCTCCAGCACGGTGCGGCCGGGGTCGAGCAGCCGGTACGCGGACCGCTCGAGCAGCACCCGGCGACGGAACCGCGCCGGCGTCTCCCCGCTGCGGCCGTGACCAGGCGATCGAAGTGGACGCGCGACATGTGTGCCCGCTGGGCCATCGCGGTGTGGTCGGTGCCGGGTTCGTCGAGCAGCTCCGCGACCAGGTCGACGAACCGACCGAAGGCATCGACCGATGCGCTCCTGCCCCCCTCTCCAGGTGCCGCAGGCTCAGTCGCTTGATCGAACTTGCGCACTCTCCGCGGCCTCGCGCAGCCGCCGGTCGAGGTCGCGCCGCCCGGCGCGGTCGACCGGGACCTCCACCACCTCGACCCCCGACACCGGCCGCTCCAGCACCTCCCGCAGGGCCGGTAGGTCGCCCACCCGCTGGTACGGCGTACTCGTCGCGGCGCAGAGGCTGGACAGGTCGACGTGGTGGGGGGTGCCGAAGATCCGGTCGAACGCCGCGGAGTGCTCGGGTGCGCCCTGCTCGAGCAGCCCGAAGATGCTGCCGCCGTCGTCGTTGGCCACCACGAGGGTGAGGTCCGGACGCGGCTCGTCCGGCCCGATCACCAGGCCGTTGGCGTCGTGCAGGAACGTGAGGTCGCCGAGGTAGCCGAACGCGCGGGCCGACCCGCGGCGGGCCAGCGCCGCGCCGATGGCGGTCGAGACGGTCCCGTCGATGCCGGCCAGCCCGCGGTTGGCGATGGTCTTGCGCCGCTCCCCCACCGGATGCGGGGCGGCCATCAGGTCGAGGTCGCGGATCGGGTTCGACGACCCGACGACGAGCAGACCGTCCGGGGGCAGTGCGGCATGCACGGCCGCGGCGACCGAGTACGGCGTGAGGGCGGGCTCGGCCGCCAGCAGCGCGTCGACGGCAGCGGCCACGGCATCATCGGCTCGCTGCCAGGCGCGCAGCCATGCCGGGTCGGCGGCGCCGGCGGCGCGCACCGAAGCCAGCACCTGGCGGGCGGTGTGGCCGGTGTCCGGCCACGCGTGGGTGCCGTCGGCGACCACGATGACGTCGACATCGGTGCGCGACAGCAGCCGGGTCACCGGCCGCGACAGCGTCGGGTGCCCGAACACGACGACCCGCTCGACCTGTTCGGCCAGCCGGCCGGTCAGCAGCATCCGGTAACACCGCAGTGCGTGGCCCCCGGTGCGTGCCCCTGAGGTCGGCTCTGCCAGCAGCGGCCAGCCGGCCGACTCCGCGAGCGCCCGCGCCGGCGGGCCGGACTCGTCACCGGCGACCACCACCGTGCGCAGGCCGGTGTCGAGGGTGTACGGCGTAGCGACCGGCCGCGGCGGGCTCGTGGTCCACGCGCCGCCACCGGGGCGGCCCTGCAGTGACTCGGGCAGCGTGTCTACGCCCTCGGGGACGAGCGGCTCGACGAGCTGCAGGTTGAGGTGGACGGGCCCGGGGTCGCCGGTGCGTGCACCGGTGGCCGCGAGGACGGCCTGGCTGGTGACCCGCCGCCAGTACCCGGCTTGGCCGGGATCGTCGGAGGGCGCCGGGAGGTCGGTGCAGTCGCGCACGAAGCGGCCGAAGATCCCCGCCTGGTCGGTGGTCTGGTTGGCGCCGGTGCCGCGCAGCGCCGCCGGTCGGTCGGCAGTGACCACGAGCAGCGGCACGCCGGCGTGGGAGGCCTCCATCACCGCGGGCAGCAGGTTGCCGACCGCGGTGCCCGAGGTGGTCACGACTGCGGCCGGCGCGGTCCCGGTGCGCGCCAGGCCGAGCGCGAGGAAACCTGCGCTGCGCTCGTCGGTGCGCACGTGCAGCCGGAGCCGCTTGTCGCCATCGGCCGCGTGCAGCGCGAACGCCAGCGGAGCGGAGCGCGATCCGGGCGCGAGCACCACCTCGCCGACCCCGGACCGCACCAGCTCGTCGACGACCACCTGCGCCAGCGCGGTGGAGGGGTTCACGAGGGCCGATCCTGCCGCAGCAGCGCCCAGACCGCAGCCAACCGCTCGTCCCAGCGGCTCCAGGTCTCGGCATCGGCCTCGGGCAACGCCTCGGCAGGCTCCGGGCGGGCGACCGGCAGCGCACCGTCCACCGGCAGCAGCGGCGTGCCGGACACGTCCTGCTCCAGCAGCGAGACCGTGGCCAGCCCGCAGGCGTACGGCAGGTCCGGGAGTGCCGCGGCCAGCGCCACCCCGGCGGCGATACCTACCGAGGACTCCAGCGCACTCGAGACCACCACCGGCAGGCCGATCCGCTCGGCGATCCGCAGGCAGGAGCGCACCCCGCCCAGCGGCTGCACCTTCAGCACCGCGATGTCGGCGGCATCGAGCGCGGCCACCCGCAGCGGGTCGTCGGCCCGGCGGATCGACTCGTCCGCGGCGACGGGTACGTCGATACGGCGGCGCACCGCGGCCAGCTCCTCCACCGACGCGCACGGCTGCTCGACGTACTCGAGGTCGAAGCGGGCCAGCTCTCGCAGCGCATGCACGGCCTCGTCGACGGTCCAGGCGCCGTTGACGTCGATCCGCAGCCGGCCACCGCTGCCCAGCTCGTCGTCGAGCGCGCTCCGGACCGCCTCCACCCGGGCGATGTCGTCGGCGAGGGTCTGCCCGGGCTCGGCCACCTTCACCTTGGCCGTGCGGCAGCCTCCGGACGAGCGCACCACCTCCCGGGCAGCCTCCGGACCGACTGCGGGGACCGTGCAGTTGACCGGCACCCGGTCGCGCACCGGTTCCGGCCAGCCATCGTCGGCGGCCTCCAGAGCAGCCTGCAGCCACGGCACACAGTCGGGCGGGTCGTAATCCCAGAACGGGCTGAACTCCCCCCATCCCGCCTCACCGTGCAACAGCACGCCCTCGCGCGTCGTGATGCCACGGAAACGCGCGCGCATCGGTGTGGTGTAGACGATCTGTCTCACAGCATCCTCCGCAGCGCGGCCCGATCCACCTTGCCGGACTCGAGCATCGGCAACGCGTCGACCACCAGCAGCTGGCGCGGTGCCCAGCTGCGCGGCAGCGTCATGCCCACGAAGTCGCGCAGCTCGCCCAGCCCGGGAGCGGGCGCGACCACGGCGGCCACGACGCGGCAGCCCCACTCCGGGTCCTCGATCCCCAGCACGGCGGTGTCCACGACATCGGGGTGCTCGCGCAGGCGCCGCTCGACGGCGGGCAGGGCGACGTTGACACCGCCCGATACGACTACGTCGTCGGCGCGGCCAAGCACCACCAGGCGGCCGTCGTCGTCGAGCCGGCCGACGTCGGGCGTGCGCAGCTCACCGTCGACGAGCACGCCGCGGGTGAGGTCGGGCCGGCCGGCGTAGCCGTCGAACAGCACCGGCCCGAGCAGATGAACCCGGCCGTCGCCGCCGATCCGCACGCCGACGCCGTCGAGCGGCACGCCGTCGTAGACGCAGCCGCCGCAGGTCTCGCTCATGCCGTAGGTGGTGACCACGCGCACCCCGGCGCGGCGGGCGCGCTCCAGCAGCCTCGGCGCCGCGGACGCGCCGCCCAGCAGCACCGCGTCGAATGCGGCCAGGGCCTCGGCGTGCTCGTCCAGCATCCGGTGCAGCTGGGTCGGCACCAGCGAGACGTATCGGCGTACCCGGGAGTCCATGGCGCCGAGTGCGGCAGTGAGGTCGGCGTGCTCGGCGAGCAGCACCGGCTCGGTGTCCGACAGCACCGAGCGCAGCAGCACCTGGGCGCCGGCCACATAGTGCGCGGGCAACGCCAGCAGCCACTGTCCCGGCCCGCCGAGGCGGGTCAGCGCCGCCCGGGCCGACGCGAGCATGGCCGGCCGCGACAGCAGCACGTCCTTGGGTTCACCCGTGGAACCGGAGGTCCGCACGAGCACCTGGGCGGCGTCCGCGCCGCCGGCCCAGGCACGCAGCGCGGCGTGCACCTCGCGCGGAGGACCGGAGATCGGCTGCAGAGACGCCACGGGCGGCAAGATTACGGCCCGCCGATCGGCAACTGCCACAATGGCACCCGATGGCCACCACCGCCGAATGGATCGAGGGCGCCCGCCCGCGCACGCTGCCCGCCGCCGTCGCCCCGGTGCTGGTGGGCTCAGGGGCCGCGTTCTACGTCGGCGGCTTCGTGGCATGGAAGGCGCTGCTGGCGCTGCTGGTCTCCCTGGCGCTGCAGGTGGGGGTCAACTACGCCAACGACTACTCCGACGGTGTGCGCGGCACCGACGACGACCGGGTGGGACCGGTGCGGCTCGTCGGCTCCCGCGCGGCGTCCGCGCCCGCGGTGAAGGCAGCGGCGTTCGGGGCGTTCGGGGCCGCGGCGGTCTGCGGGCTGGTGCTGGCGGTGACGACGTCGCTGTGGCTGGTGGCAGTGGGGGCGCTGGCGATCGTGGCGGCGTGGTTCTACACCGGCGGCTCGACGCCGTACGGCTACCGCGGCCTCGGCGAGCTGAGCGTGTTCTGCTTCTTCGGGCTGGTTGCGGTGACGGGTACGACGTACGTGCAGGCCGAGCGGGTCACCACGCTGAGCGTCGCCGGCGGAGTGGCGATCGGGTCGTTGGCGTGCGCGATCCTGGTGGCCAACAACCTGCGCGACCGCCCCGGCGACGAGGTGGCCGGCAAGCGCACGCTGGCGGTGCGGCTCGGTGACGAGAACACCCGCGGCTTCTACACGCTGCTGCTGGTGGCGGCGTTCCTGGTGGCGGTCGGGGTGGGAGTGCTGCAGACGCCGTGGGCGCTGCTGGGGCTCCTGGCGGCACCGTGGGCCCTCCGCGCCGCCGGACCGGTGCGCCAACGAGTCACGGGGGCGGGCCTCATTCCGACGCTGAAGCTCACCGGCGTGGTGGAGCTGGTCTACGCCGTCGGGCTCACCGCCGGCCTCGTGCTCGCGGGCCCCCTCTGACCCCCCAATCGCCCTTCCTCGCGCCTTTCCTGCGCCTTCCGCGCGCCCGGCGGGGCGTGGTCAGGCGGGTTCGCGCCACTCGCCGGTGGCGGCGAAATGCTGCAGCGTCTGCGTGTACGGCGTGATGTCGAGCCCGGCGTCGCTCAGCCAGCCGTCGTCGTAGTACGTGTGCGCGTAGCGATCGCCGCCGTCGCAGAGCAGCGTCACCACGCTGCCCCGCACGCCCGCGGCACGCATCCCCGCCACCAGGCGCAGCGCCCCCCACAGGTTGGTGCCGGTCGAACCACCCACCAGCCGGCCGGTCAGCTGCGTGCACCAGCGCATCGCCGCCATCGACGCCGCGTCGGGGACGCTGATCATCCGGTCGACGACGGTCGGCACGAAGCTCGGCTCCACCCGCGGCCGGCCGATGCCTTCGATCCGGGAGCCACCGCAGCCGAGGGGCTCCTCCGTCGCCGCCCACGCGGGAAAGAACGCGCTGTTCTCCGGATCTACCACGCACACCCGGGTGTCGAGCCGGCGAAACCGCACATAGCGGCCGATGGTGGCGCTGGTCCCTCCGGTGCCCGCGCCGACGACCACCCAGTCCGGCACCGGAAAGCGTTCGTGCGCCATCTGGGAGAACACCGACTCGGCGATGTTGTTGTTGCCACGCCAGTCGGTCGCCCGCTCGGCGTAGGTGAACTGGTCCATGAAGTGACCCTCGGTCTCGGCGGCGAGCCGACGCGACTCGTCGTAGATCGTCGCCGGGTCGTCGACCAGGTGGCAGCGGCCGCCGTAGAACTCGATCAGCGCGATCTTCTCCTGGCTGGTCGAGCGAGGCATCACCGCCACGAACGGCAGCCCGATCAGCCGCGCGAAGAACGCCTCGCTCACCGCCGTCGACCCCGACGACGCCTCGATCACGGTGGTGCCGGCATGGATCCACCCGTTGCACAGCGCGTATAGGAAGAGCGAGCGCGCCAGCCGGTGCTTCAGGCTGCCGGTCGGATGCACCGACTCGTCCTTCAGATACAGGTCGATGCACCACTCTTCCGGCAGCGGGAAGACGTGCAGATGGGTGTCGGCGCTGCGGTTGGCGTCGGCCTCCACCTTGCGGATGGCCTCGTTGACGAAGGCCCGAGTCTCCGGCGCACACCGGTCGACGTCGCGGCAGCCGACCAGGTCAGCCATCGTCGTCCTCACGCGAGCGCGAGCTCTCGAACCTCTGCCGCGCCCGTGCCGCCCGATCGTGCACCGACAGGGCCAGCCGGTCGCGCAGCGGCCGGAGCAGGAACAGCGACAGCACGGAGGACACCGCCATCGCGATCAGCGCGGTCCACAGCGCCGTGACCATGTCCCAGGTCAGCCAGTACGACGCGGCCGTAGCGACCACCACCCACACCAGCGCGAACAACCCGATGCGGGCGGCGGTGTAGAGCACGAACGACTTCACGACTCAGCAGCGTATTTCAGCCGGCCAGCACCGACGCCAGCAGGGCGGGGTCGACATTGCCGCCGGACAGCACCGCCACGGTGCGCCCGGGCGGCAGCCGATGCGGCACCTCGAGGTAGGCCGCGACCGCCGTGGCTCCGCTCGGCTCGGCGACCAGGCGGGAACCGAGCGCCAACCTGCGCATTGCAGCCAGGATCGCCTCCTCCGACACCGTCACCACGTCGTCGACGTACGCGCTGATGTGCTCCCACGGCAGCTCCCCCACGGGGCTGACCCGCAGGCCGTCGGCGACGGTCTGGTAGGTCTGCTCGAGCGGCCACGTCTGCCGCTCTCCCGCCGCGAAGCCGGCCGCGAGGTCACCCGCGAGCTCGGGCTCCACGCCGATCACCCGCGCGTGCGGGCAGAGCGCCTTGACCGCCACCGCGACGCCGGAGACCAGGCCACCGCCGCTGACCGGCACCAACACGGCCTCCACGTCGGGCAGGTCCTCGGCGATCTCGGCCCCGAGCGTGCCCTGCCCCGCGATCACCGCCGCGTCGTCGTACGGCGGGACGAGCACCGCGCCGGTGTCCTCCACCACCTGCAGTGCGGTGGACAACCGCTGAGCCGGCGGCACGATCACGACCTCGGCGCCGAGCGTCCGGGTGGCCTGCACCTTCACCGCCGGCGCGCTGTCGGGCATCACGACCGTCGCCGCGACACCCGCCGCCCGCGCCGCCCACGCCAGCGCTTGCGCGTGGTTGCCCGACGAGTGCGTCACCACCCCGCGGCTGCGCTGGTCGGCGTCGAGTACGGCGATCGCGTTGCTGGCGCCACGCTGTTTGAACACCCCCACCGGCTGCAGCGACTCCGCTTTCACCCAGAGCGGCCGTGCGCGCTCCGCCCAGGCGCAGGGCAGCAGCGGCGTCCTCGTCACCAGGCCGCTGATGCGGTCTGCGGCGGCCCGGATCTCCTCGATCGTCACCAGACTCATGTCCAGACCGTAGCGGCCTCGTGTGGCGTCGCGTCGCGGCCTACGCTGGGATTGAACAGGGAGGTCGCGATGGGCAGAGCGTTTATCATCTTCGTCGCCGTTGCGCTGGCCATCTTCTGCCTGGTCCAACTGGTTCAGTCACGTCACCAGCAGGTGCGCGGGCTGCCGCGCTGGGCCTGGGCGCTGGTCATCGTGCTGGTGCCGCTGCTGGGCTCGATCGGCTGGCTGGTGCTCGGCCGGCCCCGCGACGACGGCACTCCCAAGCGGCCGGAGCGACGCACGATCGCACCCGACGACGATCCCGACTTCTTGCGCGGGCTCACCTGGCGACAGCGCCAGGAGCGCGGCGACGAGCCCAACGGCTGATCGCGGCGCCCTACACGCCCGCGTAGGAGTGCAGGCCGGAGGCGAACAGGTTGATGCCGACGTAGTTGAACAAGAACGTCGCGAAGGCCGCCAGCGCCAGGTACGCGGCGCGACGGCCCTGCCAGCCGGCCGTCGCCCGTGCGTGCAGGTAGGCGGCGTAGACGACGAAGGTGATGAAGGCCCAGATCTCCTTGGGGTCCCAGCCCCAGTAGCGTCCCCACGCGTACTGCGCCCAGATCGGGCCGGCGACGAGCACCGCGAAGGTCCACAGCGGGAACGCGAACGCATGCACCCGGAACGCGACCCGGTCCAGGTAGGCCGTGCCCGGCATCCGAGTCCACACCCCGCTCACCCGCCCGCGAGCCTCGGCCCGCTGCCGGATGAGGAACAGCACAGAGGTGGCCGCTCCGACGGCGAAGGCTCCTCCGGAGATCGCGGCCGCCGCGACGTGGATCACCAGCCAGTAGGAGTGCAGCGCCGGCACCAACGGCCCGGGCGCGACGTACATCGCCGGCACCAGCATCGAGATGGCGAGTACGACGGACACGAAGCCGGTCACCAGCAGGCCGATCCAGCGCAGCCGGAAGATCCGGGCTGCGACCAGGTAGGCACCGGCGACCGTCAGCGCTCCGGTGGTGTTGAACTCGAACATGTTGCCCCACGGCACCCGCTCGGCGGCGAGCCCGCGGGCCAGCACCCCGACGAGGTGGATGCCGAACGCGAGCACGGTCAGCGACAGCCCGATCCGGCCGAACAGGTCCCACCGGTCGACCACCTGCTCGTCGCGCGTCGCCGCGGCACGATCCAACCGGGGCGTAGCCAGGGCATCGGATCGCTCGGCGCCGGCGGCGCCCACCAGCTCAGGCTGGCGCTGCGTCGCGGCGTCGCTGCCGACCTGCCGGGCCATCGCCCACTCGGCGGTGTGCGCCACGAAGGCCAGCACGTACACCACGGTTGCGGACGCGAAGGCGAGGTTGGACAGCTCGCCCCATTGGGTCAGGGTCACGACGACAACTCCTTCTGCCCTGCTGGCTCGTCGGTGCGAGCGCGGATCTGCTGAACCCACCGGCCCAGCGCCGTGTCGAGGTCGCCACCGGAGACCCGGTCCAGGCCGGCGGCCTCGACCACGGTACGCCCGTCGGCCCCGCTGATCCGCACCCAGGCCCGCCGGGGCCGGATGTAGAGCGACGTGACCAGCCCTGCAAGCCCGAGCAGCACGCCGCCCAGGGCGATGCCCTTGCCGGGGGTGTGGCTGATCTGCAGCTGCGTCGCCCGGGAGACGCCGTCGAAGCTGATCGAGCCGAGACCGCCCGGCAGCTGTCTGCTCTGTCCCGGCCGCAGCAGCAGCCGGAACGGCTCGCCGTCGGCCTCCAGCTGGGTGAGCTCTTCCTTGTCGAGCACGAAGACCGACTGCGGGCGGCCGTCGTCCATGCCGAGGTCGCCGCGGTAACCGGTGAGCACCACGGCAGGGTCCAGCGCCTCGGGAAAGATCGAGTGCGGCCCGCGCTCGGGGGTGATCGCCGCCGTCGGCAGGAAGTAGCCCTCGAAGCCGAGGGAAGTCGGCTGTGCGTCGGGGACCTTCACCACGCCGAACGACGTCATCGAGGAGTCCTGCGGCAGGAACGGCACCGGCCCGCTGAACACGACTCGACCGGAGCCGTCGCGAACCGTGATCTCGGGCGCGTAGCCGTTGCCCACCAAGAAGATTGAGGTGTCGTCGATCTCCAGCGGCTCGTTGACCTGCAGCCCGGCCTGCTGCGTCGGCGCGCCGGGTGCGGCCTGGTAGCTGACCTCGGCGTCGAAAGACCGCGGCGCGCCTCGCTGGTCGCCCTGGGTCTGGTAGCTGGCCTCGAAGTCCTCCAGGGTCAGCGTGAACGGCGCCAGGTCGGCGGTGTCGAACAACGCTCCGGGCTTGAACTCGTCGTACTGGGTCAAGGAGTTGGAGAAGCCCTGCCCCTCGACGAGGTAAGCGCCGCCCGTGAAGCCGAACAGCGAGCCGATGGCCACTCCGGTCAGCACCACCAGCACCGATAGGTGAAAGACGAGGTTGCCACCTTCACGGAGCCGGCCCCGCTCGGCCGCCACCACCCGGCGCCCCGCCTCGTCGTCGTACTCGCGTAGCCGGAACCGCGCCGACCGCAACACCCGGACGGCGGCGCCGCGCACCTCCTCGACCGGTGCGTCGGACTCCCACTCGTGGTGGGCAGGCAGCCGTGCCAGGTGGCGGGGCGCGGTGGGCGGCTCGGCGCGGAAGCCTCGCCAGTAGTGCCGCAGGCGCGGCACGATGCAGCCCACCAGCGAGAGCATCAGCAACACGTAGACGGCGCCGAACCACGCCGAGGTGTAGACGTGGAAGAGGCCGAGCCGGTCGTACCAGCGGGACAGGTCGGGGTTGGCCTGCCGGAACGCGAAGACGTCGCTGGGACTGATTGCCTGCTGCGGGATGATCGATCCTGGGACGGCTGCCAGGGCGAGCAGGAACAGCAGGATGAGCGCGGTGCGCATCGAAGTGAGCTGTCGCCAGGCCCACCGGGCGAGCTCCATCGGCGTCAGCGCCGGCGCGCTGGCTGTGCGGGTGCGGCCCATCAGATCACCGTGGTGAATCCGGTCGTCCAGCCCAGCATCTCCGCGACGATGCGGTCCCACCAGCCGGTCACGAGCAGGAGTCCGACCACCACGAGCATCGCACCGCCGGCCCGGGTCACCCACTGCTGGTGCCGGCGTACCCAGCCGACCGTGCTGATCATCCGGCGGAACCCGACGGCCGCGAGCACGAACGGCAGGCCCAGACCGAGGCAGTAGACGAGCGTGAGCAGGGCGCCGCGGCCCGCGGTCGCCTCGCTGTAGCTCAGGGACAGCACCGCACCCAGGGTCGGGCCGATGCACGGCGTCCAGCCCAGGCCGAACAGCATGCCCAGCAGCGGTGCCGCCGCCACCCCGACGGCCGGCACCCGGTGCACGCGTACGTCACGCTGCATCAGCGGGACCAGGCCCATGAACACCAGCCCGAGCACGATCACCACAGCGCCGAGCACCTGGCTGATGGACTGCCGGTGCTGCAGGAACAGGTCGCCGAGCGCACCGAGCAGCACGCCGTAGGAGACGAAGACCAGCGAGAAGCCGAGCACGAACAGCATGCTGCCGACGAGCATCCGGCCCCGCGCCCGAGCGTTCTGGCGGGACTGCAGGTCGGCGCCGGATAGCCCGGTCATGTACGAGACGTAGCCCGGCAGCAGCGGCAGCACGCACGGCGACAGGAAGGACACGACGCCGGCCAGCAGCGCGACCGGCATCGCCAGCAGCAGCGTGCCGTCCGCCACCGTGCTCTGCAGCCACTCAGCCACTCAGCCACCGTCCTGCACGTCGTGCACGAGCCCCACCAGTGTGCTCTCGGTGACCTCCCCGAGCACCGTCGCGGCGACCCGGCCGTCGGCGTCGATGACCACGGTGCTGGGGATGGACGTGGCACGGGGCCGCAATCCCAGCAAGGTCGACCCGTTCGGGTCGTAGATGCTGGGGTAGGGCAGGTCGTAGGCGCGCACGAAGGCCAGTGCGCGCTCCTGCTGACCGTGGTCCCTGACGTTGACGCCCACGAACTGCGCGTGCTCGAGCCTTTCGGCCGCGGCCGCCAGCTCAGGTGCCTCGGACCGGCATGGGCCACACCACGATCCCCACACGTTGAGCACCACGACCTGGCCTGCGAAGTCGCTGAGGGCGATCGGGTCGCCGGTGAGCGTCTCGCCCGCGATCGGCGGCGCCTCCTGCCGCTCGTCGACCGCGACCATGCTCAGCGTGCCCGAGCCGGACACGAAGCCTTCTGCGCCACCTCTGGCCTGGCTGCATCCGGTGATCAGCACGCCCATGCTGAGCGTCGCCGCGACGGCGGCGCGGGTACGACGGGGCATCCGGTCAGGCTCCGGCGGTGAACTGTTTGCCCTTGACCGGCAGCAGGTCGGCGGCGGGCTCGGAGTAGGCCACGGACACGATCTCGTTGTCGATGTAGGTGAAGGACGTGAGGCTGGCCAGGGTGCACTGCCGCTTGCGCGGGTCGTGCAGGAAGCTGCGCCCCTCGACCGCGGAGCGCACGACCCAGATCGGCAGCTGGTGCGACACGACCATGGCCTCGTGGCCGCGGGCGGCATCGCGCGCATCGGCCATCGCTGCCAGCATCCGGGGCACGATCTGCCGGTAGGGCTCCCCCCAGGACGGCTTCCACGGGTTGCGCAGCTGCCACCAGCTGCCGGGCCGGCGCAGCGCACCGTCACCGGGGCCGAACGGCTTGCCCTCGAAGTTGTTGGCCGCCTCGATCACCCGCCGGTCGGTGACGATGTCGAGGTCGAGCGCCGCCGCGGACGGGGCCGCGGTCTCCTGCGCCCGGTCGAGGGGGGACGCGACCAGGTGCGTGATGTCACGGTCGCGCATGGTCTGCGCGACCCGGTCGGCCATCTCCCGGCCGAGGGCGCTGAGGTGGTAGTCGGGCAGCCGCCCGTAGAGGACGCCCTCGGGGTTGTGCACCTCACCGTGCCGCAGCAGGTGTACGACGGTTGTGCGGCCCCCGTCGCCGTCGCTGCTCATGTGGTCCCCTCGTCGTCGGCGTGGGCCGCCGCGGCAGCGGCCGCAGCGCGGGGCAGACCGGCAGCGATCCGGTCGAGCACCGCGTCGTCGTGGGCAGCGCCGACGAACCATGCCTCGAAGGCGCTGGGTGGCAGATGCACGCCCTGCTCGAGCATGGCCTGGAAGAACGCCCGGAAGCGGTGCGTCGCCTGGGCCTGCGCGCCGGTGAAGTCACGGATCCGGGTCACCGGACCGGCTGCCGGGCTGCCCGCCGAAGTGTCCACAGAGTCATGGACGAAGAAGACGCTGAACATGTTCCCGGCCGAGCCGATGACGTGCGGCACCGACGCCTCGGTCAGGGCGTCGGCGACCAGCGCACGCAGCTGCGCGGCGGTGCGGTCGAGGTGGGCGTAGACGTCCTCGGTCGCCAGCCGCAACGTGGTCAGGCCTGCGGTGGCGGCGACCGGGTTGCCGCTCAGCGTGCCCGCCTGGTAGATCGGGCCGCCAGGCGCGAGCTGGCCCATCAGGTCCGCACGCCCACCCAGCGCGGCGGCCGGAAAGCCGCCGCCCATCACCTTGCCGAACGTCATCAGGTCGGGCCGCCAGCCCGCGCCGTCGAGGCCGTGGTAGCCGCTGCGGCTCACCCGGAAGCCGGTCATCACCTCGTCGCTGACCATCAGCGCACCGTGGGCCGCGCAGGTTTCGGACAGGAACCGGTTGAACCCGTCATCGGGTGCGATCACGCCCATGTTGCCTGCCGCGGCCTCTGTGATCAGGCAGGCGATGCGGTCACCGTGCTCGGCGAACGCAGCCGTCACCGCGTCCCGGTCGTTGTAGGGCAGCACGAGGGTGGCGGCCGTCGCCGCCTCGGGTACGCCGGGGGTGCCGGGCAGGCCGAACGTGGCCACCCCGGAGCCGGCCGATGCCAGCAGCGCGTCGACGTGGCCGTGGTAGCAGCCGGCGAACTTCACCACCAGCTCGCGCCCGGTCACCCCGCGGGCCAGCCGGATGGCGGACATCGTCGCCTCGGTGCCCGAGGAGACGAGTCGCACCTGGTCGACCGGCGTACGCGCGACGATCTCCTCGGCCAGCTCCACCTCGGGAACGGCCGGAGCCCCGTACGACGTACCCGCGGCAGCAGCGCGCTGGACCGCTTCGACGACCTCGGGGTGCGCGTGACCGAGCAGCATCGGCCCCCAGGAGCAGACCAGATCGACCAGGGAGTTGCCGTCGGCGTCGGTGAGGTAGGCGCCCTCGGCGGAGGCGATGAACCGCGGCGTACCACCCACGGCGCCGAAGGCTCGCACCGGCGAGTTCACCCCGCCGGGCGTCACGGCGTACGCACGCGCGAACAGCGCCTCGGACCGGGACGTGTCGACGGCAGCGTGGAGCGGTGAAGTCACCCAGCCATTGTCACGTGCGGCACCGCCGGCGGCCAATTCGGGGTGGTGCCCGCCCCAGGTGGTCCCCCCACTTGGCACGGTACCTGGCCAAATCGGGAGCTCCCCAGCGAAATACCGGCTCTTCTGACATATCTGTGGGCGGTTTCCGCATGCCCTGAGTGGCGCACGCCGTTCCCTGACTAGGTTTCTGAGCTGTCAAGGAACAGAAACTATGAGCAGGAGAACGGCGTGCGTGGTGTCAGCCTATGGCGCGGGTTGGTGGGTCTGGAACAGACGGCGATCGAGGACGTCGAGTTGGAGCCGGTTGCCGCGGGCAGAGCGGGTGCCCTGGTGGTGCATGTGCGGCCGATGGCGCGTCGGCGTGGCCGCTGCGGTGTGTGTCGACGCCGTTGCCCGGGCTATGACGACGGCGCTGGTCGCAGGCGGTGGCGGAGTCTGGACCAGGGCACCACGGTCACGTTCTTGGAGGCTGACGCGCCTCGGGTGGACTGCGCCGAGCATGGGGTGGTGGTCGCCCATGTGCCGTGGGCTCGCCACGGCGCGGGGCATACCCACGCCTTCGACCAGCAGGTGGCGTGGTTGGCGGTGCGGACGTCGAAGTCGGCGGTGTGTGAGCTGATGCGGGTGGCGTGGCGCACGGTGGGCGCGATCATCGAGCGGGTCTGGGCTGATTTCGACGCGGCCGTCGACCGGCTGGCCGGGTTGCGTCGGATCGGTGTGGACGAGGTCTCCTACAAGCGTGGGCAGAAGTTCTTGATGGTGGTGGTCGACCATGACACCGGCCGGCTGGTGTGGGCCGCAGAGGGCCGGACGAAGGCGACGTTGCGGCGGTTCTTCGATCTGCTCGGCGAGGACCGTTGCGCCCAGATCACCCATGTCTCGGCCGATGGGGCGGGATGGATCACCGAGGTGGCCGCCGAACGCTGCCCTCAGGCGGTGCGCTGCGCCGACCCGTTCCACGTGGTGAAGTGGGCCAATGAGGCGCTCAGCCGGGTCCGCATCGACGCCTGGAACGAGGCCCGCGCGCTGGCCCGCACCGAGCCCAGGCTGGCCGGGTGGGCCGGCCACCACCAGCCCACCCCGGGCCGGGACAGGGCGCGGAAGCTGAAGGGTTCGCGGTTCGCGCTGTGGAAGAACCCCGAGAACCTCACCGACAAACAGCAGACCAAGCTGGCGTGGATCGCTACCAGCGACCCACGGCTGTACCGGGCCTATCTGCTCAAGGAGGGGCTGCGGCTGATCTTTCGGATGCCGCACGACGAAGCAGTACCCGCCCTGGACCGGTGGATCAGCTGGGCCCGGCGCTGCCGGGTACCCGCCTTCGTGGACCTGGCACGACGCATCGTCAACCACAAGGACCAGATCCTCGCCGCGATCGAGCACGGCCTTTCCAACGGGCCGGTCGAGTCGGTCAACACCAAGATCCGCCTACTCACCCGTGTCGCCTTCGGCTTCAAGTCAGCCCACGCACTGATCGCACTCGCCATGCTCAACCTCGGCGGCTACCAGCCCAGCCTCCCCCGGCCGATCCTGACCCACAGATCAGTCAGAAGAGTCGAAATTTGACGAGGGAACTCCGCACTTGACTGGGTACCTTGCCAATTCGGGGCCGGCGGGCGGGCGGTCGGGCTACTCGACGAAGACGTCGATCGTGTGCCACCCGGTGGCGCCGTCGGGGATCACCCCTTGCTCCTCGGATGTCTGTGTCTCGCCGACGCGGTTGGTCGCACGTACGGTCAGCGTGTGCTCGCCCGGCTCGGCATCCCACACCCAGGCCCACTGCCGCCAGGTGTCGACGTTGGGCACCTCCGCCAACCTGGCCTCCGCCCACGGGCCGTCGTCGACCTGCACCTCGACCCGTGCGATCCCGGTGTGCTGGTCCCACGCGACGCCGCCAACCGGCACCCGGCCGGCGCTGACCGTCGAGCCGCGCCGTGGCACCTCGATCCTCGACTGGGTCTTGATCGGCCCCCGCTCCGCCCATCCGCGCGCGGTCCAGAACGCCGTGATCTCTTCGAACCGCGTCACCTCGAGGTCGACCACCCACTTGGTCGCCGACACGAACCCGTAGAGCCCCGGGACGACCATCCGGACCGGGAAGCCGTGCTCGATCGGCAGCGGTTCGCCGTTCATGCCGACCGCGAGCAGTGAGTTGCGGTTGTCGGTGAGCACTCGCAGCGGGGTGCTGCACGTCCACCCGTCGACCGACGTCTGCAGGACGGAGTCGGCCTCAGGGCGCACCCCGGCCTCAGCCAGCAGATCAGCCACGGGTACGCCACTCCAGTACGCGTTGCCGATCAGGGAGCCGCCGACCTCGTTGGATACACAGGCCAGGGTGATCCAGGCGCTGGTCAGGCCACGGGCGACGAGATCGTCGTACCCGAGCTCGATCTCGCGGTCCACCAGCCCGTGGATGCGCAGCCGCCAGTCGCCGGGCGTGACCTCGGGGACGGCGAGCGCGGTGTCGATGCGGTAGAACGCGCCGTTGGGTGTCTGCCAGGGGCCGACACCCGGAACGTCGACGGCGACGCCTTCGGGCACCACGGGTTCAGGCAACGGCAGCGAGACGAATCGGCGGGCATCCTCCACGGCTCGTCTGCCCGCGCCCAGGGCCCGGCCCGCACCGGCCAGCACCACCGCGCCCACGGCGACCAGCCCGGTGCGCTGCAGAAACGCCCGGCGGCTGATGTCGGCACGCTGCGCGCCCTGCGCGGACCTGTCGCCGGTCAGCAGGCTGTGCAGCCAGCTGAGCAGCAGCACCGAGACGACCACGGCGGCCGCGGCGGGGAACACGTCGGCCGTGCCGGCGTCGGCCGGTGCGAGCGCGGCCCACCCGGCGACGACGCCGAGCAGGGTGAGCAGGGCACCGCCGAGGAGCAACCGCCGCAGGCTGAGCACACCGGCGACCGCCCCGAGCACGAGCGCACCGATGACGGTGCCGACGACCAGCAGCGGCTTGTCGGCCTTGCCGACGGCCTGGATCGCGGCCTCCGCCACGCTGCCCGGCGTGACCCCGATGATGCCCTCACCCACCGACAGCACCGGAGAGGCGCCCAGGCTGAAGAACCCGGCCACGACCTCTGCTGCGGCGAGCCCGCCGGCCGCGCTGACGGCACCGGCGAGCGCTGCGAGCCACCGTCTGCCAGTGACGTCTCCATTGCTATCCACGCCTCGATCCTCCCCCGCAGAGGCGCTCGAATCACGGGCGAACAGCACTGGTTATCGCATCGTCACATCCGCATCCGACGCATTCTGGGGCATGATCGAGGGCAATGAGCACCACACCGAGCTTCCGTACCGGCATCGGCGTCGACGTCCATCGGTTCACCGCCGAGCGGCCGATGTGGCTGGCCGGGCTGGAGTGGCCCGACGAGGCCGCCGGTCTGAGCGGGCACTCCGACGCGGACGTCGCGTGCCACGCTGCCTGCGACGCCCTGCTTTCTGCCAGCGGCCTCGGTGACCTCGGGAGCAACTTCGGCACCGACGAGCCCGCCTGGTCGGGCGCCAGCGGGGCCGCTCTGCTCGGGGAGACGGTGCGGCGGGTGCGCGATGCCGGGTACACGGTGGGCAATGTCGCGGTGCAGGTGATCGGCAACCGGCCGAGGCTCGGTGACCGGCGTGCAGAGGCCGAGGAGGTCTTGACCGCGCTCGTCGGCGCCCCGGTCTCGATCAGCGCCACCACGGCCGACGGCCTGGGCCTCACCGGCCGCGGCGAGGGGGTCGCGGCGATCGCGACCGCCCTGGTCACCCGCGCCTGACTGCCTCCTTCGTCCCGCGGAGGGGTAGAACCGCGATCTCGCGCCGAGGGGACCGGGGGCAAAACTGCGATCTCGCGCCGAGGGTGGCTGGTGAGGAGCTCTCACGCCGGGATCGCAGGTTTGCTCGTGTTCGGGCCTCAGCCCCTGCCGCGCAGGACGGACTCGGCGACGGCGAGGTCGAAGGCGTGGGTGATCTTGAACGCCTCCGCGTGACCGTCGACGACGCGCACGGTCAGTCCGAGCTCCTCGACCATGCCGGCGTCGTCGGTCGCCACGCTCGTGGTCTCGGCATGCGCGCGCTGCAACGCCGTACGCGAGAATCCCTGCGGGGTCTGCGCCGCCCGTAGCGCGGAGCGGTCGACGGTCTCGACGACCTCGTCGCCCCTGACCCGCTTGATCGTGTCGGTCACCGCGAGCACGGGTACGACGGCGGGGGCGCCGGCACGCACCGCCGCCACGACCCGGGCGACGACCTCCGCAGGCACCAGCGGCCGTGCGGCGTCGTGCACGAGCACCACGTCGGTGTCGGGGTCCACCGCACGCAGGCCGGCAGCCACCGACTCCCGCCGAGAGGAGCCACCTGCGACCACCCGCAGTTGCGAGGCGTGGCTGCTCGGGTCGACGCGCCCACCTGTCGCCGCGAGCACGCCGCCGTCCTCGAGGAGGCGGCGGACGTCGTCGACCCGGTCCGCTGCGACGACGACGACCAGTTGGTCGACCTCGTGCGTGGACACCAACGACCGCACGGCATGCGCCAGCAGCGGCTCACCGGCGAGCTCGCGCATCGCCTTGGGCGCGCCCGGCCCCATCCGCACCCCGAGGCCGGCGGCGGGGATGATCGCGGCAACAGGCACGCCGTACACCTATCACGCCGCCGGGAGCGATCGGCACACCGATCGGCGCGGACAGAAGAAGGCCCCCGGTGGATTACCGGGGGCCGAGGCGTCAGGAAGCCAGAACCTCGTCGAGGAGGGTCTCCGCCTTGTCCTCGTTGGTCTTCTCGCACAGGGCCAGCTCGGAGACCAGGATCTGGCGCGCCTTGGCGAGCATCCGCTTCTCCCCTGCCGACAGACCGCGCTCCCGCTCTCGACGCCACAGGTCGCGGACTACCTCCGCCACCTTCATGACGTCACCGGAGTGCAGCTTCTCCAGGTTGGCCTTGTAACGACGCGACCAGTTCGTGGGCTCTTCGGTGTGCTCAGCTCGCAGCACGTCGAAGACACGATCGAGGCCGTCCCGGTCCACGACGTCGCGCACGCCGACCAGGTCGAGGTTGCACGCGGGAACGCGCACGACGAGGTCGTTCTGCGCGACGATGCGCAGCACCAGGTAGGTCTTGTCTTCGCCCTTGATCTGACGAGTTTCGATGTCCTCGATCACGGCGGCCCCATGATTGGGGTAAACCACCGTCTCTCCGACTGTGAAGGTCATGTGTCAAGTACCCCTTTCCAGGAGACCAGGATACCACGTGCGCAGCGTCACTCCCTCGGCGTTTACGCAGGTCAGACGGCAAGTGGGGGTTGACAAACAGGCGCTGTCCATGCAGTCGGCGGGCATTTCCCCACCCGCAGGTCGCCGACCCGGACGCCATCCTGGTGACACCCGCACGCGAAGGGGTCGATAGTCTGTGGCCGGTTAGCCCTGAGCTGGTTGCTCAGTCCGGCACAAACAACCTGCGAGGACCAGACGTGCAGCACCTCACCAATCGACTTCGTCGCGGCGCCGCAGCGCTCGCGGTCGCCGCAGCCCTGCCGGTGTTGTCGGGTTGTGCATCCAACTTCGACAGCCAGGTGCAACAGCCCTACACGCCCGGCATCGGCGTCTACGACAAGAGCGGCACCGCGCAGGGTTTCAACATGGTCATCGTGGCCAATGGTGAGGGCAGCGGCACCCTGGTGGCGACGATGCTCAACGAGGGCGAGGAGACCGATACGTTGACCGGCGTCGAGGTGGAGACCGAAGGCGACCGCACGATCGCGGCCGAGCTGACCGAGGAGGTCAAACTTCCGCCGGAGCAGTTGGTGCAGCTGCACGAGTCGCAGGCGGTGACGTTCTCGGGCGAAGGCATGCGGCCCGGATGGTTCGTCGAGCTCACGCTGGAGTTCGCGACCGGCGAACCGATCGTGCGCCGGGTCCCGATCGAGTCACACACCGGCCCCTACGCCGAGATCATCATCCCCTGAGACTCACCCCTGGTACTTGTAGCCGAGCCCGCGCACGGTGACCAGATAGCGCGGTTCGGCCGGGTCTGGCTCGACCTTGGCCCGCAGCCGCTTCACGTGTACGTCGAGGGTCTTGGTGTCGCCGACGTAGTCAGCACCCCACACCCGGTCGATGAGCTGTCCACGGGTCAGCACCCGGCCGGAGTTGCGCAGGAACATCTCCAGCAGCTCGAACTCCCGCAGCGGCAGGCTGACCTCGTCGCCGTCGACGGTGACGACGTGCCGCTCGACGTCCATCCGCACCCGGCCAGCCTCCAGTGTCGACGGGGCGGGGTCGGCCTCCTGCCCCCGGCGAAGCACGGCACGGATGCGCGCGACGAGCTCACGGGGCGAGTACGGCTTGGTGACGTAGTCGTCGGCTCCGAGCTCGAGGCCGACGATCTTGTCCACCTCGGTGTCCTTCGCGCTGACCATGATCACCGGCACCGACGACATCTGCCGCAGCTGCCGGCAGACCTCGGTGCCGGGCAGCCCCGGCAGCATCAGGTCGAGCAGAACGATGTCGGCACCGGATCGCTCGAAGTCGGCCAACGCCTTCGGGCCGGTAGCGGCGGTGGACACCTCGAAGCCCTCCTTGCGCAGCACGTAGGTCAGGGCGTCGCGGTAGCTCTCCTCGTCCTCGACGACCAGGACTCGGGTCATGGGGCCGCCTCCTGCGAGACGATCGGCTGCGTCGGATCGCGCGGGATGCCTCCCCGAGCGAGGCTCAAGGTGAACGTGGAGCCGTGTCCCTCGACGCTCCAGACCTGCACCTCACCACCGTGGCTGGCGGCGACGTGCTTGACGATCGAGAGGCCGAGACCGGTGCCGCCGGTGGTGCGGGCCCGCGCCGGGTCGACCCGGTAGAAGCGCTCGAAGATGCGGTCGATCTCGGCCTGCGGGATGCCGATGCCCTGGTCGCTGACGACCAGCTCGACGCCACCGTCCCCGATCGCGCGCACCGTCACGACGACACGGGAGTTCGCCACGCTGTAGACGACGGCGTTCTCCACCAGGTTGCCCAGCGCAAGGGCGATCTGGTCACCGTTTCCCAGCACCCGCACACCGCGCTCGCCGCTGCGCACGACGTCGACCCCCTTCTCCTCGGCGTCCACGCGGCACCGGTCCAGCGCGAGGTCGACGACGGAGTCGATGTCGACGGGTGTGGCAGCGTCGATCGGGTCGCCGTCCTGCAACCGGCTCAGCTCGATGATCTGCTGCACCAGCCGGGTGAGCCGCTCGGACTCGATGCGCATCCGGCCGGCGAAGCGGGTCACGGCCTCCGGGTCGTGGGCGGCCTCGCCCACCGCCTCGACCAGCAGGCCCAGCGCGCCGACGGGGGTCTTCAGCTCGTGGCTGACATTGGCGACGAAGTCACGCCGGATGGCTTCGACCCTGCGCTCGCGCGTGCGGTCCTCGACCAGGGCGAGCACGAGGCGACTGCCCAGCGGGGCCACCCGCGCCGCGACCTGGGCCGGCGCGCCGGGCTGACCGATCCCCCTGATCGTGAGGTCCGCTTCCCGGATCTGCCCGTCGCGGCGGACCTGCCGGACCATGTCGAGCAGCTCGTCGACGACGAGCTGGTCACCGCGTACGACGCCGAGCGCGTGCGCCGGGGCGCTGGCCTTCAGCACCCGGTCGTCGACGTCGAGCACCAGAGCCGACGAGCGCAGCACCGACAGCACCGCGCTGACGCCGCCGGGCACCGCGGGCTCTGGAGCCCGCGGTGCGGTGCGCTGGTGGCGCTCGCTGACCCGGAAGGCCAGCATCGACAACGCTCCGAGGACAACCCCGATCAGAAGGCCGAGCGCGAGCGCGGCTGACTCGTGCACAGGTCCGATGGTACGCAGTGCGACCGCCGGGCCTGGTCGCTCTGCGCCGCACCGACCAAGCCTTCGACCACTGTTCACCTGCCGTTCACCGGTCACCAACGCCTCACGGCGTCAGCAACTGGGCCACGAGGCCGGCGCCGGCCGCGTCGACCCGGCCGAACGGGCGCCGTCCGACGAGCTCGGTCGCGTCGTCCGCGGACACTCCCAGGGCTTGTAGGACCGCGTGCGCGTGTGCGGCCGGGAGACTGTCCAGCCACCGCACGGTCGCCGAGGCGAGTGCCTCCTCGGTCAGCTCGCCACCGACCCGCAGCCGCGCGACGCCGCCGTCGGGAAAGATGTCGAGGCGCACATGCGTGACGGGCGGCTCCGAGCCGACCCGGAAGTGGTGCCGGGTGTCTGGCTGCAGCCGGGTCCTGGGCACCAGGTCGGCCCACGCTCCGGCGTCGGCGAGGTCGTGGGTGTCGGCGTCGAGGCCGCGCAGCCGCGCCCAGCCCGCCGCGTTGCCGACGAAGCAGGATGTGTCGATCTCGACCCGCCGCACCCGGCCTCGTGCAGCGAGCCGCACCGTGACGTGGTCGTTGCCGTCGTCGCGCCGGCGCGCGTTCTCCCACCCATCGCCCATGCTGCGTGCCCGGCCCGGCCGCAGGATGTTGCGAGGCGCGGAGTAGAAGGCGTTGGAGCAGTCGACGACGTCGCCGCCGTACTCGAGCGCGGCCAGGTCGACCGTGCCCGTCAGGAAACGCGGGTCGGGCCTCGGCTCGCCGTGCACCCGCAGGCGCGCCACCCCGCCGTCGGGGTAGATGCTCAGCCGCACATGGGTAAACCGCCGGTCGTCGGCGACCTCGAACACGTTGTCGGTGTCCCCGGCGATCGGTGATCTGGGCACCAGGGTCTCCCACTCGGCCTCCTCGAGGTCGGCCGGGGAGGCGAACCCGTCGACGCCGGTCGCCTCGACCGATGCGTGCGGTGGGTAGTTGCCGGTGAACCAGGCGGTGTCGATCACCACGCCTCGCACGATCCCGGGTACGCCGAGGCGGACGATCGCGTAGTCGTGGTGCCGACCGGAGGAGACGTCATCCCGGCGGCGGCGCGTCTCCCAGCCGTCGTAGATCTTGCCCTTGTGGCCGAAGGCGTCGGCCGAGAAGACCGCACGACCCGGCTTGATGAGATTCTCC
>DASSKO010000063.1:0-5622 GCA_035690425.1 Nocardioidaceae bacterium
GGACACTGCGGCCCACCCCGGCCGCCACCGGTCGACGGCTGGTCGGGGCGCACAGCAGACTCCGCCGAGTCGGCCGACGTGTCGGCCGGCGCATCCGGCGAGTCCGCGCGAGTCCCGCGCTCCAGGGTCGAGGTCATGCCCCGACGCTACGGGCACCCACCACCCCCGCGGAGAACCAATTTTCTGACGGTGGACGACACGCAGGAACCGCCAACCTGGGGACGGAATCTGGCGAACCTGGGCGCATGTCCGGGGATGCCAGGGGCCATCACGCGATGGCCCTCAGCCCTCGATCACCAGGCCGGTCGCCAGGTCGACGACCTCGGCGGTCTGCCTCTGCTGGCGCCGCCTGCGCCGTCGCCCTCCCTCCCAGCGGTCGATCTCCAGCTCGTACGGCAACGGCGGGAAGTCCAGGTACCGGGGGTCGGCCGGGCGCAGGATCTTCTCGGTGACCCGGTTGTTCTTGACGTTGATGGCGAACAGCTCCTTGTTGTCACGCCGGCAGCCAACCACCATCCCCTCGAGAACATGGTCGAAGGTGAAGCCCTCGAAGAACGCCAGCCCGGACCGGGACGCACGAGCGCCCGGCTTCAGGAAGTGCTCGATCAGGTACTTCAGCCACGCCACCGAGCTGTAGAACTTCTCGTTGCCGTTGTAGGCCAGGCAGCAGCCGTCCCAGCAGGGCACCCAGTCGCACCAGTACCCCGGTTGCCCGTCCGCGCCGGTGTTCGCCTGCGCTGTGGGGATGCCCTCGTCCCGTTCCGCCGCTGGATTGCCTGGTACGACGTACGGCCCACCGTCCCGGGAACAGCGGCGTGACTCGCTGAACGCGGTGAGGTAGGCGATCTCGTCGTCGTTGAGGCTCGGCTCGATGTCGATGTGCCCGATGAAGTCGATGGTGCAGCCCATGGCCCCTCCTCGTTGGTCGTTCATCGAGGCTGCCCCACGCCAAGGCGTACGCGCATCCCCGAGTTCGACGTCTGTGGACAACGCCGACGGGATGCGGTCGTTCTCAGGCAGGCTCAGCCCATGAAGCTCCATAGCTACGAGTACAGAGATCCCGGTGCCGTGATCGCCGAGGTCGCCGAGCGGGTCCCGCTGACCGAGGACAGCGCGTACCTCGTCCTGGTCGCCGACCCGTCCACCGAGCAGCGGATCGTGACCGTTCAGCGGTTCGACGAGCCCGCGCTGCTCGACGACTGGGACGACGCCAGGAGGGAGATCCACCGCCGAGTGTCGAATCTGCCGATCCCGCGCGAGGAGGAGCCGCAGCACTCGATGCTCACGGTGCTGGTCCGAGCCGGGCTGTGCGTGTTCGGCCCGCAGGAGAGCCCCTGGTTCAACGCGTGGAAGTACTCCAACCACCTGCGACGGGTCTTCGGCTCCGAGTTCATCCTCGTCACCGAGCACGGCTGGCGTCACTTCATGACCGACTGCGCCGGTCGGCAGCCGGCCCTGGTCACCCCGCCCGTGCACGTCTGACCAGCGCCGGCTCCACTCGCCGGGCTATCCGCCGCGGTTCGAGCACCTCACAAGGCCGCGTTCAGCACCCCCTCGAGGTGGGGCAGGTCGGCGGCGAACGGTACGGCGAAGGTGTGCACGTCCTCCGTCGAGAGTCTTGCTCGATGGGTCAGCGCAGAGGCGACACAGGTAGCCCAGCTCTCCAGGAGCGGCGCTGAGCCGATGTCCGCTCCACGCGCTGTCCACAACAGTGGCTGCCCGCCGGGAAGCGCACAGAGGACGTCATTCCAGGAGCAGTTCGCCGCAGAGGTCAAAGCCCAGCTCTGCAGCCGTGCGCACACGTCGCCGTACCCCTCCGCTCCGACGATCCCGCGTACAACGGCAAGGTAGTGCACATCGGCGACCTTGCTCAGTGTCTGCGCGTCGCATGGGGCGAGGAGCCAATGCACGGCTTTGATCACCTGAGGTGCGGCACGCCATGCCGGGTCCGAGAGCACATGTTCGCCGCGCAGGCCAGCCACCCACGGACCTCGTGCCTGCAGGAGCAGCGGCTGATCGGCCAGGTCGGCAACCGCCTCGACGGCCAGGCATCCGACCGTCAGGTAGTGCAGCAGGCCGCCGAGGTTGAGCCGGAGATCGGACCGGTTCGCCCGATCGAGTGAGCTCCACTGCTGGGGGTGGAGCATCTGGATGATCCGGCTGAACCGGTGTCGTGCCGCCTCCGAGTGCTCGGTCAGGTGGTCCACCAGGTCGTGACATGCGTCGTGCAGAACCTCCACGTGCACCCGCCGTCCTGCGGGCCGCGCGGTCGCTGTCGCCATCACCGTCGCGGCGCTCAGCGAGAACCCTGCGGACGTTGCCACGGCTGAGTGCAGGAGGTCACGCAGGGTGTTGTCGTCGGCCTGCCACAGCTGCGCGGCACGGGCCAGCACCACGGGTGTCAGCGGACCGAACCGCTGGCCCACGTCGAACCACGGCATGGAAGGAAGCTCCCAGCCAGGGGGCGCCTCCCGGGTGAAGTCGAGACCGCGGCTGATCTCCAGGAACAGAGTGTGTGCCTGCTCCTCCGCCTCGGGCGTGAGCGGCGCGAGTGGTCCCTCGGGTGCGCGGCGAAGAGACCACAGCACGGGGAGCACGTCGACACCGGGCGGCACGCCGTACGCCTCCAGCGCCTCCTTGTCACCGGGCGGCTCGACCCGGAAGGTGACCTGCGCCAGACCTTCGTCGTACTCCCGCGTGACCTCACTGCCGATCGAGAGCCGGCCCGCGACGAGCAGACCAGCCAACTCGTTGAGCACCCCCGTCCGGTCGCGGTTGCTGAACATCCAGTCCAGTCCCGGGTCCTCCCCCAGGCTGGGCCGCGCCCAGATGTGCAGCTCCGGGAGGCCGCGCTCGTGCAGGCCGATCGTGTAGGCGAAGTCCTTGCCGGTGCCGTCGGGGTCGAACACGGACTGCACCCGCCAGAACGGCGCAACCGTCGCGGTGTCGTGTGGTGGGTTCATGGTGTGCTCCAGCTGTCTCGGTCGACCCCTGGAGCAGCAGACCACCCGCCTCCGACAGTTCCGCTCAGGGCGAGCTGGAGGCTGTGGGCGACGAGGTCGGCGAGGACGTCGCGGTCGGAGAGGTCGTCATGGTCGGGGACGACGTGGGCGTCGGGGAGCCAGTCGGGCTCGGAGAGGGGGTCGGCGACGGCGCTGCCGTGGGTGAGGATGCCGGCGAAGCGGTCGAGCTCACACCCGCGCCGTACGACGTACTCGCAGCGGGAGACGGCGACCCTGGCGGTGAGGCAGACGGCGACGCTGACGGCGAGCCCGACGGAGAGGCGGAGGCAGACGTCGACGGGGACGCGGACGGTGACGCCAGCACCCCCGGCTCGTCGGCGACGATGATCGCCAGGATCCGTTTCTTGTACGCCTCCAGCCGAGGCTTGATCTTCGACAGCGGCACCGCGCCCTTCTCGATCCGGTGCCCGAACTTCGCGATCCGCCGCCACAGCTGCTCCAGCTGCGCGTGCGCGTCCCCGCTCAACGGCCGCGGCAGGGTGACGAACAGCTGCTCGGCCATTGCGTAGGTCAGGCAGTTCACGCACTGGTAGTCCAGCGAGCCGGAGATGTTCTGCGGCGCGGCGACGTGGTTGTCGCCCACCACCAGCACCACCTGGAAACCGATCGCGACCGAGGCGCAGTGCGTGCAGCTGGCGAACGCGTACGCCTCGTTCCGGTTCAGCGCCTCCTTGCCACCCTTCACCCAGACCAGCGCGAACGCGGTGTCGTAGACGACGGTGCCGTCCTTGGTGTTCACCGCGAGCGCCTGGTTGTCCCCCGGGCCCGGCGCCAGCGGCTTGTCGACGGGGAATACCCAGGTGGGAGCCTGCTTCGCGGCGGTAACCGCCTGCGGGGACTGGGAGGCCGGCCGGGGCACCATGATCACCGCGAGCTGCGGGCGCGCCTGGGTGGGCCGCGGCTGGTCCGGGCCCCAGACGGCGTACGCCGTGCCGCGCTGGCCCACGCGCAGTCCCGGCACCGGCGCGGACGCCGGGCGCAGCAGGCCGACCGCGTCCATGATCGTGCCGCGCTCGTCGGGCCGGATCGGCCGGTACGTGTGACCGCCCGGCCACCACGCCCAGGCCACGCCGGTGGCTACCACGGCGGCGACCACCCCGGCAGCCGTACGACGGACGGGGCGGCCGCGCGTGCGACGCCACGTCGACGTCGCCACCTTGCGGATCACCCGCACCAGCACGTAGCCGCTGCCCACGATCGGCAACGCGATCGCCGCCATCGCAATCACCCCGGCGGCGGACCGGGTCGCGTCACCCTGCGCCCACGCCTGCGCCAGGTAGGCGTGGTACTCGCCGAACTTCTCCCACGCCGTGCCGACCACCCGGGGCGCGGCGATCACCATCATGGCCAGGCTGAAGAGCAGGATCGGCACCACGACGAGCACCCACATGGTCACCACCGCACGCGCCCACGGCTTGAGCACCGTGGACTCCGGATCGTGCCAGTGCCAGGGCAGCAGCCCGCGCAGGGTGGGGCCGATCCGCTGGAACAGGTCCGGAACGCCGGTGAGGTCGGCGAGCACGTGGTAGCCGTCGAAGCGCACCAGCGGGGTCAGCTGGCGGATCATCTGCAGGATCTGGGTCGCCACGACGAGCAGCAGAGCGTCGTACCCGGTGGCCAACCACACGGCGCTGATCGCCACGGCGACGATTGCGTTGAAGTACAGACCACCCAGGTCGGTGCGGACCCGACCCGCGCGGCCGAGCCGGTAGGAGTCGGTGACGTCGGTGTAGAACGCCGGCCAGATCAGGTAGACGCCCATGCCCATCACGCCGGGCGTGGCGCCGCCGTACCGCGCCGCCGCCGCGTGCCCGAACTCGTGGAACCCCGCCGACAGCACGGTCACCGCGACCACGAGTAGCAGCAGGCCGGGCTTGTCGAAGGCCTGGTACGTCGCGGAGGCCAGCCCCTTCTCGAAGAACACCCACCAGCACACCGCCGCGAACGCGGCAACCACCAGGCCGACGAGCACCGGGTGGAACAACCCCGCGAACGGCGCGGCCACCGCCCGGGTGCGCTCCGGGTCGGTGACCGCCCAGCGCAGCCGCAGCGCCAGCAGCGGATGCGACTTGCTCACCGATGGCTCGCTGCCGTCGGGGAGGGTGAGCAGACCGAGCGGACGCAGCCGCGCGTCGACCAGGGTGCGCACGTTCGCGGCGCTCACCTGGCGACCGGCTCGCTCTGACACGACCGCGGCCACCTGCTCCATGTCGCGACGGCCGTCGACCGCGTCGAGCAGCAGGTAGAGCAGTGGGGTCAGCGAGATGGTCTGGCCGTCGGCGCGGCGCACCAGCGCGGGCGGTTTCCGGTAGCCGGACCCGGCCATCTCGCCGATGAGCTGCACCCCGTCGGCACGGCGCAGGACCTCTACGCCCCCGAGGGTGGTCACCGCCGGTTACTGGTCGATGGTGGAGGTCTGGTCGGCGACGGCGGTGGCCGCACCGTCGATGTTCTGGTTGATGATGGCGTCCTGCTGCGAGACCGACACCGCCTGGCTGTCGACCGAGCCGACGTTCGCGGACACGCCGGCGTTGATCGGCGCCGCCACGTTGGCGTTGGCGGCCACCGCGCCGTCGACCGGGGCGGCGATGTCGGCGTT
>DASSKO010000064.1:0-9519 GCA_035690425.1 Nocardioidaceae bacterium
AGGTGGCGACCGGTCACATCGACAGCGAGGGAACCCCGGCGCAGGTGCCAGAGACCGTACGACGGCTCGTGCCCGAGGTGCCAGCCACCTGGTGGGAGCACGAGGAGCTGAGCGTCGACAGCGAGGAGGTGTCCTGGTGGGTCGCCGACGACGGCAGCCCGCATGCCGCGACCGCCGACGGCCTGGCCAATGCGCTCGCCTGGTCCGCCGGCCGCTGGGCGCAGCGGCACCTGATCCTGGCCGCTCTCACCGAGCCCGACCGCGCCGCCGAACTCCTCCGCGACACCACGTTCGATACCGCGTGACCCGGGCTACCTCTCGATGTTGGCTCTCGGGCAGCGGTCCAGTGGGCTAGAAATCGTCTCCGGTGCGCCAGGACATCTCCTGCAACGTCAGCGTGTTGCCGTCCGGGTCTGCGAGCCACGCGTACCTGACCCCGCCGCCGACGTCCTCGACGTCACTGACGTCGGTACCGCGGCTGACCAACTCGGCACGGGCCTGCTCGATGTCGGCCACGACCAGGTGCAAGCCCCTGACTGCGCCGGGCGCCATGTCGTACGCAGGGATGCCGGTGCCCATACCGATGGAGCACGCCGAGCCGGGTGGCGTCACCTGTACCACCCGCACTCCATCCGCGGGCCGCACGTCGACATCCTCGATGAAGCCGAGCCGGTCGATGTAGAACGCCTTCGCGCGGTCTACGTCACTGACCGGAACCGGCACGAGTTCCAGCTTCATGTGCATCTGGCTTCCCTCTTCCTGCGAGCGGCTCGCACCGCCTGCGTTCGTTGTCTGCGCGGGCACCCGTCTCGCTGCACCGTGTAGACCGGCCCGGGCCGCGGAACTCATCGCGCATCGCACGAATGATCCCCGCGCTCGCCCGAGAACATGGCGACGGACCATGGGCACCGGCTGGCACCCCGAGCCGTGGCACGAAATGACTCGGTGTGGCACCATGGCGTCATGGATGCCACACTGGTGCTCGGCCAGCAGGGCCGTCTCGTCATTCCGGCCGAGATCAGGAGGGCGCTGGGCCTTTCTCCTGGGGACCAGCTGCAGCTACGTCTCGTGGGTCAGCGTCTTGTGCTTGAGCGGCAACAGGATGCCGTCGCCGAGCTACGGGGACTGGCGTCGGACGTGCCGCAGGTGAGATCGCTGGTGGACGAGCTGCTGGCTGACCGTCGGCTCGCGGCGTCTGTCGGCGAATGACAGTTCTCGACGCGTCAGCGGTCCTGGCGCTCGTGCACGGTGAGGCCGGTGCGGACGTCGTCGCGGCGGAACTGGCCTCCGCATCTTTGGGCGCCGCGAACCTAGCCGAGGTGATCGGCAAGCTGATCGACACCGACGTGGATGCCAGCCGAGTGCGAGAATTGCTGTCTGCCGCAGGTGTGGTCATCGAGCCCGTCATCGAAGCAGATGCCGAATTGGCGGGTGCTCTGCGATCGCTCGAGGGTGGCCGCGTTCTCTCACTTGGTGACCGATGCTGCCTCGCGCTGACGGTACGCAGCATGCCTCCGGAGGTGCTCACCGCTGATCGCGCATGGGTCGATCTCGACCTCCCCATCCGGGTACGCCTGCTCCGATAGCAGAACCTTCATGGGCGGCCTACCGACTCCGAGCCCGGCGGACTTCGCGTCAGCACGACCCAGCACAACCCAGCACAACCCAGCACAACCCAGCACAACTGAGCGTCGGAGGTTAGACTCGATGTGCGAAAAGTCAAAGGTCCGATGCATCTCGAAGGCGCCCGGCAGGTGGCCAACTGGGCCAACCTGTCCACCCCGGTGGGCCTGCTGGTGGCGCGGCTCGGAGGCGGCTCGGTGGTCCGTGCGCCTCGCGGCATCTGGGTAGCTACGCACGTCCGGTCGCCGTTGCTGCGCGCGCACGCCCTCACGCTCGGCTCGGTCGTGCTGACCCCGCACTCCGCGGACTGGCTGCAGCAGCGGCCGCGCTTGCAGGCGCACGAGGAACGGCACGCCTGGCAGTACGTCGTGTGCTTCGGGCTGCCGATGCTGCCGATGTACGCGGTGGCGGCCGGGGTGTCGTGGGTGTGGTGCCGCAACCCCGGCACGCGCAACCCCTTCGAGCTGTTGGCCGGCCTGGCCGACGGCGGGTACCCGGTGACGCCGGCGCAGGCGCGCGCCAGGTACGCGGACCGCCGTACCCGGCGCGGTGCCCGAGCGTGAGCCAAACCTCGCGCGGAGGCAGGAGCGTTCCCTCGCCGCGAGATCGCAGGTTTGCCGCGGTTGCCGCCTGGGCAAGGGTCGA
This sequence comes from Nocardioidaceae bacterium, assembly GCA_035690425.1. GTDB lineage: Bacteria > Actinomycetota > Actinomycetes > Propionibacteriales > Nocardioidaceae > DASSKO01. Next base: position 2,269 of record DASSKO010000064.1, read on the forward strand.
CTGTCTCAGTAGGTGAACGAATATCTCAATATACGGGCATGGATTCGTCGGGTGCATGTGGTCGCGTCTAGGCTGACCGCAGCTCATCGAGAGGGGCAGAGGGATACGGCCCTGTGAAGCCCCGGCAACCAGCCAGCTCACCTCCGACGAGGCCCACAAGCTGGCCATGGTGCCACGTCCGTCTCAGACCGAGATCCGGTGCTGAGAGAGATGAGAAGGAGGCCTCGTGAGCGCGACCCTGACCACCACCTCGGGCACCACCACCCCAAGCACGCAGACGCTGCGGGCGGGCGCGTTCGGCAACGCCGTCGGCCTCACCTGCCGAGCCTGTGGGCACCAGCAGGACCTCGGACCGTTCTACGCGTGTCTGGAGTGTTTCGGCCCCCTGGAAGTGTCCTACGACTTTCCGGACGTGACCCGGGCGCAGATCGAGGCGGGCCCGAAGAACATCTGGCGCTACCAGCCGTTGCTGCCCGTGCCCACCGACATCACCTCCAGCCGCAACATGGAGCCCGGCTACACCCGGCTGATCGAGGCCGACAACCTCGCTCGTGAGCTCGGCATCAAGAAGCTCTGGGTGAAGGACGACTCCGGCAACCCCACCCACTCGTTCAAGGACAGAGTCGTCGCGCAGGCCCTGTCGGCGGCGCGCGAGCTCGGCATGACCGTGTTCGCCTGCCCGTCGACCGGCAACCTCGCCAACGCGGTGGCGGCAGCCGGTGCCCGGGCCGGGATGAAGACCGTCGTGTTCATCCCGCACGACCTCGAGCGCCCGAAGGTGCTGACGACGGCCGTGTACGGCGGCACGCTGATCGCGGTCAAGGGCAACTACGACGACGTCAACAAGCTCGCGTCGGAGATCGCTGGCGAGGAGGACGACTGGGCGTTCGTCAACGTCAACGTCCGTCCTTACTACGCCGAGGGATCGAAGACCCTCGGCTTCGAGGTCGCCGAGCAGCTCGGCTGGCGACTGCCGCCGCAGGTGGTCATCCCGGTGGCGTCGGGGTCGCAGCTGACGAAGGTCGACAAGGGATTCGGCGAGCTGACCCGGCTCGGGCTCGTCGACGAGTCGCCGTACCGGATCTTCGGTGCCCAGGCCAGCGGCTGCGCTCCCGTCTCGGCCGCCTTCAAGGACGGGTACGACGTGGTGCGCCCGGTCAAGCCCGACACCATCGCCAAGTCGCTGGCGATCGGCAACCCGGCGGACGGACCCTACGTGCTCGACACCGTGCGACGCACGGGCGGCAGCATCGAGGACGTCACCGACGAGGAGGTCCGCGAGGGCATCACGCTGCTCGCCCGCACCGAGGGAGTCTTCGCGGAGACCGCCGGTGGCGTCACCGTCGCGACGTTGAAGAAGCTGGTGCAGACCGGCCAGCTCGATCCTGACGCCGAGACCGTGGTCTTCAACACCGGCGACGGCCTGAAGACCCTCGACGCGATTGCCGACCGGGTCGGCCCGGCTGCCACCATCGACCCGTCGTACTCGGCGTTCACCGCCGCCGACCTGATCTGATCCGACCCGACGAGCAAGGGAGCCCCATGAGCGTGAGCGTCCGCGTCCCCACCATCCTGCGCACCTACACCAAGGGCGAGTCGGAGGTGAGTGCCGAGGGGGCGACCCTCTCGGAGGTGCTGGAGTCGCTGGACTCCTCCTACCCGGGCATCAAGGGCCGCATCGTCGACGAGCAGGGCGAGCTGCGCCGGTTCGTCAACGTCTACGTCGGCACGGAGGATGTGCGGTTCGCCGACGGCCTCGGCACCGCGACGACCGACGGCTCCCAGGTCTCGGTGATCCCCGCAGTCGCCGGCGGCTGACCGGCCCACGCTCGGCGGGGGAGAGGAAACCGAGGGACCATGGCGTTCTCGTGCCTACCTCGGCTTGCTGGCCTCGGTCGGCGGGAGAAGACCTCGGGGAGTCCGACTGCCGGGTACGGCGCTGCGCGGGGTCGGGTGCAGTCGTGGCCCCGGCTCGCGAGGCCGTCGTCGGCTGTGGGCCCGGTTGCCCGACGCGAAGGTCGGGGCGCAAAGTAGTCGCGCCCCGACCGAACCCCGTCGCACCCACGAGGTATGTCCACCGTAGGGAGGGCTGCGCGCAACGGTCAATCCTCATGGGTAGGTTTCCGGGTGCGTTGCCCGTCGCTGTGGAGGGGTGATGACTGACATCGGCTCGTTGGCCGAGCTGCTGGCAGACGCCGAGCGGGTCGTCGCGTTCTCCGGCGCCGGGATTTCGACCGAGTCGGGCCTTCCCGACTTCCGTTCCCCAGGTGGGCTCTGGACGCGGTACGACCCGCGGGACTTCACCTTCGACCGCTACGTCGACTCAGGCGAGGTGCGGGCGAACTCCTGGGCGATGCGGCGCGAGTTCTTCGCCAAGGCCGTCTCGCCCAACCCCGCACACCTCGCCCTGGCCCGGCTCGAGCAGGCCGGGCCGTCGGCCGCAGTGGTGACGCAGAACATCGACGGTCTGCACCAGCTGGCCGGCTCGCGACATGTGGTGGAGCTCCACGGGACCGCGCGCGAGGTGATGTGCATCGGCGCGGCGCCGACCGACGGCACACCAGACGGATGCGACTTCCGCGCACCGTACACATGGGCGTTCGAGCAGATCGACGCCGGTGATCCCGACCCGTGCTGCCCGCAGTGCGGGGGACTGGTCAAGTCGGCGACGGTCTCCTTCGGCCAGATGCTGTTCCCGGCCGCTATCGACGAGGCGCTCGCCCTCGTCCGCGAGGCAGACGTCATGCTCGCGAGCGGCTCCTCGCTGCAGGTCTATCCGGCCGCGCAGCTGCCGGTGGACGCAGTGCGCGTCGGCGCGTCGCTGGCCATCGTCAACGACGAGCCGACGCCGCTGGACGACCTCGCCACCGTCGTGCTCCGCGGCCGGGCCGGCGAGCTGCTGCCCGCCGCCGTGGAGGCGGCACTGGGCTCGGACGCCTGACGGCTCAGGACTCGGTCGTGTGCGCGACGGGTCCGTGGCCGGCGCCGAGCTGCCAACTGCTGGAGATGGCGAGCTGCCGGCGGACGAAGTCGGTGGCATTGCGGCACGCCGTGCGCAGGTCGGCACCGCGGGCCAGGTGAGCGGCCACGGAGGCGGAGTAGGTGCACCCGGTGCCGTGGTCGTTGCGGGTCTCGATCGCCGGGGCAGTGTGCTCACGGACCCCGTCGGCGTCGGCGTACACGTCGGTGCAGGTGCCCTGGTCGGTGCCACCGGTGATCACCACCGCGCGCGGGCCCATCGCGTGCAGGGCGCGGGCGGCGTCGCGCAGGTCCGGGAGCGTCTCGAGCGCGCCGCCGCCGAGCAGGGCCGCCGCCTCGTCGGCGTTCGGGGTGAGCAGCAGCGTGCTGGGCAGCAGCAGGTCCGAGTACGCCGAGATGACGTCGCCGGTGGTGAGCCCGTCGCCGCTGGTCGCGACCAGCACGGGGTCGACGACCGGGGCCGGCAGCCCATCGGCGATGGCCTTGGCGACCAGGTCGACCAGCTCGGGAGTGCCGAGCAGGCCGCACTTGACCGCCTGCGGCGGGAGGTCGTCGCGGACGCTGGCCAGCTGCGCGGCGACCACGTCGGTCGGCAGTGGGTGCAGGCCCTGGACGCCGACGGTGTTCTGCGCGGTCACGACGGTGAGCACGGACGTGCCGTGGACGCCGAGGGCCGCCATCGTGGTCAGGTCTGCCTGGACACCTGCGCAGCCGCCGGAGTCGGACCCGGCGATCGTGAGTGCGGTGGGCGGTGTCATGCCGGCACCTCGGCCGTCGGCAGGGCGGAGAGCAGGTCGCTGGTGACGCGGCCGGGGTCGTCGGCGCGCATCAGGGCGCCCATCACCGCGACTCCGTCGGCGCCGGCGGCGATCCAGTCGGCGGCGTTGCTCGCATCGACGCCGCCGAGCGCGTAGATCCTCGGCTGCATCATCGAAGCGTCACGGGAGGGGTGGGCGGCCGTCAGCTCGCGCAGTCCGGCCATGCCCAGCGGCGGGCCATAACCGGGCTTGGACGACGTCGTCGCCACCGGCCCGAGCAGCACGAAGTCGACGCCCTCCGCCCGGGCCCGGCGCACCTCGTCCTCGCTGTGGCAGGACCGGCCGACGACGGCTGGGCGCTCGCGCGGCGGCGGGTCGTCGGCGCGCAGATGCACACCGTGCGGCAGACCGAGCCGGGGCGCCGCGAGGATCAGTTGCCCGCCGGCGCCCGTCAGCACCCGCGCCAGGTCGCGCGCCAGCTCGGTCCGCGCACGGTCGTCGAGGTCCCGCTCGCGCAGGATCACCGCCCGCACTCCCGCCTCGACGGCACGTGCGACCTGCTCGCGCAGCGCATGCCCGGGCGGCAGCTGGTGGCGGTCGGTCAGCATCAGCAGCGGTGGCAGCGTCATGATCCCAGCAGCCCCTCGAACGGGCTGGACGCCAGCGCCGACTCCCGGCGTGGGATGCGCCCGGCCGCCCGGGCCAGCCAACCGGCCTCCACCGCGGCGGCGATCGCCGTCGCCATCCGGGCCGGCGCCTCAGCCCGGGTGATCGCGGTCGCGGCCAGCACCGCGTCACAGCCCAGCTCCATCGCGAGCGCGGCGTCTGACGCGGTGCCGATGCCGGCGTCGAGGACGACGGGTACGTCGACCGACTCGCAGATCGCCGCGATCGCGCGGGGGTTGCTGATCCCGAGGCCGCTGCCGATCGGTGACCCCAGCGGCATCACCGCCGCGCAGCCGAGGTCGGCGAGCCGGCGCGCGACGCCCAGGTCGTCAGTGGTGTAGGGAAATACGTCGAACCCGTCAGCCACGAGCTGCTCGGCCGCCGCCAGCGTCTCGACCACGTCGGGCAGCAGCGTCTGGTCGTCGGCGATCACCTCGAGCTTGACCCACGAGGTGCCCAGCGCCTCCCGGGACAGCTGCGCGGTGAGCACGGCGTCGCGGGCGGAGAAGCAGCCGGCGGTGTTCGGCAGCACCCGCACCCCTGCGTCGCGGACCGTCTGCAGTGGTGAGCCCGGCGCGTCCGGGCGCACCCGGCGCATCGACACCGTGACCAGCGACGTGCCGCTGGCTCGGATGCAGTCGGCCAGCGTGCCCAGGCTGGGCACGCCGCCGGTGCCGAGCAGCAGCCGGCTCTCGAGCTCGTCACCGGCGACCTTCAGCGGATCTGTTGTCTGCATCGTCATCCTCCTTGCATCGCGGTGACGACCTCGACCTGCGCCTCGGGGCCGACGTCGGTCTGCTGCCAGCTCGACCTGGGCACCACCGCACCGTCGACGGCGACGGCGACATCGGTTCGGGGCAGGTCGAGCTGTTGGAGCAGGTGCTGCACGGTGATTGGCTCGGTGATGTCGGTGGGTCGACCGTTGACCTGGATCGTCATCGTCGTGCTCCTGTTAATCGCTCGGGTGAGAAGGCCAGCGCAGCCTCCGGAACCGGGGCCTGCTCGATCTGGGCCTGGATCGTCGCCGCGGTCAGCGGGGCGAGCAGCACACCGCCGCGGTAGTGTCCGCCCGCGACCAGCAGCCCGTCGACGCCGGTTGCGCCGGCCAGGGGCGTGTTGTCGGGCGTGCAGGGCCGTGAGCGGGCCAGCGTCTCGACCAGCTCGCAGTCCCGCAGCCCGGGTACGACGGCGACGCCGGCGCGCAGCAGGTCGTGGACCGCGTCGACGGTGACTGCCTCGTCGTACCCGTGCTCCTCCGACGTGGCGCCGAGCACGATTTCGCCGTCGCGTCGTGGCACGGCGTACACGGACATCCCGTGCACCAGCGCGCGAACCGTCCTTGTCAACAAGGGATGTGGAGTGTGCAGGCGGAGAATCTGGCCCTTCACGGGGCGGCACACGGTCGCCAGCTCCGGTGGCAGCCCCGCGATCTCGGCGAGCCTGCTGCCGGCCGCGGCGACCACCACGTCGGCAGCCGATAAGGCTCCGCTGCCACGTGGGCGCACCCCGGTGGCGCGGCCGTCTTCGACGACGATGTCGGCCCGGTCCTCCACCATCCGCACGCCCGCCGAGGCGCACGCCCGCAGCAGCGCCTGGAGCAGCCGGCGGTTGTGCACGCTGAGGTCGCCGGGCACGTCGACCACGGTGGACAGGCGGGGGTGCAGGGCAGGCTCGGCCGCGCGTACGTCGGAACGAGCGAGCCGATGGGTGCTGAGGCCGTGGGACTGCAGCAACGACACGACCCGGGCAACCTCGGCGCCGTCGTCGTCGGTGGCCCCGACCATCCAGGTGCCCTCCGGCGCCAACCACGGGTCGATGCCGGAGGCTGCGGTGAGCTCGGCGGCGAAGTCCGGCCAGCGGGAGAGCGAGTCGAGGCCGGCGTGCAGCAGGGGCTCCTCGCCGTGCCAGGCTTCGCCGGCGGGGGCGAGCATCCCGGCGGCGGCCCACGAGGCGCCCCGGCCCGGAGCCGGATCGAAGATCGTGACGTCGTGGCGCCGAGACAGTCGCCAGGCGATGCTGAGCCCGACCACCCCTCCGCCGATGACTGCGACGCGCATGTCAGACCTCGACGGCGTCGAGCAGGTCGGCAGCGGCCATGGCCGGATCGGCGGCCTCGGAGACCGCGGACAGCACGGCGACACCGTGCACACCGGCACGACGCAGGGCCTGCGCACGCCCGGCGTCGATGCCACTGATCGCGATCACCGGGAGGTCGGTGTCGGCAGCGACCGCGGCCACTGTATCGATCCCGACCGGGGCGGGCAGCCCGGTCTTGGACGAGGTGGCGAACACCGGGCCCACACCCACGTAGGTCGCTCCCGCCGCCGCGGCGGCCGCTGCCTCCGCGCTGTCGCGTGCCGTCGCGCCGATGACGGCCTCGGCGCCGAGCATCCGCCGTACCCGTTCCACCGGCAGGTCGGTGGCTCCCAGATGCACGCCGTGCGCCCCTGCGGCATGGGCGACGTCGGCGCGGTCGTCGACGACCACGGTCGCACCGGACGGCCGCGCGAGGTCGAGCACGGCCTCGGTGAGCAGCATCAGCTCACGGTCGGTGTGGTGCTTCGCGCGCACCTGCACCCACCGCACACCCGCATCGAGTGCGGCAGCCGTAATGGCCAGCACGTCCCGGCCGGGCCGCGTGTCGGTGACCAGATGGCACCGGGCGACTGCCTGCGTGGCGACGTGCTGTGAAGGGGGGAGGGGCACCAGCGACTCCGATCTTCCTGCGCCGGCATTATCCGGATCAGGTTCGACGGTCGAGGCAGCGGCAGCCTCTTCTCAGCCCGGTGCTCCGGGCTCCCGCGTGGACACGGCAAACCTAGGCGCCGGCCATCGCGTAGTCAAACGA